>JAKQBR010000144.1 GCA_029574005.1 Deltaproteobacteria bacterium | reverse complement strand
TTTAAGCCCACGATGATGGCCGGCGGGTCGAGGTTGCTGGCGTGGTTGGAGATGAAGACATACGACTTCCGCATGACGATCTTCTCCAGTCCCACCACCTGGATCTTCACCCGGTTGGTTTTCATGATCAGCCACCCCCAGAGCCTGCCGATCTTGAACGGGGCCTTGCCCGTCCTGCTCAGCATCGATACGAAGATCGTGGGGATCCCCAACACGATGGTATAGACAATGGTGGTCGCCATGGTCCAGGCCGACATGACAATATTTGCGATCTTCTGCATTTGCTGCTCCTCTCCTTGTTCCAATTATGCTATGATGCATGGATATTTCAAGCTATGCCATGTAAATTATTTGTAAAAGCTGTATGAAGATACTCTTTGCCTCCGACCTGCACGGCCAGGAACGCCACTATGGCGAGCTCTTGAGTCTGGCCCACGAGTTGGGCAGCGATTGCCTCCTGCTGGGCGGCGACCTGCTGCCGACTCTGCTGCCACCCCTTTCTCCACTCGTATCCGGCGGCATGGACCTCAATACCGCGCTTCGGACCCAGATCGACTTTATCGACGCCACCCTGGCCCCCCTGCTGAACAGATTCATGGACTCCCATCCAAGCACCCATGTGTTCTACATACCCGGCAACCACGACTGGGTCGTGGCCATGGATCACCTGGCCTCGGCGGCGCCGCGGTCCGTCAACCTGCACCTGAACCAGGTGTATCTCGGTGGATACCGTTTTGTGGGCTATGGCTGCGTTACCGATTCATCCTTCTGGGTCAAGGACTATGTCCGCCGCGACACCCCCCTGGACGGACACGTGCCGAGCCGGTATGCCTGCATCAGCTCCCCCCGGGGCATCGAATCCGTTGAGGGTGGCGCCTATGTGCGGCGCCACCCCAGCATCCAGGAGGAGCTGCAGGGTTTGAGCCAGGAAGACCCGGGGCACACCATAGGCCTCTTCCATTCGCCGCCCTTCAATTCCGGCCTGGATACCCTGTACGACGGACAGCCCATCGGCAGCCGCTCCATCCGCGAATTCATTATGAGATGCCAACCGCTCGTAACCCTGCACGGACACATCCATGAATCGCCCTATATGTCCGGCGTATTTCACACCCATATCGGCCGGACCCTGTGTGTGAATGCGGGCCATGGCCGTAAAAAACTGCATGCCGTATCATTCGATACCGTGAACCCTGCCGCCACCCTCACCCACTCCCTGTTCGGGACCGGATCCCATACGGTAAGCGGGTACGGCCTGGACCGCCTCGGCCTGAAGCTCAAGTCGCTGGCCCTCAAGGCTTTCTTCTCCCGCTGACAGCCCACGTACCCCTTGATTTTTCTTTCGACTTATGGCCTTAGGACTTCTTGAGGGAGGTGATGGAATGCCCATTTACGAGTTCTATTGCCAGGAGTGCAACACGATCTACAGTTTCTTCTCGCGGCGCGTAAACACGGAGAAGATCCCCACCTGTCCGCACTGCAAGGACGTGCCGCTGAAGCGCAAGGTATCCGTCTTCTTTACCACCTCCGGCAAGACATCCGCGGCAACGGACGGCCTGCCGGACATCGACGAGTCGCGCATGGAGAAGGCCATGGCCATGCTGGCCAGCCAGGCCGAACGCATCAATGAAAACGATCCCCGACAGGCGGCCCAGCTCCTGCGCAAGCTGAGCGAGGCGGCCGGACTGCCCCTAGGCGGAGGCATGGAGGAGGCCCTGGCGCGCATGGAACGGGGCGAGGATATCGAACAGATCGAAAAGGACATGGGCGATATCCTGGATGCTGAAGACCCCTTCGCCCCCGGTTCAACGGGACGCAAGCAGCGCCGGGAATCCGCGCCCAAGGTCGACGAAACCGTGTACGAACTCTAGACGCTGTGGCCTGGGTTCGGGCATGCGCGCTAGTACGCATACACCATAAATAAGGGCACCCATACCACAAGCAATCCTCCGGAGGCCTCCTCCGCCAGGTTCAATCACCCACCCCAAACAAGGTATCAAGCCGATCGTTCAGAGATCATGCCGGGTGCTCCGCCTGGCTTTTGATTTGCATATCAATGGAAGGCACCCGTGGAGTCGCATGCACCGCGTTTTAAGGACAAAAGCCTAAGGGGTGGAGAGATGAACGGTTTCCAGAACGTCACCATGGAGGAAATCCTGCAAGATATCGCCGGACGGCATCCAAACGGCGAGGCTTTGGTCTTCCCTGATACCGGCCTCCGTCAGAGCTACCGGGAGTTCCATGCCGCCTGCCGGGCCGTGGCCAAGGGTTTCATGGCCTTAGGCGTGCAGAAGGGCGATCGGGTCAGCGTGTGGACCACCAATCTGCCCGAATGGGTCCATATGCAGTTCGGCCTGGGTATGATCGGCGCCGTGCTGGTGACGATCAACACCAATTACAAATCCAGCGAGCTCGAATACATCCTGTCGCAGTCGGAATCAACCACGCTGGTGCTCATCGAAGGATACCGGGACACCAGCTTTTACGACATGATCCGAGAGACCGCCACCGAACTCAAATGGTCGCTGCCCGGCAAGCTGAAGTCGCACAGGCTGCCCTGTCTGAAAAACGTCGTCTACCTGGGACGCCGCAAGGAGACCCCGGGCATGTTCAGCTTTGCGGAAGTTCTACGCCAAGGATGCGCGGTCACGGATGAGGACCTGCTCGAACGCGGCAGATCCCTGGACACCCACGATGTCATCAACATGCAGTATACCTCGGGCACCACCGGATTTCCCAAGGGCGTGATGCTCACCCACCACAACATCATCAACAACGCCCGCATGGTCGGCGACGTCCTGGGTCTTACGCCCCAAGACCGCCTGCTCATCCATGTCCCCCTGTTCCACTGCTTCGGCTGCGTGATGAGCACCCTGAACTGCGTCGTCCACGGCAGCACCATGGTGCTCCAGGAGGGCTTCGACGCCCTGAAAAGCCTCAAGGCCATCGACCAGGAACGGTGCACCGCCGTCAACGGCGTTCCGACCATGTTCATCTCCATGCTGGGACATCCTGACTTCGAGAGCGTCAACCTCTCAAGCCTGCGCACGGGCATCATGGCCGGCGCCCCCTGCCCGGTGGAGGTCATGCAGGCCGTGCGCGAGAGGATGCACTGTCCAGAGATCGTGATCGCCTTCGGCCAGACCGAGAGCTCGCCGGTCATGACCATGACGCGCCGGGATGATCCGGTCGAGATCCGCGTCTCGACCGTGGGCAGGCTCCTGCCCGGCATCGAAGGGCGCATCGTCGACCCCTACAGCGGCCATGAGCTGCCGGCCGGGGTACAGGGAGAGATCGTCACCCGCAGCCCTTGCGTCATGAAGGGGTATTACAAGATGCCCGAGGCCACCCGGGAGACCATCGACAAGGACGGCTGGCTGCATACCGGCGATCTCGGGACGATGGACACGCAGGGCAATTTCAAGGTCACCGGCCGCATCAAGGAGATGATCATCCGCGGCGGCGAAAACATCTATCCCCGCGAGATCGAGGAGTTCCTCCACCGCCACCCCAAGGTCAGCGACGCCTATGTCGTGGGGGTCCCGGACCGGAAGTACGGGGAACAGATCCTGGCCGTGATCAGGCTGCATGCGGGAGAAACGGCCGACGCCGATGAACTCGAGCGTTTCTGCCGGGGCAGGATCGCGCGGCACAAGATCCCGTGCTACTGGGAGTTCGTGGAGTGCTTCCCCATGACCGCCAGCGGCAAGGTGCAGAAATACAAGCTCATCGAACAATTCGTGAGCAAGTACGCCGCCTGAAAGATCAGCGGCCTTACGCCTCGATACTAACCCGCACGCGCGCGATGCGGTTGCCGCGCATACGCTCCACCCGCAGACTCAGGTCCTCCCAGCGCACGGTTTCGCCCTCGTCGGGGATGCGGTCCAGCACGGTATAGATCAGTCCCGAGAGGGTATCGACATCGTCCGGAAAATCATGCGCGATGAACCGTCCCAGGTCACGCAGGCCGATGTTGCCCCGCACCAGGAAGCTTCCGGTACCCACCGGCACGACGGTCGCGAGCACGGCGTCGTGCTCGTCCGTGATGTCGCCGGTGATCTCCTCGATAATGTCCTCGAGGGTGATGACGCCCTTGACCGTGCCGAACTCGTCCACCACGAAGGCCATATGGATATGCCCCTGCTGGAAATCGATGAGCTGCTTCAGAACGGACTTGGTCTCGGGCACGAAGTGGGCCTCCCTGAGGCACGAACGCACGGTGAACTGCTCCCGCCGGTCGATATACTGCCAGGCGTCGCGGATATGGAAATACCCCAGGATATTGTCGATCGAACCTTCATAGACCGGGTAGCGGCTGTAGTTTTTCCTGAGGGCCGTCTCCACGATCTTGTCGAACGTGGCGTCGATAGAGATGGCATCGACGTCATGGATGGGTATCATGGCCTTGCGGACCGGCACCGACTCCATGTCCAGGATGCCCATGAGCATCTTGGCCTTGGGCTCCTTGATGAAACCGTCCTTGGTCCCCACCACGATGGCCGAGCCGATGTCCTGCTCGGTGACGCGGTCGATCCTGTTCATGTCTACGCTCAGAAGAAAGGCCACGCCCCGGGATATGAGGTTCAGGAGGCGCACGATGGGGTTCAAGGCCCGGATGAAACCCTGCATGGGCAAGGCCGCCAGGCGCGAAACCTCGTCCGCGCGATAGGCCGCCAGCGTCTTGGGTATCACCTCGCAGAAGACCAGCAGCAGCGCCGTCATGGCCACCGTCGCATAGATGACGCCGCGCTCCCCGAATACGGCGATGAACACGGCCGTGGCCAGGACCGAGGCCAGGATGTTGGAAAAGTTGTTGCCCAACAGGATGGTCCCCAGAAACTTGTCCGGCGTCTTGAGGATGGCATCGAGCCTCTGCGCCTCGTGATCGCCCTTCTCGGCCATATGGCGGATGCGGAAGCGGTTCGTACGCATGAGGGCCGTCTCGGTGGCGGAGAAAAAGGCCGACAGCACAAACAGGAAGATGAGCAGGGCCAAATAGAGCATATTGGTGGCGGTCAAGGCCATATCCCGATCCCCCTACTCGAAGAGCGTCATCTGTTGCGTGCGCGCTTTCTGGCTCTCCGCATGCCGCTCGATGTACTCCCGCGGCAGCCCGGTGCAGAAACGGGAGTCGGTGCAGATGTACAGGTGGTCCCTGGCCCGGGTCATGGCGACATAGAAGAGGTTGCGTTCCTCCCACAACGGCGCGTCCGGCAAGGGAAACTGTCCGGCGATGAACACGCAGTCAAACTCCAGACCCTTGGCCGCATGCGCCGTTAACACCCGTACCTTCTCGCCCGAGGGCGCGTCGTGCCGAAGCCTGCAGAAATGCAGGAAACCCGGCATATCCGTACCGAAGGTGCGCGCGTACTGATAGAAATCGTGATCCGCATCCAGCGCCGGCAGGGCAAAGAGCGGGCAGTCCTCCAGGGCCCGTATGCGCCCGGCGAGATCGTCGGGCAGCGTATCGAAAAAGGTGCGCGCCCGGGCGATCAGGGCCGTTAGGCCCGGCCCCGGATCACCGCCGGCGGCCATGCGCTCGATGGTCTTGTCGCCCACCCCTTTCAGATGGGGCAGGATATCGCGACCCTCCAGCAGGGCAAGCCGCTGGCGTATGCCGTCCTTCTCGGCCATGGGCCTGGCGTACGAGGCATCGTAGGGGATCCCGGCCCTGTCAAGGGCCTCCATGACAGGCAGCGCCTGCGTGCGGGTGCGCACGATCACGGCGATGGCTGAGGGCGCAAGTTCCTGCTTGGCCTTATGCACCGTGCCGTGGCTCAACCCCCCCAGCAGCGCCTCGATCTCTCCGGCGATATAGCGCGCCGGCCATGGCGACTCGACCAGCTTGATCGGCGGACCATCCTTCGGGCTCACGATGCACTCGCGCTCGATCAAAGCGTTGGAGGCCCGTGCTATCGAACGCGAAAGCCGATAGGTCTCGGTGAGGTCGATGCGCACGCACCCCGGGTGATCGGCCGCGAAATCCTCAAAGGCCTTCGGATTGCCGCCCCGGAAGCTGTATATGGCCTGATTGGGGTCTCCGATGACCATCAGGCTTGAGGCTGAACGCGCCAGCAGTCTGAGAAAGGCATACTGCAGCGGGTTGATGTCCTGGAACTCGTCCACCAGGATGTGGTCCCAGGTCCGGGTCGAATCCGATTCCAGGATGCGCATGGCCTCGATGATGAGCCCTTCGAAGGTATAGTACCCCTGGGCCTTGAGGTCATCCAATGCGGCCGCCGGCTCCGGATCCAGGGCCTGCATGGTGCCGAGGCGGTAGAAAAGGTCGTCGAGGGCAATCGGGATGCGCTCTGCGAGCATGCTATCGTCCGCGATCGCGAAGCACTGTCCCGTTTCCCGTATGATCCGGGACGCCAGGGCATGGAAGGTCGTCACCTCCAGCGTCTCGTCGTCCAGCCGGGACCGCATCTCCTCGCAGGCCTTGGTGGTGAAGGTGACGGCCAGGATGCTGCCGGCGCCTTTGGCCTTCAGGGCGCGCATGCGTTCGGTCAGGACGCGCGTCTTGCCCGTGCCCGGACCGGCCGTCACGATCAGGCGGCCCGTGTCGAAGTTGATGGCCCGGGTCTGTTCGACATTGAACCCCGGACCGGTCCGGGGCTGCCTCCGCTCGGGTTTTGCCTCCGGCGCCGGGCAGGCCTTGACCGTGCGGCGCGCCGGTTTGGCGTCGAAGAGCAGGTCGATCTCGCTGTCCGAGAAGACACGGATGCGTCCGAACTGGCCGTCGAAGCCGGCCTGCTTATGCACCTTGCCCAAGCGCATGCGCTCGATGGCCAGGGCCAACGTGTCGCCGCCGGCGCGGCGGATATCATCGAGGCCTGCTTCGAGCAGGACCTCAAGCTCGGCGCCCAGCTTGCGGATCAGGTTTTCGTACAGGGCTTTCACCTTGAGCGAGGACGGGCCGACCTTGAGGATCTCGGAGATGATCTCGGACAGCGGGATGGCGGAGTGAAAGGGCCTGGCCGTAGCGGGCCCTTCATCCCGGCGGTCGGCCAGGGCATGCACGCGGCTCAAGACCCCGACCGTGAGCGCACGTCCGCATACCGGACATTTGCCCTTGAGGCGTTCGGTCTCCTCGGGCTCCAGCACGACGGCACAGTCGCGGTGGCCGTCCAGGTGATACTTGCCCTCTTCGGGAAAGAACTCGACCGTACCTTTAAGGCCCGCGCCGGTCTGCAGCGCCGCACGGATCGCGTCGTAGTCCCGGCCGCAGCTGAACACCGTGGCCTCTCTGCCCAGCTTTTCAGCCGAATGGGCATCCGAGCTGGACACCAGGTGGTAGCGGTCCAGGCTCCCGACCATGCGGTTCATGAGCGGATCGGACGACAGCCCGGTCTCGACCGCGAAGATGTAGGGCTCGAGATCCAGATAGCACTCGGCTATCGTATCGAAGCCCGATTTCGACCCCAGGGCGGAGAACCAGGGCGTCCAGATATGGGCCGGGATGAGGAAGGCCCGCGGGTCGGCCTGGAGCACGATCTCCAGCAGATCGCGCGAAGACAGTCCCAGGATGGGCCGACCGTCCGAGACGATGTTGCCGATCCGTGCCAGGGCCTTGTTGATGGCGCGTACCGTCCGGACGTCAGGGGCGACCAGCACGTGGTGGACCTTGCGCACCTTGTCGCCTTGTTTATAAATGGTGCTGATCTCGGCCGTGAGCATGAAGCGCACGCCCGGATCGTCCTTGAGCCGGAACAGGCCGCCTTCAGCCTCGATCAGTTCCTGCTCGATCTCACTCAGCCAGGTCGGATGGGTGAAATCGCCGGTGCCCACCACCGCGATCCCCTTGGTGTGCGCCCCTTGCGCGAGGGCGGCGAGGGTAAGGTCCCGGCTGGTGGCGCGTGAAAACCGGGAGTGCACGTGCAGGTCCGCATAGAACTTCTCTTTCATCCGTCTTAAGATACTCCTGTCATATCCATATCATGGCTTGTCCAAACATAGCCGTTCTGCTATCCTCTACAGCCATGCGGCGTAACATGAAAACACCCATCGTAGCGGCCATGGTGATCCTGTTGAGTTTCATAGCATGCTCAAAGGATAATAACAAGGCGCCCCGACGCGCGCAAGCCGATACGCCAGCCTATGGCGACGTATTCATGGAGGCCTCCCTCGGCGACGCATCCAACCTGATCCCCATCCTGGCATCGGATAGTTTCTCGCATGGGGTGGCCGGGTTGATCTACAACGGCCTGGTCAAGTACGACAAGGACTTCACCGTCGTACCGGATCTGGCCGAGAGTTGGGATATCGAGCAGGACGGCAAACTCATCCGTTTTCATCTGCGAAGAGGCGTCCGCTGGCACGACGGCCGACCGTTCACGGCGCGCGACGTGCTCTTCACCTACCGGCTTGTGATCGATCCCAAGACACCCACCGCCTATGCGGGGGACTTCAAACAGGTCAAGTCCGTCAAGATGCTGGACGACTACACCGTCGAGGTGACGTATGACACCCCCTTTGCGCCGGCTTTGATCAGCTGGGGCATGAGCGTGCTGCCCGAACACCTCCTGAAGGGTCAGGACATCACCAGGACACCGCTGGCGCGCGCACCGGTGGGCACCGGGCCTTATCGCTTCAAGAGCTGGCAGCCTGGCAGCCGCATCGTGCTTGCGCACAATCCCGACTACTTTGAAGGCCGCCCGCGCTTAGACGGCCTGGTCTACCGCATCATCCCGGACGATGCCACGCAGTTTCTGGAGCTGAAATCCGGTAACATCGACATCAAGGGTCTGACCCCGCTGCAATACCTGCGGCAGACAGGCACCCCCGACTTCAACGCCCTTTTCACCAAATACCGGTACCTGGACAGCGTCTATACCTTCCTGGGCTTCAACCTCAAGCGGCCGCCATTCGACGACATCAGGGTGCGCCGGGCCATCGCCCATGCCATCGACAAGGATGAGATCATCAAGGGCGTGCTCTATGGCCAGGGTCTGGCGACCACCGGCCCGTACAAGCCCGGCACGCGCTGGTACAATCCGGATGTGCCCAAGTACGCCTATGACCCGGCCACGGCGCGGGCGCTCCTGGCCGAATCAGGCTTCAAGGACACCAACACGGACGGCATCCTGGAGAAGAACTCCCGGCCCTTCACCTTCACCATCATCACCAACCAGGGCAACCCCCTGCGCGAGAAGACGGCCCAGATCATCCAGCAGCGGCTTAAATACATCGGGATCGACACCAAGATCCGCATCGTGGAGTGGACGGTCTTCCTCAAGGACTTCGTGGACCCCGGGAACTTCGACGCCGTCATCCTGGGTTGGACCATCACCCCGGATCCGGACGCCTTCGATGTCTGGCACTCATCCAACATCGGCCCCAAGAAGCTCAACTTCATCGGCTTTTCCAACGCCCAGGTGGACGACCTGCTCGACAAGGCCCGCCATACCTTCGACGAAAAGGAGCGCAAGGCCTACTATGATCGCTTCCAGGTCATCCTGGCCCGGGAGCAGCCGTATGTCTTCCTGTATGCCCCCTATGCCCTGCCGGCCGTAAGCAGCCGCATCAAGGGCATCGTGCCCGCCCCGGCCGGCATCAGCTACAACTTCAATGAGTGGTACGTGCCCAAGGGGCGGCAGAAGTACAGCGTCGTGCCGTAAAAAGCTATGCCGGCCTACCTTGCCAAAAAGTTAGCCCTCCTGATACCGACCTTCATCGGCATCACCATCGTGTGCTTCGCCGTCATCCACCTGGCGCCCGGCGAACCCACAGCCTTGCAGGCCGACCTCAACCCCAAGATCACCCAAGAGGCCATCGAACGCATGCGCAGCCACTACGGCCTGGACAAGCCGTTGACCGAACAATATTTCGTCTGGATGAAGAACCTCATGGTGCTCGATTTCGGCCGCTCCATCTCCACGGACGAGCGGCCGGTATGGGACAAGATCGAGGAGCGCCTGCCCGTCACCATCGCCATCAACGTCGCGGCCCTGATCCTGGAGTTCCTGCTGGCCATACCCTTGGGCGTGCTCTCGGCCATCAGGCGTGGCAGCCTCTACGACCGGACCGTGACGGTCATCGTCTTCATCGGGTTCTCCATCCCGGGCTTCTGGCTGGCGCTCTTGTGTATGGACTTCTTCGGCGCCCGCCTGGGCTGGCTGCCCATATCGGGCATCCATTCCCTGGACTATGACGGGCTGTCGCTGCCGGGCCGGGTCTGGGACGTCGCCAGGCATCTCATGCTGCCGGTGCTGATCTCGGCCTTCGGGTCGCTGGCGGGCCTGAGCCGCTACATGCGCGCCAGCATGCTCGAGATCGTGCGCCAGGACTATATCCTCACCGCGCGCGCCAAGGGTCTGCCCGAGCGCACGGTGATCTACAAGCACGCCATGCGCAACGCGCTCTTGCCCGTCATCACCATCCTGGGGCTGTCCATCCCGGGCCTGATCGGCGGCAGCGTCATCTTCGAGAGCATGTTCGCCATCCCCGGCCTGGGCCAGCTGTTCTACCAGGCCATTATGATGCGCGACTACAATATGATCATGGGCGCGCTGACCATCGGCGCCTTCCTGACCCTCTTGGGCAATCTCCTGGCCGATCTGTGCTACAGCGTGGCGGATCCGCGCATACGGGTGCGGTGACATGGACTTCTGGGCGCGCTTCTTCCGCGACAAGCTCGCCGTGGCCGGTCTGGCTATGGTGTTGTTCTTCTTTGTCGTCTCGCTGGCCGCCCCGCTGCTGGCGCCCTATGACCCCAACGTCATCGACGTGGCCAAGGTGCTCCAGCCGCCCTCGCCCGCCCATCCCTTCGGCACCGACGAGCTGGGCCGGGACGTGCTGTCGCGTATGATCTACGGGGCGGGCATCTCGCTCAAGGTGGGCTTCGTGGCCGTGGGCATCGCGGTCATCATCGGCGTGTTGCTCGGCGCCGTGGCCGGGTATTACGGCGGCTGGGTCGACATCCTTATCATGCGCCTGGTGGACATCATGCTGTGTTTCCCCTCCTTCTTCCTGATCCTGGCGGTCATCGCCTTCCTGGAACCCAGCATCTTCAACATCATGGCCGTCATCGGCCTGACCTCCTGGATGGGGATCACCCGTCTGGTGCGGGCCGAGTTCCTGACCTTGAAGGAGCGCGACTTCATCCTGGCCGAACGCGCCTTCGGGGCCGGCAGCCTGCGCATCATCTTCAGCCATATCCTGCCCAATGCCATGGCGCCGGTGCTCGTAGCCGCCACCTTGGGCATCGCCAGCGCGGTGCTGACCGAGAGCGCCCTGTCCTTCCTGGGCATCGGCGTGCAGCCGCCCACGCCCAGCTGGGGCAATATCCTGACCCAGGGCAAGGAGGTCCTGGGCGTGGCCTGGTGGATGTCCGTCTATCCGGGGCTGGCCATCCTCCTGACCGTACTGGGCTACAACCTGTTGGGCGAAGGCATCCGCGACGCCATCGATCCGCGCCTGAAGAGTTAGCCCCCCACGTTTTTAACGTTTCATCGAATCGGCCTCCACATTCCTTTCAACCAATGCTGGTATATCCTGACCACGGCCAGGGTCCACAATCGCCCGCACCATCTTGATTTATCCTTTTATATCATTATGTTATGTTCGCTTACGCTCACGCGCGGACGACTTGGCATGCCCCTTGCCTTATCATGAGCAGCACGTACACAGGAAGGGAGGACAAAGAAAATGAAAAGGACAATACAGACCGCCATCGTAGCTTTCTTCGTTGTCATGATCACCGCCGGGTTCGCTTTTGCCGCCGATGCAACGGCCGGCGCCGGGAACTTCCCCTACTTCCACCTGGGCTGCCTGATCATGGGCGGGCTCACCATCACCTCTTTAAAGTACCGCTTCCAGGGGATCTACCTCAGCGAGGCCGTCGGCTCCTTTGCCCTGTACGCGGTGTTCGTGGCCCTGTTCACGGCCCCGGTCATCGAAGCGGTGAAAGGCCTGGTGAGCTGATTCCCTCATATATACGGCCGCCCTCCTCGCGAGGGCGGATCTACCAGAAAGGAGGACGCCATGCTGACAAAGAGACGCACCACCGCCGATGCCAAGAGCATTAACCAGATCGTGCTGGTAAGCGCCTGGAGCTTCACCATCGTGGTTTCCTCCCTGCTGTTCCTCTATGTCGGCCGCCGGATCGACGTGGCCTTCAACACCGAGCCGACCTTCATGATCGGGCTTTTGGTGCTGGGCATCTCGCTCTGCGTCCTGCGCCTCTACAAGGACTACGTGCGGACCAGCCAATACTTGAGCCGCGCCAGACATCGGCGCGCTTAGGTCATCGGCTTAACGATATACCGCGCTTTTTCTTACAGCACCTCAGAAACGGAAGGCCCCTGGGAAAATCCAGAGGGGCCTTCCCCTTTGTTCAAGCCGCGCCGTCAAGTTGGGAAGGAGCTATGCGCTCATGAGGCGCGAGTGCTTGAACACACAGGGTTGACCGCTCGCATGCGTCCACCCTTGACATTCATCAGCGGGGACTTACCATGTATATCGGCATGCATTCGGCTGGTGCATGGTCTTGCGCTAGCCCCCAAGCGGATGGTTACGCGAGGACCAAAATCCGGTACACTGTTTTTTCTGGGAGGTCGTTATGCGTGATGCACTACGGAGGGTAAGCTCACCCTTGCTGATCCTGGCAATCCTTGCAGCCGGCGGCTGTTCATCCTCTTCGCACGACAGCCCGGCGCCATCCGCCGGGGGCACAGAGACGGCTGAGAGCCATGCGAACGTCAATGCCCGGTCGCTTGCCGAGGTCGAAACCTTCTTGTCGCAGAGGGGGCTGGAGCTGGTCGGCGCTCCGGTCACGGAGCAGTCAAGCGGTTACAGCGGCTATCTGGCGCAGTTCACGGACCTTACGCCGGCCAGCGCCTACCCGAAGTATTGCATGATCCTCACCGGTACGCCCTACAGCATGGGCTACCAGGCCGCGCGGCTGCGTCCCAAGGACTGCCATGAGATGCTGACCACCTTCATGCTCAAGGTCGGGGTGGGCCAGCTTGAAACGCTCGGGCTTTCCATCGACCCGCTCTCCACCCAGGGCCGGGCGGTATACGATACCCTGATGGTACCGATAACGGAGTTCTCCCATGACAGCGAGTCCTTCATCCCGGCCGACCTGCGCGCGGAGATGCAGGGGATTGTGGACGGCATGCGCGACGCCGGCTATCCCGACGTCACCTATGACGACGTCTTGATCCTCAACCAGGGGGTGGACAGCACCTATTACCTGATGTCGGCCGCCCTGGGCACGACACCCAGCCGGACCAACAACGCCAAGGCACTCAAGGCCGTGGCCAGGCTGCTCCAGATCCTGCCGCAGGCGGGCGCCACCATGGCGGTCGAGAACGGCGCGCTTGAGCTGAAGCAGTTGCCGCAAGCGCCGGCGAGCACGCGCAGCTCCCTGCGCCAGGGCTGCAACGAGTTCGTGCTCGGCGCGGGCGCGACGCGAGGCGGCGAAACCTACCACGGCCGGGACTTCATGTTCCCCACGGCCGGGGTATACGAGCAGGCCGCCTGCATCATGGTCTATCTCCCGCAAAAGGGCCTGCCCTTCGTCACCGTCGACCCGCCCGGCTTCGTAGGCCACAGCGTGGGCATCAACGCCAGGGGCGTCTCGATCGGCATGGATGTCAGTCAGGGTGCGGCCTTTGGCGCCAATGTCGGGGTCGGCTCCATGCTCGTGGCGCGCCACGTGCTGGATACCAGCACGAGCATCGCCGAGGCCGTCGAGGCGGTCAAGTCACTTGAGAAAGGCGTGTGCTGGATCTATGTGATCGCTGCCGCGCATGCCGACCCGGTCCACGGCAACGGGGTGGTGCTGGAGACCGGCAGGAGCGAGCCCTTCACCGGACCCGACCTCCTGCCGGAGTGGGAGCAGTGGCTCTTAAGCGGGTCACGGATCTTCCTGGGCGGCATGCCTTACGAGCTGGGCATCGACTATACCGGCATGCTGGATACTGTGCTGCCTGAGCGCGGGGTCATGGTGCGCGGCGCCGATTGGGTATTCCCGGCCGATTTCAGCGGCGTGAACATCAGCATCCCCAATCCCGACCCGTTCTTCGAGCATCTGGAACGCACCGAGATCGGCTTCTCCTTTCCCGAGCAGATCGAAGCCGACCCTGATGTCCTCGTGGCGACCAACCACTTCATCCTGCCCCGCATGCGCTATACCCAGTTTCACCCCCTCGTCTGGCTGATCTATCGCCTCGGACCGCTGCCGGAGTCGGTCTGGCGCTATGAAACCCAGCTGGGATATATCCTGGAGAATATCGGCCAGGGCCGTCGAACCGAGTTCTTCGGCCCTGATCCCCAGAGGCCCGCTGCATATTCGGCGGGCTGGATGATCGACTTTCTAAACACCAACCGGGAGCACGGCTGGTTCTATACCGAGCTCCCCGGCTGGGACGACCATGTGGACGGTCACCACACCGTGATGAACAACTCGACCGGGGAGCTCAGAAGCCTCTTTGGCAAGATGGATGACCCCTGGGTGGGGGTCAACATCGCCGACTTCGCGGCATGGTACTATGGCGGCCGATAAGGGCCGATAGGGCATCGGCATCCCTTGTGGCAAAAAGAGCCGGCCCTCCGTGGGCTTCGTGGTGAGGAACTATGCGCGCTTCGGAGCCGAAGCGCTCCCGATCATAGCCGATGTCCTATCCAGGCAGGGATGCGCGCTGGGCTTAAAAAAACCAAGGCCAAACCGCCGGACGAGGGGCTCTCGACCGTGGCCGTCGGCCTTCGCGAAAAGCCTTGACCCGAACCTGGTCAAGGTCATCTCGGTTTTTGATCAAGTGTTTCATATCCAGTACACCCGGTGTCCGTTCGGCCGCGAGAACACCTCCCGGGAACTGTGCGAAAAGGGTCATGGATAAGCGACCACGCATACTTCCGCGCCGCCATCAGCGATCAAATCAGCCTGGAGATCAAGCACACCCTGGCCGCCGGCGACGACTATTGCGATACGATCTACACCCTGCCGCGCCCCTGATCTCTTCACCCGTTTGGTCCTCTGATCCCAGGCCTTTGCGCTGGACAGGCCTGGAAATACATTGATGTTGTGCGGTAAAAGATGATAGATTGACGCTATGGACAAGACCCGGACCGTCCTCAAACGCATGCTGGACAAGCACGATGACAACTTCGTTCCCGGCACGCCGGTCGAGCGCATCGGCATGGTCTGGCCTTTGACCCGCGAAATCACCTCTTTGAGCAAAAAACACGATGCTGAACGAAGACTACAAAGACATATTACGCGCCTTATGCGACGAGAAGGCTGAGTTTCTCCTTGTCGGCGCCTATGCGATGGCGGCCCATGGTTTTCCACGGGCAACTATGGATATCGACATATGGATCATGCCGTCTCCCCAAAACGCCGATTCGGTTTTTCGGGCCTTACAGCACTTCGGCGCACCTCTTTTCAACCTCACCAAGGAAGACCTCATCAAGGACGGTACCATTTTCCAAATAGGTGTTGCCCCAAGACGCATTGATATAATCACCACGGCATCCGGCCTGCGATTTGAAGAGACATATGCGCGGTCATTGGTTCTCGATATCGAAGGTATTGAAGTACGTATTCCATCTCTGGATGATCTGATAACCAATAAAAAGGCCTCCGGGAGAACCAAGGATTTGGCTGATGCGGAAGCGCTGGAAACTTTAAAGTCGGATGACTTGAAAAGCTGATGCCCCGAGAAGCAAATGGGGTCATCCAGTGAAATGATCAGGTACTGCGCATAGATTTTTTAAGTGGCCAACTAATTCTGATACGGTTTGGTATACAGATGGAAGGGATGCTCGTATGACGATGGCAACCACAAGCATTCGACGAAAAACCCGATCGAGTCCCAGGGGTATCTGATTAAGACCTTCTACGATCGCTTCGGAGACGAAGCGCTCCCGATCATAGCCGATGTCCTGGCCAGGCTGGGATGCTCCCTGGGCTTGAAAATCAAGGCCAAGCTGCCGGACAACAAGCTCTCGACCGTGGCCGCCGCATTCGCGAAAAGCTTTGATCAGAACCTGGTGAGGGTGTCAGATATTTTGTGTAAATGGCGTACCGTATGTATCACTCGCGTTCGAATGGTATGTTATACTTCTCCAGCTTCCGCTCGAACGTCGGCCGTGAGATGCCCAAAATATCGCAGATCTCGCCCTTGTTCTTCTTGGTCTCGGTGATCACGCGCCGGATATGCAGCTCCTCCACCTCGTCCAGCGTCAGGAACCGTCCCGTGGCGTCGCGCGAGTATTCGCCCTCGTGCTCGACCACCTTGGCCGAGGGCGCGCCGACGTTCAAGTCAGGGAAGTCGGACTTTACAGCACCTGGCCCTTGGCCACCACCGAGGCCCGCACCAGCAGGTTTTCGAGCTCGCGGATATTGCCGGGCCAGCCGTACTGCTCGAAGATCTTGAACATCTCGTCGGAAACGCCCACGATGCGCTTATGCAGGTCGAGATTGATCTTGGCCAGCAGGTAATCGATCAGGGGCTTCAAGTCTTCGCGGCGCTCGCGCAAGGGCGGGATGTTGATGGTCACGATATTGAGCCGGTAGTAGAGGTCGTCCCGGAAGAGCCCTTCGCGGATCATGGCGCGCAGGTCCTTGTTGGTGGCCGCGATGATGCGGGCATTGACCTTGATGCGGTCCTTGCCGCCCACGCGCTCGAACTCCTTTTCCTGCAGCACGCGCAGGAGCTTGGCCTGCAAATTGAGCGACATCTCGCTGATCTCGTCCAAGAACACGGTGCCGTAGCGCGCCAGCTCGAACTTGCCGGGCTTGCGGTTGACCGCTCCGGTGAAGGAGCCCTTCTCATGGCCGAAGATCTCGGACTCCAGGAGGGTCTCGACGATGGCCGAACAGTTGATGGGGATGTACGGCTCGTCGGCCGCGGTGTTGTTGTGGATGACCTTGGCGATCAGCTCCTTGCCGGTGCCGCTTTCGCCCTGGATGAGCACGGGTGTCCGGCTCTGGGAGACCACGCCGATGGTCTTGAAGATCTCGCGCATGCGCGGGCCTTCGCCGATGATGTCGCCCACCTTGTAGTCGCGCGTCGATTCCACCAGGCCCTTGATCTTGTGCTCCATCTCCAGGGCGTCCAGGGCCTTCTTGATGGCGATATCGAGCTCGTTGACGTCAACGGGCTTGTGGATATAGTCGAAGGCCCCTTCCTTCATGGCCTTGATGGTGGATTCCATGTCGTGGTGGGCCGTGATCATGATGACCTTGACGTTCTCGTCCTCCTCCCGCAGCTCTTCCAGGATGCCGAACCCGTCGATATCGGGCAGCCTGATGTCCAGGATCACCACATCCGGGGTATCCTGGTTATAGGCATTGAGACCCTCGGTGCCCGTGGCCGCGGTCTTGACCCGGTAGCCCTCTTCGGTCAGATAGAGCTCGAGCGTCTCGCGGATCGAGTTGTCGTCGTCGATAACCAGAATCTTGGACATACCCTATCCTCTTTCGCTTGATTTGTGCGTTTCTTCCCCGGCCTGTCCCGATGACGCCTCCGAGCCCCTGGGCAGCGTGATGACGAAGCGCGTGCCCTCGCCCTTCTTGCTGAAGACGTCGATCTCGCCGCCGTGTTGATCGACGATTCGCTTGACCTGGGTCAGCCCCAGACCGGTGCCGTAATTCTTCCGGGTAAAGAAGGGATTGTACAGGTGCGGAAGGTCTTCTTCGTCGATGCCGCAGCCGTTGTCCTCGATCTCGATAGTCAGGCGGTCCGCCTGGCCGTGCGCGCTCACCCCCAGTGTGCCGCCCGGCTCCATGGCGTCGATGGCATTCAGGAACAGATTGATCAGGGCTTGCGAGAGCATGGCCGGGTCCACGGCTATCATCTCATGCTCATGCTCAAAGTGGCGGTGGACATGGATCTGCTTGTCGTTGATGGCCTTCTCGACCATGGACAGGCCGTGCTCGATCAGGGAGCGCATATCAATGAGCTCCTTTTGGGGTGTGGTTGGTTTGGCAAAGATGAGCACGTCGCTGACCAGCTTTTCCAGGTGCTCCACCTCGCGCTGGGCTATCTTGAAGCGCTTCAGGTCGTTGCCGGTGGGCTGCATGCGCTTCTCCAGGATCTGCAGGCTCATCTTGATCGATGAAAGCGGATTGCGCACCTCGTGCGCGATCCCGGCCGAGAGCTGTCCGATGGCGGCCAGCTTCTGGCTCTCGTAATACTTCTTTTCCAGCTCCTTGAACTCGGTTATGTCGCGCTGCACCAGGACAAAGCGGTCCGTGCCCTTGACCGGGTTCGAGGTCAGCAGCAGATGGCGCTTGGTGCCGTCACGGGCCACCACGTCGAGCTCGTAGGGTTCGAAGATGCCCTGCTGGGCCTGCTCCCATTTGGAGACCACGTAGTCGCGGTGTTCCGGGGCCACATATTCGGTGAAATGCTTGCCGGCCGGGTCGCTGCGGCCTTGCCGCGAACGGGCCAGATGCCGGCTGACATAATTGATGATGCCGTTCTTGTTCAGGTCGTATATCTTGTCGGGCAGGCTCTCGATGATGCTCTCCAGGTAGTTCGAGAGCTCCTCCTTCTCCTTCCGCAGGTGGATGTTCTCGTCGACCTCGTTCTGGAGGGTCTCGGCGTACTCCTGCAGGATCTTGGTGGTTTCCACCTCCCTGGTGACATCGAGGAAGGTCTCGATGGCGGCCACGATCTCGCCCTTTTCATCGAAGATGGGGGCGGCCAGGAAATGCAGATGCCGGTCCTTGCCCCGCAGGTTTTTGAAGTGCTTGACGGCCTCATAGGCCCCGCTGATGGTCTCGGATTTCGTGACCTTGTTCTCTCCGTAAAACTCCGCGAAGCTCTCCGTGTGGCGATCGATGATGAAGTCGGCCAAAAACGGCCGCGGCGTTTCGTAAAACGGCCGGTAATAGTTGTTGGTGCCGATCATCTCCTCTGAGCTGTAGCCGGTCAGGTCGGTGCAGGCCCGGTTCCAGAGGATGACCTTGTGCTCCTGGTTGATGACGAACATGGGCACCGGCGATCCTTCGATGATCCCTGCCACGGTCATCTTTTCGCGCAGAAGCTTGCCCTGCCATTCCTCGCGCTCCTGCAGGCGCTTGAGCTCCTCCTTCATCTTGAGCCGTTTGACGTCCGCCCGCGCCAGCGAAACGGCGGTGATAACCACAACGGCGATCAGTCCGATGGCCCCGAACACGATATTGAACGAGGCACTGCGGATCGGCACCAGCAACTTTTCATAGGGTGTGACCAGGACAATCCACCAGGGGTTGGCGCCGATCCTGATCGGGGCATAGGCGATGATGCTTTTCAGGGCGCGCTGATCCCGTTCGAGCATAATCTCGCGGTGATTCGCGGGGTCGGAGAAGAATACCACGGGCGGCATCTTGTCCATGAATGGCTTTCCGCCTATAATGCTCGCCTTCAGGGCGCCGACGTCAGGCGCCACGACATGCCCCTTGGCGTCTACGAGCCAGAGTTCATGGAGGAGGTTCTGGTCATACTCACCGGATCTTCCGATGATCGGCTGGGTTCTGAGCAGGGCGACAACGGCGCCGCTATAATCGCCTGCCGCGGTAAAGAGGGGGAAACCGGTGCCGATGGTCTGTCTGACGGGCAGGGCCGTGCGCTTGCCGGCCGACGCCACCAGTCGTATCTCTCCGCTATAACGCTCGCGCAAGCCCCGCACCGCGTGTTTGAAGGCCGAATTATCCAACATCAGACCGCGATACATCTGGGCGTCCTCGATAGGGTATGCATCCGTGACCAGGCCATCCTGATCGATCACGACAATGACCTGGACGATGTCCTGGAGCTCATCGGCCAGGTTCTGGATGCTTGCCGGCCCGTGTTCCGCCATTGCCCGGCCGTCGGCGAGGGAACGAGAGAGTGACAGCATGCCCCTCTCGCAGCGTCTCAGCGACTCCTCGGTCCGTGAGGCCGTACGTTGTGCGATCAGTGTCTGCTGCGTGCTGAAGAGATCGATAATGGCGCGCTCACGCACGGAATATATCGTAAGGGCCAAGAGGACGATCAGCACCACGATGATCGCGGCCGATATCCATATGGAGTATCTCAGGTAAATGCGGGGGATCTTTGTTCTCATGCGACTCGGGTTACGACTGGTGTTCATCCGTGATCCAGCCGACCGGGACATTATCGGCGCGTGGGATCATGAGGTGTTCTTATCCTTTTCCTCGTGCTCGGCATACGCAACCAGGGCGTAGATGGCAAATGCAAAGAGCAGCGAAATGAGCAGGGTTACCAGACCGCTCTGAATACCGATCACCCTTTCACAGAACAACCAAGCCACGAGATAGGCTGCTATGGCGGCAAGTTCCCTCATCTCTTCCCTTCACCCGAACGCTTGAATACAAATCATTGAAAAGCATATATGGATTTACCCGGCAACGCAATATGATTTTCCCTTCAAACCACCGTGGATTGGAGGTGGATTGCCAAGCCCGTATTTGGTATGATCCGGATTTGCAGACAATGAAATTGATTGATGAGGACATCACATGACATCCACACAATTGGGGAGTGTGCACCTGTCTTTTCGTCGGCTTGCCGCCCTGTACGCCCTTATGACGGGCCTTGCGCTCAGCGCGGTCCTGCCCTTCGTCCCCGGGTATGCCGCTGAATATCCTTCTTCTCCGCCAGCCTTGACCGCGAGCGCTGACGTGCCGGAGCACCTTGGGGAAGAGGCTTCATTCCCGTCATGGAAAGAACCCGCCAGGCCCCAGAGGCTGCCTCTGTTGGCGGCACGGGGCTCCTTTTCGGACTCGGGGCGTCCCGCACGCCAGATGAGGGTCGGCGGTGTGGGCGGCGGCTACCACGGGCCGTCTCATACCGGTCTGCCGTTCGAGCCCGAGGTTCCCGGGCAATCGCTTCAGCAGTCCATTGGCCAGACGCTTGCCCAGCCTCCAAAGCCGGCGCCATCAAAGGACCTGGAGAAGCCCCGGAAGAAGGCGACCGGCAAGCAGCCGCAGAAATCATCCGCATCGGCCAAGGGCCACCAGCCTTCCAAACAGGCGCCAAAGCCCCGGGCCCATGCCCAGAAAAAGCCCGCTCCCCAGTACACGCCCACGGTCTATATCATCACGATGAATGACGGACAGGTGATCAAGGGCACCATGAAGCCCGCCGGCGGCAGCTATATCGTATCGACCAGGAACGGCCCGCTCACCATCAGCAAGAAGCATATCGTCAAGCTTACGAAGGCACTGCCGTAAGGATGGTCCCTTAAAGGGGATAAGGTGTTAAAAGCTTGGTGCGCCCAAGAGGATTCGAACCTCTGGCCTTTGGATTCGTAGTCCAACTGTCGTTGTATTTTAGTGTATTGCAATGTTCATATCTTATTGATTTTGCTTGATTGATATATTGCCATGTTGTTTCATGTATTGACATTTTTCGCCTTTTCCAGTAGCCGGGGAGTAGCCGGAAGGAAATTTTAGTCATGAGGGGGGGCGTCCATGCCGAAAATTAAATTGACGAAGTCAGCCATCGATGCCTTACCCATCCCCAAGGGGGATGAGCGCGTAATGTATTGGGATACCGAGCTAAAGGGTTTCGGCCTCAGGGTATCCAGAACGAACAAGACGTACTATGCAAAGAAGCATAATGGATGGGTCAAGCTTGGCGAGCATGGCCCATTCACACCCGAAACAGCCAGGAAAGAAGCCTTAAAGACCCTGGCTGCTCTTAACCAAGGCGTGGACATCAATAAGCAGAAGGCGCAGGCCCGCGTGAAAGGAATCACCCTGGCGCAAGCCCTTGACGATTACTTCACGTCCAAGCCTCAACTCAGGGAGGGGACACGAAAGACATATGCATGCCTCCTGAATACATGGCTTTCAGACTGGATGAATACCCCTCTGGAGACCAAAAGCAAAGCGGATGTCGCCAAACGACACCTCAAGATCGCTGATGAGCGCGGAGAGGTCACGGCGAACAATGTCATGAGGACTTTCCGAGCGATATACAACCATGCCCAGGCCGTATCAGATGACTCTTTGCCGCCCAATCCAGTGCGCATCCTTGGTTCTTCCCGGCAATGGTTCCGTGTTGACAGACGGCAAACGGTGATCAAAGAACATGAATTGAAGACCTGGTGGGGCGCCCTTGCCTCTCTGGGCAACCCCGTGGCGAAAGATGCGCTCGCGCTCCTTATCCTCTCTGGGTGCAGGGAACAAGAGATCCTGGGTCTCTCCTGGAGTGAGGTCGATATGCAGGCCAAGACAATTACCATCCCCGGCGATCGCACCAAAAACCATAGAGCTCATACTCTTCCCATGACCGACAAAATCCTTGAGATCCTCAATAACAGGTTGGCACTACGAGAGAACGAATGGGTATTCCCGGGCGCCGGCAAGAGCGGCCATATCGTTGACCTTCATCGAGCTGTTGAAAAGGTCTCGAAGGCTTCCGGCGTAGATTTCTGCATCCATGACCTGCGAAGGACATTCAGCACCCTTGCGGATCAGCTATGCACACGGGCCGAAGTTGATCGCCTGACAAACCATATCAACCCCGGAGACATGACAGGAGGGTATATCATTTATCCGGTAGAAGAACTGCGCGCACCCATGCAACGGATTACCGACCGTATCATGAAGGCCGTCCATGGCGAGGAAACACGGGGCAAAGTGATTTCATTGAGGAGATCATAAGGCAAATACATTGATAATGGTACTATCGCTTGACAATACTATCGCCGATAGTTACTATAGACGCATTGAATGATAAAGACTTTTAAAGACAAGGAGACGGAGAAGATATTTTCGGGGCGGCATTCAGCGCGGCTACCGAAGAGCATACAGCATGTGGCGCTGAGAAAACTCACCCTGCTCAATGGTGCCGCAACGCTGGCCTTTCTCCGTGTTCCTCCGGCGAACAGGTTGGAGAAATTATCAGGCGACAGAGAGGGTGAATGGAGCATCCGCATCAATGATCAGTGGCGTATTTGCTTTACCTGGCAAGATGGGGATGCCTACGATGTTGAGATCGTGGATTATCACTGAAAGGAAATAAGGAGAAGATATTATGAGTAACGCAAAGAGAACCATGCCCCCTGTTCATCCGGGCGAGATACTCATGGAGGACTTCTTGAAGCCCATGGGCATTACCCAGTATCGCCTAGCAAAATCAATCGGGGTGGCTCAGCGGCGTATCGGGGAGATTGTGGCCGGCAAGCGTTCAATTACCGCCGATACCGCGCTCCGGTTGGCGCGCTTCTTCGGCACGGATGCACAGAGCTGGATGAACATGCAAAGCCACTACGATCTTGAAACGGCCAAGGAGAAGCTGAGCGAGCGAATCATGAAAGAGGTGCACCCTCTGGATGCCGCGGCATGATGGACTGCCGCATGGTATATAAGATCATTTTGCAGTAAAGAATAAAGGCGGATCGGCGCAGTGCGGGAACACTGTGCCGATCCTGACCAAGCGCAAAAGGAGTCTTTGCGGATGGCTGGAATTAAAGATAAACATTTATTGGGTATCAATCAAGGAAGTTCCTACCTGTGCATACTATTCATACCAAAGCCTCTTTTGCGCATGATCAGCAATAAACGCGCTTTGGCGCGAAAACAAAGGAGGATTTGTATGGAATACGTTAAGAAACTGGTGGGCGTGGTTGGTGAGGAGTGTGGGGCTCTTGATAATCTTACCGAGCATGTCCGGTTATTGGAGGCGTTTCTCAAGGCGGACGCTGCTGATACGGCTACGAGTGTTGCAACCCTTCGGGAAGTTGTCTCTGGACTCCTCAAAGAAATTGGCGACACCATAGAGGATCGAATGGAGACACTCAGCCAAACACGATCGCAGATAGCAAGGGAGTTGTACGACCAAGGGATAATGGTTCTGTAGAAGCAGGCAACACCGACCACGGCCTAGGTCCGGCGTCATGACCCGGACCGAAAAGGCGCCATCCTCACGCCCTGGCCGTGGGTCTTCACGAGTGGGGAAATTTGCATGAGAGGATCTGCAATGAAATATTATTTTAATGAAAAATCTGAGTACTTACCTGATTATGATTTTTGGCTGAAATGCCCATATTGGACCCACATACAACCGATAGATCTAGCCCCTGCACATGGCACAGCAGAGGCCATATACCTACTCATGAACATCGAGCCACGTTTATTTAATCATAAGAGCAATCCATTTCTCGAAGCACACTCACCTACAGTACTTGGGAGAGAGGGGTATATTCCTTTCTTGGATTTCTACGAAACGCAGCAGGATATTTCAAACCTACTTGAGCGATGTATAAAGAACAATACCATTGAAGCCGAGGTAGACCCTGAAAAACATACCAGAAAAATTGCCGGCTTGTTGTATGAATATTGCATCTATAAAATCAAACCAGATTCCTTAATCAGATGGGCTGTTTCCGAAAATATACGTGTTGCCGCACCATTCCTTAATTTTGTGGATGTGGCAACAGACGAGAAACTTCTTTCGGGATGGGACGATATTGCGATATGCCTTGGTGTTGTACCCCGAACAGCCCAACGCTGGCATAAGGAAGATGCATCAATGCCTATTAAGAGAACTCCTAAAGGCCGTCCATTGGCGATGGGATGGGAATTACGGGCCTGGTTGCTAAAGCGTAAGGGATAAATGTCCTAAAAAGTCGCAATTTTTCCTCCACTTGTCGCAACGCGTCGCTGTATTTTTTAGCGTAATCATTCGAAAATTCACACCATCACAATAAACCCAGTGAGGTGTGAATATGAACGAAAGATTGCTACGAGAAAGGGAAGTTTTTGAACGCCTTAACATCGGGGTATCAACCGGCCAGCAATACCGTCTGAAAGGTCTTGGTCCCAAGTTCGTAAAGATTGGCAGAAGTGTCCGATACCGTGAATCCGATGTCCAGGCTTACATCGATGGACTTAAAGCCCACCAGTCCACCAGCGAGGAATAGTTATGGTAAGCTCGATGAAGGTAGGTAAGAAGCGGCCCCTTAAGGTGCGGGTTAGAAGGACAAATCCGTTGAAGATGTTTGGCATACTCCCAAGGAAGCGCCTGAAGCTCCAAACCCCCAAGTTGATGCATGAATCCTACGGGGGTCTTGGCATAAAGGGCATAGTCCGCAAAGCAAATGTCATGCTGCGGGATTTGCAGGGCGGGAACAGCAAGCATGGCGCCGCGGATAGGGATGCGCTTGCCGATTACCTTGCTGACCATGATGAGATTGACCTCGACGGAGTGGACTCGAACAAACTCGAAAGCATATTGATGAAAAATTCAGGGGTCAGCTCGGGGCCGAAGGTAAGCCTACGCATAAACAACCCCCTTGGTATGTCGAAGACATTTACTGTGGGGAGAGACGAGCTCGCCAAGCTCCTCGAGGACTCAGATGATTTTGACATCGAAGAAAAGTGAACGGGGCGCACCCCCAGCCGTGCCGGGCTCGCGGAGTGGTGAGACAGGATCAACAACGATTGGTTGCATCCTGCCATCATTCCTCGACCACGTCAAGCAGGGTTTCCAGCGGCTTTTCCTGGGATTGATTGAGTCTGGTGAGCATACGAGATTTTCCCGGCGGCGTTCCTTGTTGATTGACCGGCTGCAGGTGGCACTTGAGGACGCGCGCCATGAGTGATGTCATTGAACGCCTCAAGGCGGTGCTCCCTCCAATCCATAAGGTTGTGCCAAGACTCACGAAGAAATCAGCAAATGAGTGGTCCGGGCCCTGCCCAATGTGCGGAGGGAAGGATCGCTTCACGGTCTTTCGGGATTCTGGTCGGTATATGTGTCGGCAATGTACGCCCAAAGGCGATGACGTTATCGCATTCCATTGTTGGGACCAAGATACCGACATCAAGGGGCTTGCTGCGAAGTATCTGGGCCAGCAGGAGGCACCGAATATCAGCAAGATCGAGAACGGCCGGCGCGTCACTGGACGCTATGACTATCATGATGAGTCCGGCGCCCCCATCTACTGGAAGGAGCGCGTTGAGCCCGGTCGTAATGGGCGAAGCAAGGAATTCTTCTTCTATCATGGTGATAAAAAGCCTGGCCGTGGCCATGACTCTGTACTCTACCACCTTCACGAGGTGGTCAAAACTGATGCCGTGATAATTTGTGAGGGCGAAAAACATTGTGATCTATTGAGGTCATGGGGTCTAACCGCAACCACCCTTGATAGCGGGGCACAGAGTAAACCGACCCCGGCCATGATCGAACACCTGGCCGGCAAGCTTATCATCATCCTTCGAGACAACGACACTCCAGGCCTTGCCTATGCCGAGACCTTAGCAAAGGCCCTGCATGGTAAGTGCCCCGGGCTGAAGGTGATCCTCCTGCCGGACCTGCCTGATAAAGGCGACCTCCTCGATTGGGTTCAGGTGCCCGGAAACAACAAGGATGCCCTGCTGGATATCATTAGGGCTACGCCTGAATGGACACCCAGCAGCGCAAGTGATGGGGCCGGCGCGGTGGAGGTCCCCGAAACCGAGACTTGGGGCGAGCCGTTACTCTTTGGCGAGATCGATACTCCAGATATCCCATGCAATCTTCTGCCGGGCTATCTTGGCGAATACTGCAAGGCAGTGGCCAAGGCCACACAGACTCCAGAAGGGCTGGCCGTCATGATGGGGCTGGCAACGGTTGCGGCATGTCTCCAGAAACGCATAGAGGTAGCCCCCTTCCAGGATGATTATCGTGAACCGGTGAACCTCTGGACGGTAACGGGTTTAGACCCCGGTAACAGGAAGACGGCGGTTAAGACGGCGCTCACGGAACCTCTGACGGCATACGAGGCCATGCATGCCGAGACCATGAGGCCCCTGATCAAGAAGGTTTCCATTACCCGCGATGTCAACCTCAAGCGCGTCGAGCAGTTGAAGGCAAAGGCCGCCAAGCCGGACACACCAGATAAGGACCGCGAAGGATACCAGGCCGAGATCTTCCAGATCCTAGACGAAACCCCTGAGGAAATTAAAGCGCCCCGTTTATGGATAGATGACGTTACCCCCGAGCGGTTACAGGATCTCATGGCCGAGAACGGCGAGCGCATAGCCCTCATCAGTGACGAAGGCGGTATTTTTGAGGTTATGGCCGGGCTCTATAACAATGGCCGCGTCAACATGAATGTTTTCCTTCAGGCCCATGCGGGAGCTTCCATCAGGGTAGACCGTCAATGTCGGGCCGTTACGCTTTATCATCCGGCGCTATCTTTCGGGCTTGCCGTTCAACCGGATGTGATTGCGGACCTATCTCAGGGCAACAAAACCCGATTTCGTGGAAATGGAACGCTTGCGCGGTTCCTTTACTGCATTCCGCGGAGTACCATCGGCCGGCGCGACGTTGCAAGGCGGAGCTCCATCCCGGAGACCATCAAGGCGAAATATCACACAGGGATCAGCTCATTACTGGGGATCGAGCCCCTCTTTGACGAGCACGGGCGGGAACAGGCACGTATACTGACGCTGACCCCCGATGCGCTTCAATCATGGATCAGTTTTTCCCAGTACATCGAGAGCAGGCAGGGGCCAGACGGAGAGTTTTATGCCTTCCAGGACTGGACATCAAAACTACCCGGCGCGGCGCTTCGGATTGCCGGACTCTTTCACGTCGTCGAGCACGGCGCGGGTGTCCCTGCAATCGACCGGCAGACCATAGAGCGAGCCCTCGATCTTTGCGACCTGTTGATAAGCCATGCACGAAGGGCCTTTGAGATCATGGGTACAGATCAGGCGTTCGAAGATGCAAAGGTTATTTTCCGGTGGATCATAGATAACAGACTCGATTCATTCACACAGAGAGATTGCCTTAAAAAACACGAGGGCCGTTTAAAACGGGTGGAACGTTTGACTAAGGCATTACTGGTGCTAACCGAACGTCATATCATCAGCGAGCCCATCAAGAGGCGCGCCAACAAAGAAGCGGGTAGACCGGGCATATCGTTTAAGGTGAACCCGACCATATACACAGAGGGGGTTCGGGTATGAGCTGGCGAAGTTTTCAGGATTCCACCCCTAACGACAATATCGACAAAATAGACAAAACCCCCTTGTCGGGGAGTGCCGAGCCCCATTTTGTCGATATTGTCGATTTTGTCTATAGGGGGGAAGATCAGAAAAAGCAGGAGACCCCCGCCCCCTTCCTTGCCGGGCACCATGTCCTTGTCCGCCTTGAACCCGTAGGCGACATCTGGTTTGTATCCGATGAGCAGGCGGCCATATCCCTGCGATCTGAGGGCCTCCCGGTACTCTTGGAAAAGCATGCCAAATGGATACTACAAGGCGAGGGACATGAGGAGCGTACCAGGCGTTTGATCGAGGCTGCCGGTCGGCGGCATCCCATGACCCAGGCCGTACTCGAGATCTTTCCCGGTGCGCGGATTACAGGGGTACGTCCATGCTGACACTGACGGTGAGCAACATGCTTCACTTGGAAGATGCTCCGATGGAAATTGAGGGAGAGATCCGGCGCCTGCTGACATTTCCGAACCCGGCGTTTATAGCGGCCGAAAAGCAGGGCCGATGGGTTGGTAACATCCCGCGGGAGATCTGCGGCTTCGAGTATGCGAAAAACGGCCTGAGATTGCCCAGGGGGATCACACGCCAGGTTGTTGACTTGTTGAAAGGTGCGGGTATTCGGCTTCACCTCGTCGACCAGCGGCGCACTCTGCCCGAAACAGCCTTCTCCTTCAAAGGTACGCTCAGGGATTATCAGATTGAAGCTGTACAGGCTGTCTTGCATCGTGACTTCGGCGTTCTGGAGGCTTCTACCGGCAGCGGTAAGACCATCATCGCGATGGGCATCATTGCTGCCAGGAAACAGCCCGCCCTTGTGATCGTTCATACCAAGGAGCTCCTTAACCAGTGGGTGGAGCGGATAGAAACCTTTCTTGGGATCGACCGGGCCGAGATCGGAGTCATCGGCGGCGGCCGGGCGAAGATTGGGGACAAGATCACGGTTGGGATCGTCAACAGCGTTTCCCCAATCGCGCAAGAGATCAGGGAACGCTTCGGCTTCATCATCGTGGACGAGTGCCATCGCTGCCCATCCAGGACCTTCACCGAGGCGGTGGGCACATTCGATTCCCGGTACATGCTGGGGCTTAGCGCTACCCCGTGGCGGAGTGACGGCCTCACCAAAATGATCTATTGGCACCTGGGCGACCAGGTGCACAAGATCGAGCGTGCGGGTTTGGTCGAGGTAGGGGCGATCCTGCAAGTTGATGTGACATGGAGATCCACAGCATTTCGAACAAACCGTAATCCCTCTGGGGAGTATAGCCGCATGCTCTCGGAACTCACCGAGGATCATAACAGGAACACCCTTATTGTCAACGACGTTATTCGAGAAGCCCGGACCGCCGGCGGTGTGTGCCTGGTACTCTCGGATCGAAAAAATCATGTTGAGGCCCTGGCCGGGATGTTGAAAAGGGCTGGTGTGCCGGCCGAGATCCTTCACGGTGGCATGAGCACCAAAGCCCGCAAAGAGGTTGTTGCTGCGCTGAAAGAAGGCAATGCACGGGTGCTCTGTGCGACCGGCCAGCTTATTGGTGAGGGCTTTGACTGCCCAGCATTATCCACCCTTTTCATTACCACACCGATCAAGTTCGACGGGCGCCTGCTCCAATACCTGGGGCGCATCTTACGGCCTGATCACGAAAAAGACAGGGCGCGGGTATATGACTACGAAGACTGCTGCGTCGGTGTCCTTGCGAATGCAGCCAGGGCCCGGCGGCGCGTGTATGCCAAAGCGGCGTGAAGCGCCTCGTACAAAATCCAACGTAGGAGGTATATGATGCCAAAAATCGGAATCTCAACAACAGAAGCGGCCATGCGCATGAAGGTAAATAGAGGCACCATCATCAACTGGGCGCGTACAGGGAAGCTCAAACATAGCTATCAGCCCTACCCTGGTGCATGGTGGCGACACAACTTGACGGAGATAGAGGCAATCAGCAAACTGCGGGGGGGCATATGCTGATCGGCTATGCGCGTGTTTCAACCGAGGATCAAAACCTGGACCTGCAGCGGGACGCCCTGGCAAGCGCCGGGTGCGGCAAGGTGTTCACCGATCGCGTGAGCGGGGCCAAGGTAGACCGCCCTGGGCTCCAGGATGCCCTGGGGTTCATCCGGGAGGGCGATACCCTGGTAGTCTGGAAGCTCGACCGCCTGGGCCGGTCCCTGTCTCACCTGATCGAGTGCGTACAGGACCTCGAAGCCCGTGGCGTGGGGTTCAAGTCCTTGACCGAGAGTATCGACACCACCACCAGCGGCGGCCGGCTGATCTTCCATATCTTTGGCGCCCTAGCCGAATTTGAGCGTAACCTGATCCGGGAGCGCACCAAGGCAGGGCTCGAAGCTGCACGAGCTCGCGGCCGGAAGGGTGGAAGGCCGTACATCCTTTCCGAGAAGGAGCTCAACCTGGTCAAGACCCTGCATGCCGATCCCAAGAATTCGCCCAAGGACATATGCACCGCGGTCGGGATCTCGAAGGCCACGCTGTACCGCTACCTGAAGCAGGACCGTTCTATAGCGCCTTCTTCATGAACTAGTTTATGTCCAGAAAGGAGTTCGGTATGAGCAGGACATGGTTTTCGTCGGTGGAAGTTGCCAAGCTGTTTAACGTCTCTGCCCAGACAGTGCGTCGATGGGCTGAGGATGGTTCCATGTTAAAAAAGAGCTATCGTATTCACGCGCATGGCAGATGGAGGCACGACCAGGACGAGGTCAATAAAATCCTGGCCAAGACGAACCGCTATAAACCACGCATAATATTTTGATGGTGGCGCCCCTTCGAAAGGGGACATTAGACACCATTTCAGAGCTTCTGAGTATACAGAATCAAGGCTCCGCCTTATTAATATCAGCCAGGCCCCTGGCTGCTACAAAAAAAAATGTTGCTAATGTTGCCAATCAAGCACATCGCCCGAGCTCGTGCCGGTGCCGATGCGGTCCTTGGCGGCCAGGACTTCGAGGACCTGGTGATGATAGTACGCCTCCTCATTGAGCACGGACTTGTCCAGGAGCCCGTGGTCGACGAGCTCGTTCTTCTGCCGCTCCATGATATGCCGGCGCTTGTCGAGGGCCAGGGAGATGCGTTCGGACTTGCGGGCCTCCTCCTCGTAGTGGTCGAGATCCTGCTCCACCTGGGCCTTGTCCTTGTAGCCGAACGGCAGGCCTTTCTCTTCGCCCTCGCGCAGGATGCCCTTGTCGATGTCCTTGATCAGGTCCGGGAGCACCAGGTTCATGGTGAACACATCGAGCTCGGCCTCGTTCATGTCGCCGATGATGTTTGCCACCAGGTCGGCCGCCTGGGCCTTGGAGCTGTCCGGGATGGTCTCGAACAAGCGCAGCCGGTTGATGAAGCTGCCCTGGCCGTTCGGGTCCAGGTTGGGGAAGTGACGGCTCCAGGAGTGCCACATCTTCGTGGCGGCCTCGATGAGGCGGTCTTTCAGGGGCTTGGTCGTGATGCCTTTGGAAGACTTGCGGCGCTCCTCGACATCTTCGAAGAGGCTGGAGGGATCAACGGCTTGGTCGGCAATTCGGAAACGCGACTCTCCGCCTTCGTCTTCAGGGGTATTGACTTTTCCATCGCTCGGGCCGATAATATTAAGTGAACCAGGAGATGTCGCCCCTACCGATTTGCCCTGGGGAAGTCCGTCGGCAGTAGGGTTTACCGATGGAGCGTTCTTGATAAATCCCGCCCCTTTGTTAGGAAGATGCGTCACATACCGCAAGAAGTCCTGTCCTGCAACTACGGTGTCTCCATCGACCATAAGCTCCAAAACAACAGCACCAAACGGCTTTCCTTTCTCTCTTACTCGCTTCCAATATTTTATGGTCATTTTCCCCTGGTCGTTTTCTTCGGGGAACCAGCCGTCAGCATCCTTTATGATAGGCTCGATCATATCGAGCGACTCAATTTTCATATGTAAATCTCCCTTGAGAGACCGGGAGGTTTTGATTTTAGGGTATTAGGGATAAGCCAGTAATGGAGAGAAGTTTCATATGCGTGGTCTCCGTTAGGAGCCGACAGTTTGTTGTGCATACTGGCGTTGGTCAT
>JAKQBR010000182.1 GCA_029574005.1 Deltaproteobacteria bacterium | reverse complement strand
CGTGTGCTCTTCCGATCTGTCCTTGTGACGCCGGACGAGCTCGCCGAAATCGCCGCCTTTATCCTTGCCGCCCAAGATGAGCACGACGTGACCATCCACGCTCTTCAGGGCAATGTCGACGGCCCCGACATTGGTGGCCTTGGAATCATCCACGAACACCACGCCGTCCAGTTCGCCTGCCCGCTCGAAACGATGGTGGATGACCGTGAAGTTCAGGAAGATCTCTTCCATGACCTGGGGTTCGACGCCCAGGTAGCGGGTCACCAGGGCGGCGGCCAGCATGTCCTCGATCGTTCCGCGGCCGAGCACCGAGGGATCGGGTACGCGCGGGCCGGGCCCTTCGATCTCGCCGTGGAAAAAGATCTGACCGCCCTCGATAAAGGCGCCGTTGGCGAGATTGCCGCGTTCGACCGAAAATCCGGCCTGATGCGGCACCGTGATGCGGTCCCGGTAGGGATCATCGTTGTAGACCACGGCCAGGTCATCGCCCTGCATGTTCTCGAAGAGCTTGAGTTTATAAGAGATGTATTCTTCCATCGTGTGGTAGCGGTCGAGGTGATCGGGCGTGATGTTCATGCACACGCCGATGGCCGGGCGGAAGCGTTCGATCCATTCCAGCTGGAACGAGCTGATCTCGGCCACCACATAGCGCGGATTTTTCTTCACCAGCGTGATCAGGGGCGGGGAGATATTGCCGCCGATCCCGGCGTCCTCGCCGGCGGCCTTCAGGATGCGGTGCACCAACGTGGTCGTGGTGGTCTTGCCGTTGGTGCCGGTGATGGCGATGAGCTTGCCCTTAAGCATCCCGGCGGCCACCTCGATCTCGGAAAGGACCTTCTTGGCATACGCGAAAAGGGGATGATCGCGGGGCACCCCGGGTGAAGGGATCACCAGATCGGCCCATTCGATGTCAGAGCGCTCAAGCTGCTTGACCGGGATATCGACGGCGGCGGACGGCGTGGCCTCGTCCGCCAGCCGTACCTCATGTCCCTGCTCGATCATCACCCTGGCCGTTTCCCGACCGGTTTCACCCGTTCCCCAGACCAGAATCTTGGAAGCCTGCATATCTTTTACCTCAGCTTGAGGGTTGAAATCGCGACCAGGGCCAGGAGGATCGAGATGATCCAGAAGCGCACGATGATCTTCGGCTCCGGCCAGCCTTTGAGCTCGTAATGGTGGTGGATGGGCGCCATGCGGAAGATGCGCCTGCCCTTGGTGAACTTGAAGAAGCCCACCTGGAGGATGACCGAGAGCACCTCCACAACGAAGATGCCGCCCACCAGTACCAGGAGGATTTCCTGCTTCGTCATCACCGCGACGGCTCCCAGCATGCCGCCCAAGCTTAAAGAACCCACATCGCCCATGAAGACCTGGGCCGGGTAGGAGTTGTACCACAGGAAGCCCAGCCCCGCCCCGGCCAGTGCGCCCAGGAAGATGGCGAGTTCGCCCACGCCCGAGATGAAGGGTATCTGCAGGTAGGTGGCGGTCTTGAAGTTGCCGGACAGGTAAGCGAAGAGCAGGTAGGTGCCTGCCACGGCGATGCAGGGGCCGATGGCCAGGCCGTCAAGACCGTCGGTCAGGTTTACGGCGTTGGCGGCGCCGACGATGACCAACATGACGAAGGGGATGAAGAAGACCCCGAGGTCGGGGCGCACATTCTTTAAGAAGGGGATAACGATGGTGGTTTCGAACCCGGGAATGGTTGTCAGGGCATAACCGACGAAACCGGCCGCCACGAACTCGACGACCAGGCGGATCTTGCCCGAGAGCCCCAGCATCTTGCCCTTGACGACCTTGAGATAGTCGTCGATGAAGCCCAAGGTGCCGTAGGTGATCAGGATCAGCATGCACAGCCAGACATAGCGGCTGGAGAGATCGACCCACAGGAGCGTGGCGGTCGCCACGGCGAAGATGATGAAGATCCCGCCCATGGTGGGCGTGCCGGCCTTGTCCATATGGCCGGGCGTGTACGAGCTGATGCGCTCCTTGAGAATCAAGCGCCTGAGGCGTTCGATGAACCAGGGACCGAACAAGAGCGCGATCAGGAGGGCCGTCACCGAGGCGTAGATGGTGCGGAAGGTGATGTATTTGAAGACATTGAAGATCGAGTAATCCACATGCAGGGGATAGAGCAGATGATAGAGCATC
>JAKQBR010000112.1 GCA_029574005.1 Deltaproteobacteria bacterium | reverse complement strand
CAGCGAGGGGTCGCCCATCCGAACTGCATTGATCACCGCACGTGCGGCGCCGGCCCACGAGCGCGTCATCCGCACCCTGCGCGCATGGAACATACGCATCGACGAGGCGCTGTTTCTCGGCGGCATGAACAAAGGTGAATTCCTTAAGGCTTTCGGCGCGGACATCTTCTTTGACGACCAGCAGGGCCACTGCGAGTCGGCCCGCCAGCATGTGGCGACCGGTCATGTACCCTATGGGGTAGCAAACGGCCAGATGCTCAGCCTGGTCGGCAAAGCCGCATAGAGGATCCCATTCATGAACATGCTTTCCAACCCTGCTGGCGCTATGTGGAAACTGCCAGACGAGGAAAAGGTCCGCGTCCGCGCCCGGTTTCGCGGTTGTCTGCTCGGCGGCGCCGTGGGCGATGCGCTGGGCGCTCCGGTCGAGTTCATGAGTGTCAGTGAGATCCGGGAAGCGTTTGGACGCCAGGGCATCCGCGATTTCATTCCCGCATACGGCAGGCTGGGCGCAATCACCGACGATACGCAGATGACCCTGTTCACCGCGGAAGGGCTCATACGGGGTTGGATGAGAGGGGCGACCCGGGGAATCACCACCTACCAGGGGGTGACCGCCCACGCCTACCTGCGCTGGCTGAAGACCCAGGGGGGGACATCCGGATGCGAACTCATCCCCGACAGCGAAGGCTGGCTCTACGGCCACCAGGAATTGCATCATGCAAGGGCGCCCGGTGCGACCTGCATCAAGGCGCTGCGCGACATGAAAAGCCTGGGCGATCCGGCTGTGAACAACAGCAAGGGGTGTGGCGGCGTAATGCGAGTCGCGCCCATCGGGCTATTCGCATGGCATATAAGCCATGCCGAAGATTCCGCTTCAAGGGCTTTCGAACTGGCCAATGATCTGTCGGCCCTCACCCACGGCCACCCAACGGGCCAGCTTGCGGCAGGGGCGTTTGCCGTCCTCGTCCACGGGCTGGTTTCCGGAACCACACTGGATGAAGCGCTTGACGTGGCGTTCCATTGCCTGAAAAGCAGGCCGAACCATGAGGAAACTCTGCAGGCCCTGGAGCAAGCCAGATCCCTGGCCGATTCCAGGCTGCCGGTCGCAGAGGCCATCGGCGAACTCGGTGGGGGCTGGATTGCGGAGGAGGCGCTGGCCATCGCAGTCTATTGCAGCCTAATTGCGAAAACCTTCGAGGAAGGTGTGGCGTATGCCGTCAACCATAGCGGGGACTCCGACTCGACCGGCTCGATGGCCGGCAACCTGCTGGGCGCGCTGTATGGCATGGATGCAATCCCCGAACGGTGGCTAAGACCACTCGAGTTGAGGGAGGTCATTTCCGAGGTGGCCGACGACCTGCTCGACCTCACCGAATGGCATATAGACGAGGAGGGGAGCGGCGAGGGTGCCGAAAGCCTCCTCAGGAAATATCCGCCAGTTTAGGCGGCCGGGCCCATCGTGCCGATGGTCGGAGCGGGGTGCATGTCACTCCTGCCTCGCGTGCAACCGGTCATGACAGAAGGAGGTAACGGATGAACCCTTTCAAGTATTTGTTCCGAGGCGCCCTGGCCGGTGCCGTGGTTTTGATCCTGCTTTACCTGCTTCTCGTATGGATTTATGTGTGACGGGCATATCATTTCCAAACCCAACAATGACTCAAGACATGAGCCACAAGTACCAATTCCTCAGCCTGTTTCTTTTGGCGGTGCCTGAAGGCACCCGGGAATGCACGTTGGGTTTTTCTGATATCGAGAAACTGACCGGCAAGGCGCTGCCATCGTCTGCCCTGAACCATCGAGCCTGGTGGGCAAACCAGGCCGGGCTGGACAATCGGCCCCAGGCCAGAGCATGGGAAAGCGCCGGTTTCAAGGTCGATGCCGTTCATCAGGGCGAAGGTGGCTGGGTTAGATTCAAGCGCTCAACGACCGGCGCAGCCCCACCTGCCCAGACAAACGATCAGAAACAGACGAGTGTTGTTGAGCGATCAGGCCGTCTTAAAGTTTGCAAAGACACACAGGAACCGGCCCGCTACGACGCAGGGGCCATAGCCCTGGTTTCCTGCGTTGCGACCAAGCGGCCTGGCAAGGGTGCAGCGCGCGATCTTTATGCTTCCGCGTGGTTCAAGAAGGTTCGGCAGCACGTAGAGACAGCCGGGCTAAGCTGGTACATCCTGTCTGCCAAGTACGGCTTGCTGCATCCGGATCAGCAGATCGAGCCCTACGAAATGACCCTCAACAACATGAGCGTCCTAGAGCGTCAGGCGTGGGCCCAAAGCGTCATGCGCCAGATAGGTGATCAGTTGCAGGGCAGGGATAAGTTTGTCTTGTTTGCAGGCCTTCGCTACCGGGAGTTTCTACAGCCGCTTCTGGAGTCTGAAGGGGCGAAGATTCGGGTGCCTATGGCCGGTTTGACCCAAGGCCGGCAACTCAACTGGCTCGACACCCATCAGGCAAATGTCCAGGCTTGACGACCTTGTCCTCTTTTACGCGCTGCTGGATCGCCTTGAGCGCAAACTCGGCGGGATCCGGCAACTCGCAGGCTGTACCGGCCGTATGGGATGGCCCAAGCGTGGCGTGTATTTCTTCTTCCAGGACGGGGAGCGCCGCCACGAATCAGGTCAGGGCCCAAGAATCGTGCGTGTTGGAACCCATGCGCTGAAAGCGGG
>JAKQBR010000110.1 GCA_029574005.1 Deltaproteobacteria bacterium | reverse complement strand
ATCCTCGGCATGGATCTCCAGGTTGTTCATGCGCCGCATGTCCAGGATGACCGTCTTCGGGCAGGTCGCCAGAGAGAGCACCCACCAGGCGGTCGAATGCGCCTTGAAGGTCAACCCGTACTTGGCGCATGTCTTGAGGATCGCCTGCACGTCCTCTACGCTGCCGGGCAGGGTCACGGCCACCGGCCGGTACATCCATTGCATCCCCAAGGCGCCGTTCCCCAGGCCGTTCATGTAGGTATAGGACTCGATGATGCCCGGATCGATGGACACGTTGCCGGCGCCGAGCGCTTCGACGAACTCTGTATAGGCCGCTTGCAGTATTGTGCTCTGCATGGCTACTCACCCCCCATCGCCAGGTCGACCAGCTCCATGATGTCATAGACACCCATCGCCTGCCCGGTCTTCTTGAGCGTGTCCTTGAAGTTCCGCTCGCACCACGGACAGGCCGTCACCAGGGCCTCGGCCCCGGTGGACCTGGCCTCATCGATCCGCTCCGCGGCCGAAAAGGCGGCAAAGTCCTCATAGGCCTCCAGGGCGCCGGCCCCCGCCCCGCAGCACCAGCTGTTGATGCGGTTGCGCTCCATCTCGATAAGTTCGATCCCCGGGATGGCCTTCAGGATCTCGCGCGGCGGCTCATAGCAGCCCTGAAGGCCGATGTACATGGGCTTCTCCGGCACCGGCGCAAAGATGTGCGGCTCCAGGCGCCGGTATTCGCCCTGCCAGGGGATGCCCGGCTCGCCCATGCGGCCCAGGTTGCAGGGGTCGTGATAGGTGATCTTCATGGGCACCGTGCGCTTGAACGCGACCCTGCCTTCCCGCACGAGACGCTGGAGGTATTCGCTGATGTGCAGGATCTCCACGTGCTCCAGCTTCTTGCCGGCGCGCGCGTAGTGATGCTTGAACGCCCCGTTGCAGTCCGAGCACATCACCACCACCGTGCGCGCCCCGGAGGCCTTGACCCGGCCGATAAAGTCGTCCGCGTAATCCGTGAGCCTGGTCTTGAAGCCCATCTGGTAGGCCCGACCGCCGCAGCAGGCCTCGTCCTTGCCCGCAATGCCCACATCCGCCCCGGCCTTTCTCATGATCTTGATCGCGGCCCGTGCCACCGGCCAGAACTCCTCGTCATAGGAGATGCGGCACCCGGCGTGGAAGAACACGTCGGCCTTCTCCGTGTTGATGTCCTTCACGTCGAGGCCTTGCGCCCACTGGCCGCGCCTTCCCTTGGGTTCGCCGAAGACATTGTCTTCCTTCTTCAGGTTCTCGATCATCATGGCGTGCTCGGGCTTGATGTTGCCCCGCTCCACACAGTGGGTCCTGAGCTCCTGCATGACCTCCATGGGGTTGAGGTTGTAGTTGTAGGTGCGGCACTTCGTCTGGCAGGCCCCGCACATCGAGCATTCGAACACCACGTCCTCCATGGTCTCGGTGATCTCTGTAAGTCTCCCGGTAACGATGGCGTGCGACATGATGACCCGGCCGCCGGCCGAATAGGCGTGGAAGTTGCGCAGCGCGATCGATGGGCAGCCGTACGCGAAGCGGTGGCTTTTCATCAATTGGTAGGGGATGAATTTGCAGTACGAACAGCGGTGGCAGTGCGACATCTCGTAATGATAGTCTTGCAGGCTCATCTCACATCTCCTTGAAACAGAGTTTGCCGGGGTTCAGGACCGTGTGCGGGTCGAAGATCTTCTTCAACCCCCTGGCGTATTTCACGAACACCTCGCTGTCGGGATAGACCAGGTCGGACCAGATGCCGTAGGGCCGGGAATAGAACCCCCCCAGGGCGTAGACCTTCCTGCTGAGCTCATCGTGAAACGTCCGGATGGACGCGGCCTTTTCCGGGCTGGTGAACAGGTCGAACTCGCAGTGGCAGGCCGTGCCCTGGATGACCATCTGCAGGTACACGCCGACCTCGGCCGGGTCGATCCCGTGGGACTTCGCGGTTTCCCGCATGGCCCCGATGAACTCCGGGGTGCGCGACATGGTGGTCAGGAAGAACACCTCGCGGCAGTCGCCCTTATAGCGGGTTTTCCAGAATGCGTCGCCCGAAGACCTGCGCAGCACTTTCGCGCGGTACTCTCCTTCCGATATGCCGCCCATCTCCTCCTGGAG
>JAKQBR010000106.1 GCA_029574005.1 Deltaproteobacteria bacterium | reverse complement strand
CGGTGCTGGCGCTGACGCCGTTCTCGTTGGTTATGGCGCCGGTATTGGCGTTGCACTTGCGGTATTGGACTTTCGGGACCGTGGTGTCGGTAATCGCGTCGCTGCCGGTATAGATTTCATACAGGGCAGCCCCGCCCTTGGCATCGATGACCGCGAAGTTGCCGCTCAGGCTCTTGCCCACATTGGCGCTCGGCCATGACTTTATGAAGCTTTCAAAGTCGGCGATCGAGGTGCAGCGCTCGATGGCCTGGCGCATGAAGGTGACGTTCATGTTGCGGGTCTCGTTGGTGGGCGTGACAAAGTCTTCGTACACCGAGCTGACCACCATGGCAAACCCTTTTTCATTGGCCCCGCCCTGCGGACAGCGCTGGTCGCCGGCAAGTTGCAAGGTATAGTCATCGTAGTGATACAAGAGCAGGTAAGCCCCCCCGTTGCCGACGCTCGTGAAATATTTCACCTGCTGCTGATGGGCCTCCGACGCATCGAAGTTCTTCATGATGAACGGGCGCCCCGTGGTGCTCGCCGAGGCCGAAACGACGGCCACATCACAGGCCAGCACCATGCCGCCTACGCCCAACGACAGCATGCATGCCATCACGCTTGAGATCAGAACCCATATCCGTCTGGAAAATGTCATGACCACCCTCCTTGTCTCTCGATGCCAGCGCTCCGACAGCACCACACCATGGCCTCGTGGTGCTGGAAATCTTTTTACCCTTATGCGATGTCCGACCGGCCATCGACCGGTCAAGAGCGCTTCCTTCCTTCGTCTATACTTTTCAAAAACCGTTCCATTGTTACAAAGCTCAAACAGCCGGGAAGCGTTTCCCTCTGGATCGACCTCAGGCGGCATCGTCTTGCCGCCCATTCAGCCACTGCTTCACAGACCGCTATGCCAAGCCTCCATGCAAATCTTCCGCCATCCGCAGGGATCGGACGACCCTGACGATGGTACCGGCACACATCAGTCCTGAAGCCATTTCAGGGCCTTTGAGCACCGCCGGCGGGACCTCGTCCACATTTCACATCGCGTGACTGAATGGCAATTGTTTTCCTATTACCGTGAAAACAAATTCCATTCGCCTTCACTTACCGGCACGGTGAGGATGCCGCCCAGCATCTGTCGCCGGGCATCCGTGAATCGGGAAACGCATCTCTGGATCTTTCACGACAATTGATTCCCGGGGGAGCGGCTCTCGCCCAGACTGGTGATGTAAACAGCCGGCCGGTCCGCCACCGGACAGACCTTCTCGCAGATGCCGCAGCCGATGCAGCGCTGGAGATCGATATGCGGCTGGTTCAAGCGGACGATGGCGCCGTCACGGCTTTTCGCCTCCGCCTCCTCCAGCCAGACGGCCTTGGGAGAGGTGGGGCAGACCTCCTGGCAGGCGATGCAGGCCATGGCATGGCTATGCGGCAGGCAGCGGCTCTTGTCGATCATCGCCAGCCCGATCTTGACCTTTACCTTGTCTTCGCGCGCAAGCCTACCGATGGCGCCGGTAGGGCAGACCTGGCTGCACAGGGTGCAGTGAAACTCGCAGTAGCCGATGCGCGGCACCAGGCGCGGGGTCCAGATGCCTTCCAGCCCCGCCTCGAGCAGGGTCGGCTGCAGGCCGCCGGTGATGCAGACCTTCATGCACTCTCCGCACTTGACGCAGCGCTTCAGGAACTCCGGCTCGGGCCTTGCCCCCGGCGGACGGATCAGGAGCGGATTGGATACGGGCGGCGACAGACGCAGGAACGGCGCCAGCAACATACCTGAGGCCAACGAAGTGATCACGCCCCGCCGGGGAAGGTCCAAGGCGGCGTGTGCGGCTCTGCGGCCATACCCCACAGAGCTACTCGGGCAGGGGTCGTCGCAGTCGAAACAGACCAGACATTCGCTGGGCCGACGGCCCCTCCCCCCATCGGTGACGGCGTCGCCCTGGCAATGAAGGGCGCAGGCCCCGCACGTGGCGCAGCCCTCGCTCACCTCGAGCCCCAACATGGAGAAACGCCCCAGCAGGCCCAGCAGCGCGCCCAGCGGGCAGAGGAAGCGGCACCAGAAGCGCTTCTGGACAAGGTTGGCCAGCAGGATGGCCGCAAAGATGAGCCCGACAAAGACAGATTGCAGGTAATAGGGCTGAGTGAATGCCAGCACCCCGCCCCTGAGGCGCTCGTAGAGCTGGTCCGTGAAACCGGCCCCTCCCAGGTTGTCGGCCGCACCGAGCAGCGCCATGGCCGCTCGGTTGAGCAGAGGGTAGACGCTCAGGGTGAACGATCGGATCAGGATCGAGATGGGGTCGAACAGACCGGAGAGCTGCAGACTAAAGAGCGAGCCTGCCAGAAGCACGAAAAGGAGATAGTACTTCAGGCGAAAGAGCCCTGCGGGTACAGCCTTGCGGCGCACGGGAAAAGCGCCCATCATGTTGTTCAGTGTGCCCAGGGGACAGATCCAGCCGCAGAAGACGCGGCCCAGCGCCACGGTGAGAAGGATCGTTATGAGCGCCAGGGGCATGGCCTTGGACACCGCATGACCGGCCAGGAACGTGCTGATCAGGATGAGCGGGTCGAAATCCAAAAAGATGCGCACCGGGTATCCGAGCGTATCAAACCCCTTGGACTGGGTCTGGATGAACAGGAACAGAAAGAGCAGCAGGAAAAGGGCCTGGCAGAGTTTGCGGATAAAAGACAGTTTTAAGTGTGAGGTGTTGAGTTTTAAGAAAGGATTCAAAAAACCTGAAGCGCGCATGATCATCCTCGTTCAATAGACTTGATCGATTTACTTAAAACCTAACACTTAAAACTCTATTTTTATTCTCTGTATCTTGAGCCTCTGGAAATCCATGGTGCCCAGACCGGCCTCCTGGGCCAACTTGACAACGCCGATGTCGCCGCCCTTGAGCCCGAACAAGGTTGCGCCGAAGGCATCGGCGGCCACGGGGTCGATGCTTGCCGCCACAATACCCAGGGTCTTCACATCCCGCACGTCACCGCCCTGGGGCCCTCCGGCGGTAAGGATGCGCACGGCGTCGAGCACGGTCAGGGTGGGTCTGATCACCCGGGCCACGTCCACGAGCTTCTCGTCGATCGAAAAGTGAATCCGTCCCCGCCTGCCGCCCATGACGCCCATCCAGTTCTTGAACCCCAGGGTGAGCCTGGTCAGCCCGTGCGTCTTGGCGATGGGCACATTGATGACCTTGTCCGTCTCGAAGATCTCCGTGTAGAGCGGCCAGGCCTTGAGAACCTCGCCGTTGATGGCCACATCCTTGAACTTGCGCTCGTCGGTGAAGCTCACCTCGGCTCCGGCGCGACGCGCGGCCTCGGCGATGCCGCTCTGCACGTAGCAGCGCCGGGCATCGTTGACCGGGTTGTCGAAGACCTTGACCTTCTTTGCACCAGCATCAAGGCAGAGCTTCACCACGGTGGCAACCACCACGGGATTGGTGTTGGCGGCATATTCCGGCGCGCGGTCCCAGCCGATATTGGGCTTGACCACCACGACATCGCCCTTGGCGATGAAGCGTTTCATCCCGCCCATGGCATCAATGGCAGCCTGCGTGACGTCCTGAGGCCGTGCGCCCTGGACGATCACCATATCCGGCGGCACCGGCGCTGCCAGGGTTTGCAGTTCGAACGGGAGGAGCGCCCCGGCCCCGGCCATGGCCGTGATCTTGAGAAATTCCCTGCGGTTCATATGCCTTCCCCCTCTGCTGGTGATCTTGCCCTGTATAATATCCCGGCAGCCGGGAAAAACAACCATGCCTGAGAGAGAACAAAAAACCTGTGGTCCCCTTTCCCCGTCCGGTGAAAGGGGACCACAGGGCCGGGGGCGATTTTCTCTATCTCGCGGCCCGGGCCTTTTCCGGGCCGGCCTGGTGGATGGCGAAGTCCAGAGCGCCGCCTTTGACATCCAGGGTCACGGACGATCCGTCCATGATATCGCCGGCGATGAGCGCGCGTCCGAGCTTGGTCTCCAGCTCGCGCTGCAAGAAGCGCTTCAAGGGCCTGGCACCGTAGACCGGGTCGAAGCCCTCGCGCGCAATCAGCTCCAGTGCCTTCTCGGAGAGTGTGAGCGTAATCTCGCGCTCGGCCAGGCGCTTCTTCAGGTCCTCGGTCAGGAGCAGAACGATGGCCTCGATCTCGCTCAAGGTCAGGGCCTTGAAGAGCACGATGTCGTCCACGCGGTTCAAGAACTCGGGTCTGAAGTGCTGACGCATCTCGTTCATGACCGCCGCACGGGCCTTCTCACTGATCTGGCCGTCCTTGCCCACGCCTTCGACCAGCTCCTGCGAGCCGATGTTGGAGGTCATGATGATGACCGTGTTCTTGAAGTCCACGGTGCGCCCGTGGCTGTCGGTCAGGCGGCCATCGTCAGGATCTGGAGCAGGACATTGAACACGTCGTGGTGCGCCTTCTCGATCTCGTCAAAGAGCACCACCGAGTAGGGCTTGCGTCTGACGGCCTCGGTCAGCTGTCCGCCTTCCTCGTAGCCCACGTAGCCCGGGGGCGAACCGATCAGGCGGCTGACGGTATGCTTTTCCATGTATTCGCTCATATCGATCCTGACCATGTTCTCCTCGGTGTCGAACAGGGCCGCGGCCAAGGTCTTGGCCAGCTCGGTCTTACCGACGCCCGTGGGGCCAAGGAAGATGAACGAGCCGATGGGCCGCCTGGGGTCCTTGATGCCCGAGCGCGCCCTTAAGACCGCGTCGGCCACGGCCTGCACGGCCTCGTCCTGGCCTACCACGTGCTTGTGCAGGATCTCGTCGAGCTTCAAGAGCTTCTCGCGCTCACCCTCCATGAGGCGCGTCACCGGGATGCCGGTCCAGCGCGCCACGATCTCGGCGATGATGTCCTCGCTCACGTTCTCTCGCAAAAGCCCTTGCGCCTCCTTGGCCTCGGCCTCCTTCAGGCGCTGCGCCAGCTGCGGCAGCCGGCCGTGCTTGAGCTCGGCCGCCTTGTTGAGGTCATAGTCACGCTCGGCGCGCTCGATCTCCAGGCGGGTCTGTTCGATCTCCTCGCGTAAGCCCCGTACGCTCTGGAGCTCCTTCTTCTCTTCCTCCCACTGCTTCTTCAGGGTCTCGGCCTGGGCCTTGAGCTCGGCAAGCTCTTCCCTGAGCTCCTCGAGCCTGGCCTGGCTGGCCTTGTCGGTCTCCTTCTTGAGCGCCGCCTCCTTGATCTCGAGCTGCATGACCTTGCGGGTCACCTGATCGAGCTCGGCCGGCATGGAATCGATCTCGGTGCGGATCATGGCGCAGGCCTCGTCCACCAGGTCGATGGCCTTGTCCGGCAGGAAGCGGTCCGAGATATAGCGGTTGGACAGGACCGCGGCCGCCACGATGGCGCTGTCCTGGATCTTGACCCCGTGGTGCACCTCGAAGCGCTCCTTCAAACCCCGTAAGATCGAGATCGTGTCCTCAACCGTGGGCGGGTCCACCATCACGGGCTGGAAGCGCCGCTCCAACGCCGCGTCCTTCTCGATGTACTTGCGGTACTCGTCCAGGGTGGTGGCGCCCAGGCAGTGCAGTTCGCCGCGGGCCAGCATGGGCTTGAGCATGTTGCCGGCGTCCATGGACCCTTCGGCCCGACCCGCGCCCACGATGTTGTGCAGCTCGTCGATGAACAGGAGTATCCGGCCCTCGCTGGCCTTGATCTCGTTCAAGACGGCCTTCAAACGCTCCTCGAATTCGCCGCGGTACTTGGCCCCCGCCACCAGCGCGCCCATGTCCAGGGCGAAGAGGGTCTTGTCTTTCAAGCCTTCGGGAACGTCGCCCTTGACGATCCTCTGCGCCAGGCCTTCGATGATGGCGGTCTTGCCCACGCCCGGCTCGCCGATCAGGACCGGGTTGTTCTTGGTCTTGCGCGATAAGATCCTGACCACGCGCCTGATCTCCTCGTCGCGGCCGATGACCGGGTCGAGCTTGCCTAGGCTGGCCTGCTTGACCAGGTCGACCCCGTATTTTTCCAGGGCCTCATAGGCCGCCTCGGGGTTGGCGCTGGTTACGCGCTGGTTGCCCCGGATGGCGGTCAAGGCCGTCAGGATGCGCTCCTTGTTGATATTGAACTGCGACAGGATACGCCCGGATGGATGGCCCTTGCCTTCGTCCACCATGGCCAGGAGCAAATGCTCGACCGAGACGTACTCGTCCTTCAGGCGCTTGGCCTCGTCCTCGGCCTTGACCAGCAGTTTGTTCAGCCGCTGGGTGATGTAGACCTTGCCGGCCTCGGCCCCCGGACCCGAGACGCGCGCGCGTTTATTAAGCTCCTTTTCAACCTCGGCCTTGAACGGTTCCAAGGGCACGTCCATCTTGGTAAACAGGCGCGGGATCAGGCCGCCTTCCTGCTCAAGGAGCGCGGCCAAGAGGTGCTCGACATCGATCTCCACATGGCCGAAGCGCACGGCCTTGGTCTGGGCCTCTGAAAAGGCCTCCTGCGACTTCTGGGTCAAACGGTTGGCATCCATATCTTTCCTCGCTTCAGTTTGATTTTACACTACCATTGTAGGAACGCGAACCAAGCTTTTCAAGAAAAATGCAGGTGCCTTAACCAAGGGCATGTATATCGCTGATTCGCGTTGCCATCTGAAAAGAATCGTGCTGGAATACGGGTCATACACGGCCTTGCGCTCGTCAGCGCTCAGATACTTGCCGAATCGTGCTGGAATACGGGGCATACACCCTTGCCTGACTATTCCCCGAGCGGTTTTATGTTACGAGGTGAACCGATGAAGAAAAGGATGACTCTGGTGATCGCCGGCCTCATGCAGCGCGTTCGTGACTCCGTGGCGGCTGGTTTCCTTGACGAGGCATCCAAGATTCCGCAGGCGCCAAGCGTAAGCTCTTCCGTGATTGAGATCTTCATCCCAGGGAGAAAGCAGCTGAACCGGGGGCTCCCCCCACGGAACATGAGAGCAGGATCGTGATCCGCATGGGGATAAGGCATCCATGAATATGCGCGCCGGAGTGCTGCTGCGCTATCTCTGGGCCTTTCCCGCCACCGCGGTCGGTCTGGCCCTGGCTGCAATTGCCTGTCTGCTGGGCGCCACCGCGCGCGTCCATAACGGTGTGCTCGAGGTGGCGGGCGGCCTTCTGGCCAGGGCCGCATCCGCGTTGCCGCGTTTCAAGCACGTACTGGCCCTTACTTTGGGCCATGTCGTGCTCGGCATCAGCCATGAACTGCTGGATCATGAACGGCCGCACGAACATGCGCATGTCAGACAGTACGAACGCTGGGGCCTGCTCCTCTTCCCGCTCTATCTGGCCTCCAGCATTGTCCAATTCCTGCGCGGGGGACACCCCTACCGGGACAACCGTTTCGAGCGTCAGGCCTTTGCCGCAGCCGCAACAGAGAAGGAATCACCGCGCCTTACGGCACGGGCGCACGATACAGAAAAAAAGCGTCATGATATTGAGCTGCAAAAGGCCAAGGGGGGATACCGGCCGCCACCGATCGCAAGGCCGGCTAATCATCGGAATCCATGAGCAGTCTCTTGATCAGGTTAAGATTATACGCCACGAACCTCTGTTCCGACTCCGTACATCTCTCGGCACCTGACTTCCGGTCCGGGCTGAAATCGAACCGCGGGCCCTTCAGCACCAGCCCCAGGTTCCTGTTTTCCATGAAATACCTGCCTTGGTTCGTAAAGCCGCTCACCGGAAGATAGTCTCCTCCCAGCCAAAAGATGCTGCGCGCGCATCCGCGACCCAGGTTCCGTCCCTGGTAGGCGTATGGCGGATAAGGGATGCCGAGCAGATCCAATATGGTCGGCGTGATATCGATATGCGAGGTGGGTCGGCGTACGGTGGGCGGCAGAACCTTTCGGGCAAAAAGCAGGAACGGCACATGGAAGGTGTCCGCGCTGAGCCGATTCAGGTCGGTGAACAGGTTGGTCTCCGCGGGGTGGCGCAGCCCATGATCACCCGTGACGATCACCCAGGTTCGATCCAGCTGGCCGTGGCGGGAAAGCGCTCCGATGATCTCTCTGATCTGTTCTACCTGCCACCCGGCATTGGCCTGGATGAGAGATGCCTGGCTTCCGTCCCCGACATAGCGCGGGGGACGCTGGAAGGGCGCATGGGATGCCTGCGGCACGATGGCCAGCAGATATCTGTGCGTCGGATGAGAGGCAATGATTTCTTGAGCCTTCAAGATCAGTTCCCTATCGGCGTCATAGAGCTTCGTCCTTTCGAACATGCGCACGTCGCCCCTTATGGTTAAGGCTTTTTTGGCAAGGCTTGAATCGATTATCGTTTCGAACCCAAGGGCCTCCATCATATGCCGGTTATCATGAAAATCGAGCGGCGCCGTGGAAAGCATGATGGTCTTGTACCCCGCCTCCTTCAAGACGCGCGGCAGAGACCCGGCATAGTCGTATGAGCGCACCCATCCTGAGCCGCGCTCCAGCGGGGGGTATTTCCCGGTCATGATGCTCAGGATGGCCCGGTCGGATTCGGGATAGGTGGAGTAGTGCTCGTCCATCATCCATGCATTCACGTGAAAGGCGTCGTGGATCTGCCGTGAAAAGCGCTTGATACTGTCCTCGTAGTACCGATAGGGCGTGGTCTCAAGCACAAAGATGACGATGTTGGCATCGCGGGCCACCGGCGTGAAGATGCCGCCGGACCTGTCCTGACACGCCCCGAGGACCTTGTTGATATCCGCCCCGCTCACAGGTGTGTGGCGCAGACGATATTCATACCTGATCTCGCCCACCATCCTGACCAGTGAGTTCTGGCGCAGATCATACGATCCGATCAGGTATGGCAGAAGAATGACATAACATCCCAGGCAAACAAGGCCCGCGTTTGCCACGAGACGGCCCCAGGTCTTGTTTTCCCTCCCGGGAAACTTCCCTATGAGGAATGCAGCCGGCGCCATCGAAAGGAGCATGATGCCCAGCCTCAATGCCATATCCGGACCCATGAAGGCAAATCCCGGAAAGAAGTTCACAAATTCGATGGCGCGCTGGATATCCGCGAAGTGGAAGGGCCGGTTGATGATAAACCACGCGCACCAGTCGCACAGGCTGATAAGGTAATAGAGGCTGAGCATAAGGAAAGACAGCGCATGCGAGCGCACGAACGACACGAGGGCGATCACCAGCAAGAGATACACGCTCAACTCGACATGGAGGATAGGTAGGAAATCCCGGAACGTGTCTGGCCGGGTGATGACCCAGCGATGTTTTGAGTACTGCATGTAGAGGATGAAAACCGCATAGATGCCCGCGACCACGAGGATCGCACCCCTGCCTTCGAGATGAGCTCTAGCGCGGTCAAACCGGTGGCGCAACCTGGTCCCTCTCTCCGTCATGTTTCAAACCACAGGCAAGCAATCAGCGTTCGATTCGAACCTTGAGGACGCTCTTCTTGATCATGGCCTTGCCCTGCAGGTCCAGGCACGGGGCATGGAGGTCCGTAGGATACAGGATGCACACCATGCCTTTCTGGAGGCAGATCGAGGAGTAATCGTCCACGTGTCCTTCTCGGCATCATACGCACTCAGCGGCGTGGCGTCATCGAGAGAAGCCAGCCGCAAGGTCTCCCGGCCCTCGAACAGGTATTGGATGTCGATAGAGCGCTGGTGGGCCTCGAACCTGGCCTGGTCGGGGCCCCTGGTTTCATACGCCTGGTGCAGGGCAACGAGGGCATCGCCCTGCAGCACCTCGCGCATCACCTCGCCCAAGGCCAGACCGCTGAAGGCATCCTCGCCCAAGGTGGCCAGATACTTGAGCCCCCTGGCGATAAGCTCGGAAAAGGCCTGATTGCCGAGGACATCGTGCAGAAGGCCGACAACGGCCATGCAGTGTTCACCTCCCTGATCGATCTGTCTCTTTCCGGTCCGTGTCAATGGGCTTGTGCCCAGTTGGGTCCGACGCCTATGTCCACCTTGACCGGCACGTCCATGGGATAGGCGTTCTCCATCTCATGCGCGACCATGGCCACGAGCGCTTCCACCTCATCCTCTGTGGCCTCGAACACCAGCTCGTCGTGCACCTGGAG
>JAKQBR010000066.1 GCA_029574005.1 Deltaproteobacteria bacterium | reverse complement strand
TTCCTGACCAGGTTCGCCAGCCGGGTGACCTTGGTCCACCGCCGCGACAGCCTGCGCGCCACGGCCATCCTTCAGGAACGGGCGTTCGCCAATGACAAGCTCGATTTCGTATGGAACTCGGTGGTCGAGGAGATCCGCGGGGACAAGGCGGTCAGCGCCGTACGACTGAAGAACCTGGCATCAGGACAGCTGCAAGATCTCGCCGCGGACGGGGTCTTCATCTTCGCCGGATATATACCCAACACCGAATTGGTAAGCGGTATCGTCAACCGGGATGAAGGCGGGTATATCGTGGTCGACGATCACATGCGCACGTCACGGCCCGGGATCTTCGCCTGCGGCGACTGCATAAGGAAACTGCTGCGGCAGGTCGTGACCGCCTGCGGGGACGGCGCCACGGCCGCGTTCGCCGCCCAGCTCTATGTGGAAGAGCTCAAAGGCACGCTCTATCCCCATCGCAAACAGTCGTAAGACATGGAGGTGACCATGGAAGACCTTCAGGACAAGCCCGACAAGCCACTGACTCTGACCGATGCCAACCTGGACGAGGCCATCGCCAGGTATCCGTTTCTGGTGGTGGACTGCTGGGCGACCTGGTGCGGGCCCTGCCGCATGCTGGGGCCGATCATCGAGAGCCTGGCGATGAAGCATCAGGGCGACATCACCTTCGGCAAGCTCGACGTGGACACCAACACCGCTACCGCCCAGCGCTTTTCCATCCAGACCATCCCCAATCTCCTGATCTTCAAGAACGGCCGGAAGGTCGGCGACATCATCGGCGCCAGGCCCGAGGCACAGCTTCTCAAGGAGATCAACGCCTACCGCTAGTTTTCTGGGTGATTGTTATTCCGTTTCACATTCAAGATGACCCTGCTGCGGCCAGGAGGAGGCGACGGAGGTGGATCAATTCCGCAGGATAGCGGAATTGGACGCAGGGTCTTGCGCCCGAAGGGCGAGGCCCAGGGATGGGCCGAGTCACAATGGTGCCGCTTGAATGCGAAATGGAATTAGAAGAGTTTGCGGCTGTCGAGCAGAATGGTCACCGGTCCCTGGTTGTGGATCTCCACCTCCATCTCGGCCTGGAACACACCGGTCGCCACGCGGCAGGCATGGATCGCGCTGAGCTTCTCGACGAGCGTTTCGATCAGCGCGCGCGCCTGTTCGGGAGGCTCGGCCCGGGAATAGGACGGCCGGCGGCCCTGGCGCGCATCGCCTAAGAGCGTGAATTGCGGGACAACCAGGACCTCGCCCTGGACTTCTGCCACCGCCAGGTTCATCCGGCCCTGCTGGTCATCGAAGATGCGTAAGGAGCAGATCTTCGCGGCCGTGTAATCGATGTCGGAGGGCGTATCGCCCGCCTCGACGCCGACCAGGCAGCACAGACCCGTGCCGATCCGGGCGACCTCCCGGCCGCCCACGGTCACGCAAGCCTTGGCCACCCTCTGCACCACGGTGCGCATTGCCGGGCCTCACGGAGATTTCTTGGCGCGGGACTTTTCGTAGAGCTCGCCGACATTGAGCACCCGGCTCACCCGCCACATGCCGCCGTGCTTGGTGAGCTCGAGTTCAAGGACGGTGTCTGCGATGGCCACGCGCGCCCGGCCCGCATCACCCCGCCAGCGCACGGACTTCAACCGCGGCGTGACGCCCTTCGGGTCACGCGGCAGCAGCGAGCTGAGAAGGCCTTTCTTCCCGGGATCTTCACCCGTGACCCAGTTCTTAAGGTCCGCATGCAGGGAGGAGCGTACCTTGATGGCGATCAGGGCGGACAGCGTTTTTGTCAGCAGCTTGGAGACCTTTTTCTGCTCCATGGTCCCCTGCATGATGGCGGCCACATCCCGGGCCGCGCTGTCAGCCAGGACGTCGACATCGACATGCCTTGTGAAGGCCTCCCAATCATGCGTCAGGACGGATTTCTTCACCTGGGTGAGGGTATAGACCGGCGTGGTCGGGAACCACAGGTACAGACCGATCCCGACCGCGAGGCCGATGAGGAGCACGCCGAGGATGACCCAGAGACGTTTCATCGCGCCGTCATCGGATGATGGTCGAGCTCATGATCATGCCGCCGCGGTAGATGGTGATGCTCATCCGGCGGCCGCTCAGAGAGGACAGGGCCTTTTTGAAATCCGCCAGGTTCTTGATGGTGGCGGTGCCCAGCTTCATGATGATGTCACCCGGCTGGATGCCGCTGGACTGGGCGG
>JAKQBR010000016.1 GCA_029574005.1 Deltaproteobacteria bacterium | reverse complement strand
CATGACCAACGCCAGTATGCACAACAAACTGTCGGCTCCTAACGGAGACCACGCATATGAAACTTCTCTCCATTACTGGCTTATCCCTAATACCCTAAAATCAAAACCTCCCGGTCTCTCAAGGGAGATTTACATATGAATTGTTTGATCTTATGGTATCGCTAGAGTCCAGTAAATGGGTGGGTCTTGCGAATCCTTCCGTCATAGGACACCGGGACGGCTACGGTGCGACATGCAAAACGCAACATGGCCACGAGACACTGATAAATTCAAGTGTCTCGTGGCTCTCGGGAGGTGGTGCTCCTCCCCGATTTCTGCTAGCTGTTCATGTGGTATGTTAATATACGGTAGAGGTGCAGGGCGCTCTCTGCGGCGCACTCGGTCCCGATCCCTCTGCCTCCGGCATCTGAACCCACCAGATACAAGCCGTGCACCGGCGTTTCGCAGCGGGGCTTCTTGGTCCCGGTCTGGCCGACCTCCTGCGCCAGCCCGATGCATTCTCCGGTGGCGCGACCTGTCAGGAGCGAGGTCTGGGTGACAATGGAGCGCTGCTTCTTGATGACCGCGCCCCTGATCTCCGGGAATAGTTTGTTCTCGGCCACGTCTTCGGCCAGATCCAGCAGTTTGTTGCACTGGTCCACCTTGGCCAGATCGTTCGGGGCGGGGATGCCGACCATGAACAGGTCCTTGCCCAACGGCATGAGGTGCGCATCGGCGATACCCGGCACCGTGATGAAGAGGTAGGGGTCCTTGGGTACCCCGCCGTTTGTGAGATAATCGAACATGTGGGATGAGTCCATATCAGGGACATAGAACATGCAGGGCGCCTCCATGCTCGTGATGCGGCGGTCGAGAAAGTATTTGGTGGCGATAAAGGCATCCGAGAGATTGAGGCCGTCGGCGCGCTGGATGTATTCGCCGGGGAAGTTGGCGCGGCCGGCCAGGTCGAGGGTGCGGTGGATGCCCGCGTTGGAGATAACGATATCGGCCGGGATGAACTCACCCTCGGCGGTCGTGACGCCCGTGACCCGGCCGTTCCTTACCTCGATGGAGGCCACCTCGGTCTCGGTCCTGATCGTGCCGCCGTAGCGTTTGAGTCCCCGCAGGAAGGTCGCCGGAATGGCGCCCGCTCCGCCCTTGGGATAGCCGAAGTGGTTGGCGTGCAGGTTGCTGGCCCTGATGTAGAGGAAGTCCGCAACCGATGCCCGGTCCCAGGGAATCACCATGGTGATCATGGCCAGGGAATGGATGAAGCGCAGAAAATGCTCATTTTCGGTGATGGACGTATAGAAGTCCTTCACGCTCATATCTTCATATTCGGACAGGTACGCCACGTTCTTCTGGTGATTCAGATGCCCGAGCACCTTGCGTTCCCGTTCGGCATTGTTGCGGCGCGCCGTGCGCTTGGATTCGGAGGTCTTGGGCTTGATCCACCCCTTGAACAAGGCCTTGGCCATGGTCGGAAACCCCAGCGGGTTGAACAGGGTGTGGGTCAGATGGATTACCCCAAGATTCGACAAATGCAAGTCGATCATGGGGTTGTTCAGGCACCAGTCCAGCCTCTCCCCCAAAATTGATGCGATCAGCCCGAACGGTCCGGCCGGACCGCGTCCGAACATGTGGATCCCGGTATCGACGACATAGCCGGCCTCTTCGAGGGATGAGCACTTTCCGCCTAAAAACCCGTTCTTTTCGAGCAGCGTTACGCTGTAACCCGCATGCGCCAACAACGCCGCAACACCGGAACCACCTGGACCGGAACCAATAACAACCACCTTTCTGGAATCCATTCGCGACCTCCTTGAGTTGATTTTATGGTATCTATCCTCATTGGGGTAATTCTTGTCTCAAAGGTAATGCATGATGCGGTGTCTGCCTCTTGTGAAGAGCGAGGCGGTGCATCCGTAAGCGGCGATATCGTCTATTTCATTGACCCCTTCCGAGGGTCAGGCCTTGACCTCTGAGCGCGCATGCAGGGCCCTTGATCGGAGCAACAGAAACGGTACCGAGCCAATAAGCACCCCCGTCATTTTTCATCCTTTGTGCTCCTTTTTCGTGGAGGTATTCATCTGCTCATGGTTGAGGAGTCAATAAAGAGTTATATTTTAATAACTCATTTCTTGAGATATGTCATCCCTGATATGGATAGACCCAACGGCGTTTAAACTTGTCGCTGTCCCCGATTTACTGACACGGTTCAGTGTGGTAGCATGATGGGCGTCGCCGCAGCGAGGATAAGCGTGCACCGGGAGAGGGACCGATGAACAAGGTGCGTCTGAGCACGAAACTGCTGACTCCCACGATAGGTCAGGGATTTGTTCTCAGGCCTCGGCTGATAGAACGTTTGGATGCCGGCGTCACGGGACGGCTCACCCTGATTGCAGCCCCAGCGGGTTACGGCAAGACCATTCTGGTTGCCCACTGGATTTACCAGCGCGATCTCAAGGTCGCATGGGTATCGCTGGATCCCGGCGATAATGATCCGCAATGTTTCTGGACGTATTTAATCGCGGCACTGGAGAACGTCGCTCCCGACGGCTTCGGGTACATCATCGATATGCTCCATCCGTCCCGTCGCTCCTCCAGGGAAGACCGCGCCGATCTGGATACAATCATTGCAGAACTGATAAACGCCCTCACAACCCTGCGGAGGACCATCATCCTGGTGCTGGACGACTACCACCATATCGAGAATCACATCATCCATGAGACGCTGTCCTCTTTTCTGCGCGCTTTGCCCCCGAATGTCCGGCTGGTCATTGCCAGTCGGGGGGTCCCCCCCCTGCCGCTCGGGTGGTTACGGGTCTCGAGGCAGGTGCTTGAGCTGAACGCCACTGACCTTCGTTTCAGCAGGGCCGAGGTCGAAGCCCTCTGCAATGGTCTGATGGGCTTAAGCCTGGCAGAAGAGGACCTGGATATTCTGGAGGCGCGCACCGAGGGATGGCCGGCCGGCCTGCAACTGGCGGCGCTCTCCCTTCAGTATGCCGAGCGACCGACTTCAGCCGTGCATGCCTTTTCAGGAGGTAACCGGTTCGTTTTCGACTACCTGGTAGAGGAGGTATTGAAGACTCAGCCAGAGAAGACCCAGCGTTTTCTGATGCAGACCTCTATCCTGACACAACTCAACGCCGCTGTATGCGCCGCGGTAACCGGAATGGAAGATGCGCAGGCCATGCTCGAAGGGCTCGACAGTGCACGGTTATTCATCGAGCCCCTGGACCAGAACCGGGGCTGGTACCGCTACCATGCCCTGTTCGCGGACTCATTGCGAGAACTTCTTCAGCGGACCGCCGATCGGGAAACGATAAGCGCACTGTTCAAGCGCGCGAGCCTCTGGTTCGAACGGCAGGGCTCGATCGAGGAGGCCGTAAGCTATGCCCTTGCGGCCGGGGATTTCAGCCGGGCGGCCACATTTCTCGAATCGCTCAGCCTGCAGATGTTCCAGAAAAACATGCTGCATACCTTGATCGGTTGGCTCAAGATGCTGCCGGATGAGGTGTTGGACTCGAACCCTTCCTTAAGGCTGTATTACGCCATGGCGCTTACCGCAACCTGGCAGGCGGGCAAGGCCGAGGCCTACCTGCGTAAGATAGAGCACAGCCTTTCCGTCACGGCCGAGGATCTGACGGATGAAGAGATGCGGGCGCTGACGCCGGAGGCAAGGTCTCTGTATGCCAACGCCACCGTAATGCGCTGCCTGCTGTCCATGAAGACCATGGATACATCCCGCGCGATCCGCATCGCCGAACACACCCTCGCGCACATGAATCGGGCCGACATCCTGGACTCGGAAGACGACCGGATCAGGGCCTACACCTATTCAATGATGGGTGTCGGTCTGGCCCATGAATACGGGGGCAATCCCGTCCCGGCCAAAGAGTGTTACGAGAATGTCATCGCCGCCGTGAATCGCAGCGGCCAGCGCTGGGTATTCATCACCCAATGGGCCTGGAGCCATCTGGGTTATATGGAGGCGGTGCAGAACCGCCTGCGACAGGCGTACACGACCTATCGCCAGGAAATCGATTGGTCGCTCGAACTGAATGTGCCCGCCAGTTCATTGTTCGGTCTTACCCATGTCGGACTGGGCGAGCTGTATTATGCATGGGACGATCTCGACGCTGCGCAGAGCTGTTTTCTGCAGGGGGTCGCCTTGGGGAAAAAATGGGACGCCTGGGACAGCCTGTGGCCGGGATATTTCGGGTTGGCGCGCCTCATGAGCGCCAGGGGAAGCTGGGAGCAGGCCCAGCGCATGCTGGATGAGTTGACCGCCCTGCTTTTAGGGCAGGGCATGCATGTGGTGATCCCGGCCGTCGAGGCGTACCAGGCCATGCTCCACTTGGCGCAGGGGTCACTGGACGCAGCCCGGCGTTGGGCATCGTGCGTGGATGTTGCCGGGGTCAAGGCCGCCATCATCAGTGAATGGCAGATCGTGGCCCTCGTGCGCATCCGTCTGGCGGAGAGGCGCTACGACGAGGCCCAGCGGCTTCTGGACCGGCTTCTGAACCTCGTGCGTGCATCAAGGCGAACCTTGCGGGAGATCGAGCTGTTGAACCTGCAGGCGCTGCTGCTGCAGGGCCGGGGCAAACACCGGCAGGCCCTGTCGTTTCTGGTCAAGTCCCTGTCCATGGCGGAGCCGGAGGGGCACATACGGGCCTTTGTCGATGAAGGCCCTCCCATGGCCATGCTCTTGGAGAGGTTGGCGTCCGCACGTGCCGAGCAGGGCATAAGCCCACACTATCTCAGCATGCTCCTGGAAAAATTCGACCGCGTTTCCGTCCCCGCAGACAAGGTTCAAGCCCTGATCGAACCGCTTACCGAGCGAGAGAGCGACGTCCTGAGCCTCATATCCCATGGTCTGGGATACGAGGAGCTTGGCGCACGGCTCGACATCAGCATCAATACCGTCAGGACGCACGTCAAGGCGATCTATCAGAAACTGGGCATACACAATCGTGCACAGGCAGCCGACAGGGCCAGGAAGCTCGGTTTGGTCTAGTATTTCGGCTCCAATCGCTCAGGCGCCCCCACCGTCGATCACAGGGGCAACTCCCATGCGCATGTGAGGAAAGGCCCCTGGATAATGTCTATGATCGCATGACCATGCGAAGACAATGATCTATCCTGATGATAGAGGATGCCCAATGGGTGTCAGGGGAGAGAGCGGCGTCTCCCCCCGGCCTTGATCGACACCACAAGAGAAAGGAGGGAACATGTCCATGCAACCCGAATCGGTAACGGTGAAGGTCGATTCCGGCGGGAAGTTCAGCATTGAACGCACGGCAATCGCCCGGATTAATCCCAAACGCTGCGTCAACTGCGGCACCTGCCGCGAGTACTGTCCCGCGGAAGCGATCCATGAGCAGCAGCGCGAGATCTGCCGTATCTGCCCGGACTGCACCACGAAGCCGGCCATGACGTTTGACGAGATGCAGAACCTGACGGACCATCGCGCTTGTACCACGGCCTGTCCTCTGGGGATCAGCCCCCAGGGGTACGTCAACCTGATCCGTAAAGGCAACCTTGAGGCGGCCTACAAGCTCGTCTGGGAAAAAAATCCCCTGCCCTCGATCTGCGGCCGCATCTGTCACCATCCCTGCGAACAGGATTGCAAGCGCGGTATCCTGGTGGATGAACCGATCGCAATCCGCGGCCTGAAGCGCTTCCTCGCCGAGGCCCTTCCGCAGTGGCGGCCTGCACCGTACCCGCAGGTTCACGAGGAATGCGTCGCCGTGATCGGCAGCGGCCCGGCAGGGCTGACGGCCGCGCACTATCTGGCACGGTGCGGATACCAGGTGAGCGTCTTCGATGAGGCTTGTGAGCCAGGCGGCATGCTGATGCGAGGCATCCCCGCCTTTCGGCTCCCTCGTGATGTCGTAAGGCAGGAGATCGAGGCGCTCGAAGAAGCCGGCATCACCTTCCGGCTGGGAGAAAAGATCGGCAGATCCGCCGTCGAGGGGATTATGGCCGAGTATGATGCCGTGGTGGTGGCGACCGGCGCCTCGCTATCCAAAGAGCTGAAGATACCGGGGTGGAGGAGTGAGGGGGTGCTCTTAGCCATCGACTTCATGGAGCGTGTCAATCATGGCCAGGACATCAATCGCCACCCTTCCCAGGAGTTCCGGGTTGACGGGAATGTGGTCGTCATCGGCGGCGGGAGCGTGGCCTTCGATACGGCGCGCACGGCGCTGCGCCAGGGTGCGGGACAGGTGACGGTCATCTGCCTGGAGTGTGGTGATGAGATCCCCTGTCATCCCTGGGAGATGGAGGAGGCCAGGCAGGAAGGTGTCAAGGTCCTGCCGGGCCTGATTCCGCAGCGGTTCACGGGTGTGCTTTCCAGGGTCGATGGCGTTGAGGTATGTGATGTGGCCGATTTTCACAAGGATTCCAACGGCTGTATCAGGTGCAGCGCCAAGGCCGGTACGGAGAGGATCATCCCGGCCGATTGGGTAGTCGTGGCCATCGGCCAGGCCGCTGACGCGTTTTGGGATACGGTGCCGGAAGAGTATAAGGTGTTTTTCGCCGGCGATGTATCGTCCCAGAAGTGTTCGGTGGTGGATGCCATGGCATCCGGGAAAAAGATCGCCCTGGAGGTCGACGCGCTTCTCAGAGGCCGGACGCTCAAGGATGCCCTTGCGTTGCGCCAACTCGGCAGAGCGCCTGCGGAAGAGAAAATCTACCCGGCTACGCGACTGAAACTCGAGAGGCGTGCAATGCCTCTCCAGGATGCCGGCAGGCGGATTCACAATAACGACGAGGTGGAACTGGGCTTCAAACCGGATGACGCTCTGGCGGAGAGCATGCGCTGCCTGCAGTGTGGATATCAGGAAGTCGATGTCCAGCGATGCATCGGGTGTGGTGTGTGTCAAAGGATCTGCCCGGCTGGCGACGCCATCGCCATGGTCGCTACCGACAAGGAGGTGTAGGATGAAAAGGCAAGTTATCGTTGTGGGCGCTGGGCCCGGCGGCTCTACGGCGGCTCACTTCCTGGCCAAGGCCGGAGTGGACGTGCTGCTCCTTGAGAAGGAAAAGTTTCCGCGTGACAAGATCTGCGGCGACGGGCAGGTTCCCAACTGCCATCCGCTCTTCAAGGCCATGGGTATTTATGATGAGATCCGACAGAACGCCAGCATTCTTCATGGAACATCGATCGCCTCGTGTAACCAGGATCTGTTCTCTTTTACGAATCCGGACGATGACACCTTTGCCACCCCGCGCCGCATCATCGACGATATCATCCGTCGCTCGGCATTGGCGGCGGGCGCCGATTATCAGGAGAACTTCGAGGTAACCGAGCTTATCACGCGGCGGGGATCTGTCGTGGGCGTGCGCGGTCTCTACCGGGGCAAACCCATGCAGCTTCAGAGCGAGGTGGTGGTGGTGGCCGATGGCGCACATTCGCGGCTGTCCCATCAGCTGGGTTTCTATGGCGAAGACCCGGAATGGATCTTCTACGGCGGGCGCGGTTATTTCGATAACGTGCGTGAGATGACCGACACCATAGAGTTTTTCTATCCGCACCCCATGTTCTTCCCGGCAGGATACATATGGGTCTTTCCGCTCGGTGGCCAGCGTGCCAATGTGGGTATTTTCATCACCGAGCTGGCGCTGAAGAAGAGCGGAATGAGGCTTGAGGACTTCATTCCCTGGTGGCGGGATAATACGACACTGGGAAAGCTGCGCATGGGCGAAGCCAGACTGCAGGGCGAATTCAAAGGTTGGCGGTTGCCTACCTGGGGCATGGCAAAGGAAAACTACACCGGCGGTGCCATTGTGGTGGGTGATGCCGGTAACATGATCGAGCCTACCTTCGGCGGGGGATTGCCGCATGCCATGGTGGCCGGAATGACCGGAGCCCAGGTGCTGGCGGCGGCGCTCAAGGAGGGTGACGTCTCTGCCGCGAAATTGAAGGCCTACCGCGACAAGGTGGATGAACTGCTCGGCGGTGGATATGCGCTCCTCACGCTCTTGCGCCGGAGACTCTTTACCGAACCCAAGGATCTGGATGATTTTCTCGCCGCAGTGCGACAGGATTCAAGCCTGTTGGGTTTCAGCGGCTCTCAGGCCATGATCAAGTACCTCAATAAATATAAGGATGCCGGGATCGCAACGACGGGCAGTGCCTACAGCAAGTAGCGGAAATCATGAGGGGGGCGTGGATGGAGCCCCCCTCATGAAGGGGCAATGGCTGACCAGTATGCAGCTCATGGCGGTGCCTGACAGACATGCCACATCCGATCGATTGTTTGTTGAGTGAGACTCGAATGGATGCGGCGGCCGGCATGTGTTGATTTCAGTCAAGTGAGTTATAAGAAACTAACTTTGGTGTGTTCTTTTGCGGACATTTGTTGTATATATTCTGAGGTCGGCAGTTGCGATGCACATTACCTATGACAAAGAGGAGACATGTACATGGATGCAAGAAAGGTCGTTGTAATCGGTTCGGGACCAGGCGGTTCTGGTATAGCCGCGCTTCTGGCGCACGGCGGTGATAAGGTTACGCTGCTGGAGAAGAACGGCTTCCTCGGCGGAAAGTGCTCAGCCCTGGAGCAGGATGGGTATGTCGTTGATACGGGCGTGCACATGTTCGGTCAGGGTCCCAACGGTCCGTTCGGGAAGATCGCCAGCATGGTCGGCGAAAAGCTGGACTGGTGCTTGCGCGAACCCATGATCGATTTCTATTATTCCGGCAAGGGCCCCATGCATGTCACCCATAATCCGCTCAACCCCATCTTCATTAAATCCTTTCTTAATATCAATCTCAGGGGATGGATGAAGCCGCCCAATCTCCTCAAGGACATGCGCAGAATCTTCAAAAACTACACATTCAAGGAGCTTGCTAATATCATCAACAAACTCTCCAACCCCTATACGCCCTATCTCACGGAGTTCGAGGATATCACGGTCAAGGACTTCTTCGCTTCCATTACCGATTCGAGAGATTTTCTGCGTTCCATGCATGCCCAGACCATGATCACCATGGTAATCCCCTGGGATAACGCCTCCCTGGCGGATTTTCTGTATATCCAGTTCGGAACCGTCCGCAACCGCGGTTTCGGCTATCCGGCCGGTGGATCGGGCGAGATACCCAAGACCTTCCTGCGGGGTTTCGAGAGGAACGGCGGCACTATCCGCACCGGCACCGAGGTCAAGACCATCGACGTGGAGAACGGCCGCGCCAAGGGCGTGACGACCATGGCGGGTGAGTTCATCCCGGCCGATATCGTCATTTCGAACGCCGGCATCCACCGTACCATTGATCTGGCCGGCGAGAAGAATTTTCCCACGGCGTACACGACGCGGGCCTCTAGGCTCAAGATGTCCTGCGCCTTCATCGCGACCAAGTATTTCCTCGACACCAAGGTGACCAGCATGATGGCGCCGTGCATGTTCCACTGCCCGGACCTGGACGCCGACGAAATGTTCGCCTACATCGAAACCGGCGAGATCCCCAAGGACCTCTATCTGTTTGTGACCGTTCCCAGCATGTCCGATCCATCCCTGGCGCCCTTGGGCAAGGACATCTTGATCGTGGGTGTCCCCGCCCCGAGCGACCTTTCCCGCATTCCACAGTGTGAAGGCCTGCTTGATCTGGCCGAACATATCGCCGAGGTCAGGCTTTTCCCGGAAATCAAGGGTCATATCATCAAAAAGCAGCGCACGCATATCGCTCAGACTTCGGGGTTGACCGGACGGAAGACGGGCGAATGCATCGGTCTGGCCCAGGAGGTCGGGCAGACCGGCACCAAGAAGCCCACACCACAAACCCCGATCAAGGGTCTCTACCTGGTGGGTTCAGATGCGGGCGGCAAGGGTATCGGCACTGAATGCGCGGCCGACAGCGCCCTTTATCTCTATAATATTCTGAAGTGAGGCCGGGCTGTAGGCCCGGTCTCTGTCGTTTCCTGCACGGGAGATGACCTATTGAGTGAGATCTGGCGGCCATGCGGCATGAAACACCGCTGGCCGCCCTGTCAGAATGTTGATCAAATTTTAGGAATCATGCGGCAGAGGGGTGCAGCTATCATAAGCAGCAGGTCCGGATGATCCCGGAGGAGGGATACATGAAGCTACGGATTGAAGTCCTAATTTCGGTTCTGTTGGTTCTCGTTTGCTCGTCCGATCTGATGGCGCAAGAAACCGGCGTCGGCCCATGGGTAAAGATCAACGAAAAAGACGGCATTGTCGCCTATGCGCGCACCAATCCGCTTGTCGCCCCGCTCAAGGAAGGTCGGGTTGTGGGCGTCATCGACGCCTCGGCAGAGAGTGTCGAGAATGCGATGCGTGACTGGAATGCTTACAAAAAGGTCCTCTTCATGTCGAAGGTGACCAAGCCGGCCGATAACTATCCCGGCTGCAAGCCTGGTCCGGATACCTACTGCGCCTATCTGCTGCAGGGAGCCCCTTGGCCGGTCCAGGACCGCGACGGCTATGGGACGCTGGATTTCTTCATCCATAAGCCAACCAACGAGATTCTGGTCAAGATCACCGTGAGACCGAACAGTATGCCGCTGACCAAGGGTGTTACCCGCATCCCGTTCTGCGATATGGAGTGGTTGATCAAGCCGATTGATGCCACGCACTGTCAGGTGACCTACCAGAACATGCTCAAGGGCGGCGGCGTCGCCGACAAGATGCCCGCTTCCGTTATGAACTATGTCATGAAGAACTTCGGCATCATAACCATCCAGAATATCCGCAAGCTGATGAAGGAGGACAAGTATAGGGACTCCAAGGGATTCATGACAAAGACCCCATGGCCCGAGGAACTGAGGTACTATGCCGATGATATAACACCCGAGGCTTTGGCCATGTTGAAAAGGAAATAGTACGGTATCCCTGTTGGAACAGAAGGAGCGAACACGATGAAAGCATTGATCATGGGTGGTGGAATGTCTGGTTTGGCCGCGGCCGTCAACCTGCTGGAACAGGGGATTGAGGTCGAGATCATTGAGGCGGACGAGATCTTTGGCGGCCGCGCCAATTCGTGGCTGGATGAAGACGGGGACATGATCGACAACGCCCTGCACGTCTTTTTCCCCTACTATGTCAACCTGATTGCCTTTTTCAAGAAGATGGGGATATCGCAGAACATCTTGTGGAAGAGCACGGATTTCTATTTTGCTCAGGAGAATGGACATCAACCCGTGCTGCATTTTCCCAACCTTCCGGCGCCGTTGCATGCGGGGGTGGCGTTTTCCAAACTTGCCAGGGACATAAAAGGTGTCTCCCTCTGGAAGATGGCCCCAGCGGCGCTGCCTATGGCATGGAGCATGGGGGCATCCAAATCGGAATTGGATGAAATGGATGAGCTGTCGCTTGGTGAATGGGCGAGACGGTTCGGACCGTGGGAGGCCTTTAAATTGATCGAGCCTGCTACGCACGGGCTTACCTTTACTCCGAAGTATGCCATATCCGCCAAGGTGATGATGAACTGGGTGCACAAGATCAGCGCATCGCCGGAGGTCGCACGCATCGGCTTCGCCAATGGCGGTCTGGGAGAGATCTGGGTCGGCAGCTGTCTTGATTATATCAAGAAGAAAGGCGGTGTCTACGCGGCTAAGCAGGCGGTGACGGCCATCGACATCGAAGATGGCAAGGTCACGGGCGTGACGGTGGAAGGCAGTCAAAAGAAGACGGCCGACATCTATGTCTCGGCCATGAGTCCTTATGCCTTGCGCAAGATTCTGCCTGCCGCCGCGTTCAGGTACGATTACTTCCAGGACCTTACCTTTTTCGAGAATGCGCCGTCCCTGTCCATTCAGCTCTGGTTTGACAGGAAGCTTACGGATATTGATGTAACCTTCTTCTCCATGGATTGCATCTTTAACACCTATGCCGATCTCTCCAATGTGCTACCTCATATTTTCAAGGGCGGCAGCATGTTTGAGATGGTGCTCTCGCCTGCTGACGCCACGCGGCATCTGCCGGATGAGATCATCTTTGAGAAGACCCTTGCGGATATCAAACGGCTTTTCCCCGCGGCGCGGGAGGCGACGGTGAAGAAGTGGAAGGTTGTCAGGGAACGCCAGGGGGTCTATCGTGCCTTCCCGGGGATGGAGAGGCATCGCCCTTATCAGCGCTCACCGTTGAGCAACCTTTATCTGACCGGTGACTATACGAAGACGCATGTCAGTTCCGGTGGTATGGAGGCTGCGATCTGGACCGCCAACAAATGCGCTGAGCTCATCGCCCAGGACAAACTGAACAAACAACTGGCCCTCAATACTGAATTCAAGATGCCGGCCTGGAACAGGCTCGTCAGGCCTTCGGTTATGGCGGCAGCCGGTCTGGCGGGCCTGAAAATCGGAAGGTCGGTTCTTCGATTTTTAAAGCGGTAAGGATTTCGCGCGTACGCATTCGCGGGGCATATGATGTGCCCCGCGAGGTCTTGTGTAGCCATCCGTTTTTTTGCCTTTCCCGTTTCAGGAACAATCCGATATTCCTGAACGATTTTCTCAAATCATGATCGCCGGTTCCATCAGCGCGTTCGCTGTGCGTCGCGATTTGTATTGACATATTACCGCGTATCGTGGTGGGAGGAGTCTATGGATGAAAAACCGAAACGGCCGCGCTCCAACAACCGCAGGGAGCAGATCCTCAACGAAACGATCAATCTCATCATGCAAAACGGCCTTTCGGGCGCAACCATGATCCGCATTGCCGAGAAGGTGGGGATCAGTCAACCCGCAATCTACAGACATTTCAAGAACCGCAAGGAGATCATGCTTGCCTCCGTTAACGCCGCCTTCCTGCAACTTGCAGAAGGCATCAACTTCGAAGAGAAAGATGCGGCGGCTTATCTGCGCAAGATGAGCATGCTTGTTTATAAGGAATTCACGCGCAATCCGGGGTCTTCACGGGTGCTCTTTGAATTCATCTGCGCTCCTCCCGACGAAGAGCTGCGCGAGCCGGTGGTCAAGTACCTCCTCATGTTCTTGAAGCTGATCGAATATCGTCTGGCCGAAGGAGTGGATCAGGGTGTTTTTCGAGATGATCTCGATCTGGAATTGACGACTTGGGAAGGTTTCTCTTTAGGTTTCACGCTCTCGTTCGTCAGTCTCCTGGGGCTTCAAGAGATGTTGTCCGAGGAGAAGGCCCGGCATGCTATCGAGAACCTGGTCGATCGGATTATTGCGAAGAAAAAGGTTGAACCATCACGCCGTAAACCAGTGAATGCGCTCCGGCATCGCGTTTCTCCGAAAAGCCGATAGTGCGCTCGACTACCCTCATCAAGAGCCGCTGTACTTCGTAAAAATACGCGGCCTTGATATCCGATGATTCCGACGGTGAAGGATTGTCTGTCATGGCAGATGGTTGTGCTTGACAGCAATCGGGAAGTTAGTTACTTATAACAATAAGGTGGCCACCTGCAAAACCCTCAAGCGAACGTTGTTCAAGGATCAGCAGCCTCAGGGCTCGATACTGAAGTCTGAACCAAGAGAGCTGCCGCGGCAAGGATGGAGGGCCAGTGCCCCTTGTCTTGCAGAGTGCGGACGCCGTGAATGCGCATAATGAGAGGAGGTGTCTGATGGTATCGCTAATTGCTGCAAACATGAGGAAGTTGTTTATGCTGGCATGCTTGGCCGGGTTTGTTATTGGATTCCACAGGGGGTTGAACCTGACCGAGGAGCAGAAGCGGCGTATCAAGAAGGCGCTGTTTGAGGTGAATGAGCTGCCGCGGCGGATATTTATCTAGGGAATGAAGCGAGGTGAGGTGATGTTATGGAAACGAGATCACGCTATGATGCGGTCATAATAGGGGCC
>JAKQBR010000015.1 GCA_029574005.1 Deltaproteobacteria bacterium | reverse complement strand
CCCGGAGGTGACCAAGGTCAGTATCGGCGTGCGCTCCAACCCGGGCATCCTCATCTCCGGCCATGACCTCAAGGACCTGGAGCAGCTCCTGGAGCAGACCGCGGGCACGGGCGTGGACGTCTACACCCACAGCGAGATGCTGCCGGCGCACTCCTATCCGGCCTTCAAGAAATACCCGCACTTCGCGGGCAACTACGGCAACGCCTGGTGGAGGCAGAAGGAGGAGTTCGCCTCCTTTAACGGGCCCATCCTCATGACCACCAACTGCATCGTGCCCGTGGCCGATGCCTACAAGGACCGCATCTTCACGACCTCCATCGTCGGCTACCCCGGGGTGAAGCATATCCCCGGCAAGGACGGCAAGAAGGACTTCTCGGAGCTTATCGCGCTGGCCAAAAGGTGCCCGCCGCCCACCCAGATCGAGACCGGCGAGATCGTCGGCGGTTTCGCGCACGCCCAGGTCCTGACCCTGGCGGATAAGGTGGTGGACGCGGTCAAGTCCGGCGCGATCAAGCGCTTCGTGGTCATGGCCGGTTGCGACGGCCGCCACAAGACCAGGGGCTACTTCGAGGATGTCGCCAAGGGCCTGCCGGAGAGCACCGTCATCCTGACCGCGGGCTGCGCGAAATACCGCTACAACAAACTGCCGCTGGGCGATATCGGCGGCATACCCCGCGTGCTGGACGCCGGGCAGTGCAATGACTGCTACTCGCTGGCCGTTATCGCGCTCAAGCTCAAAGAGGTCTTCGGCCTGGCGGACGTCAATGACCTGCCGCTCTCCTTTGACATTGCCTGGTACGAACAGAAGGCCGTGGCCGTGCTCCTGGCCGTATTATCGCTGGGCTTCAAACATATCCGCCTCGGCCCGACGCTGCCGGGGTTCCTGTCGCCGGGCGTAACCAAGGTGCTGGTGGAAAATTTCGATATCAAGCCCATCACCGATCCGGCTACCGACGTATCGGCGATCATGGCGGGGAAATAAGCGGGCGGAAGCGATATCCGCTGTGACGGGGCGGCGTTCGCGCTGCCCCGTTTTTTGTTCCGAACGGAATCCGATGGAGATGATAGCCGGTCGGGGATGCAGCCGTCTTCTGTTTAGGCGATCGATCCGTTACCGGACCGCGCCAGGCCATGGGGCCCGCCGACGGCATGGCCCCATGCCCTGGAGTACCTCTTACAGCAGGCCATTATAGAGGTGGCTGGCGACCAGGTCGCCGCAGTCCATGCCGCTCTGGCAGGCCAGCTCGGTGCCCACGCCGTGCGCTGGACCGGCGCAGTCGCCCGCCATGAAGAGCCCCTTGACCGGCATCTCGTGCGGCGGCCGCATGAACGACACCTGCGTGGGGCTCTGCGCCGAGGTGATGGCCGAGCCGTTGCTCTTGCCGATCCAGTTGGCCAGGGTCTGCACCGACCAGGTGTCGCAGAATATGATATGGTTGTCGATGCCCGGCACCATCTGGCGGATCGAGTCCATCATGCCGTCGATCCAGACCTTGGCGTCCTGCTTCAGCTCCACGTTGAGCGTGGGCGCGCAGGCCACCACCGTCAAAAGCTGGCAGTCGGGCGGCGCCAGCGCCGGATCGTAGTTGGACGGGATCGGGACATACAGCGGCATCATATCGGGATATTCGCCCGTATCGAGCTGATGGATGAA
>JAKQBR010000009.1 GCA_029574005.1 Deltaproteobacteria bacterium | reverse complement strand
CCACCCGGCCGCCCGCGAACAGGCTCAACTCGAAGAGTTTGCCGGTCTTCTGGCGGTAGATCCACTCGATGGTTTCCAGGTCAAGGGCCTGCCCCTCGGCCATGATATCCGTGTACTCGCCCTCGATCAATCCTTTCAGGCCGCAGCTCCGGGCCATCTTGCGGGTCAGATCCGCCTGCACGTCCGGGGCATACCCCGAAGACCCGATGACGGCAAAGGCCTCGAAGATCAGGGCGTCACCGGCCAGGATGGCCGTGGCTTCGCCGAAGGCCTTGTGGCAGGTGGCCATGCCGCGGCGCATGTCGTCGTTGTCGATGGCCGGCAGATCGTCGTGGATCAGGCTGAAGGTATGCACCATCTCCACGGCCAGGGCCGCGCTCAAGGCCTGTTCGGCCTCCCCGCCCGAGGCCTCGCAGGCCAGCATGGCAAGCACGGGGCGTAGGCGCTTGCCGCCGGCGGACAAACTGTAGGCGCAGGCGGCCTGCAGGCCCGATGTCTTGTCAAACCTGCTCAGGTAGTCCCGCAGGTACCCGTCGAACAGCGACTTCCTCTCGTCCATGATCGCGGCGATCTCCACCCTATCCTCCCCTGAGGATGGGATTACCACGGCCGTGGCCTTCGTTCAAGGTGATAAAGTTAGCCTTTCGAGAGCTCCTCATAGAGCATCATGACCGTGTTCACATAGGCCTGGCTGTGGTTGTAGTGCCAGATGGCCTGCCGGAGCGTCTCCTGGCCGGCGCCGTTTTTCCATCCCGCGCGCTTGAGGTAGTTGGCGATGCTGGCCATGGCATCGACCATGTTGAACGGGTCGCGGATGCCGTCGGAGTCTCCGTCGACGCCGAGGCTTTGAAAGCTCGACGGGATGAACTGGGCCGGCCCGACCGCCCCGGCATAGGAGCCCCTGATCTCGCAGGGGTCCATGTCGATGGCACGGGCCAGGTCCATGAGCGCGCCCAGTTCCGTCAGCGCCCACTCCCCCCTCTTGACGGCCGAGAGCGCGGTATCCGGGTCCGCCATCTCCGGATAGCGCTCGCGGTTATAGGCTACCACGGCGGCGAAAAAGTCCGGATCCAGGCATGCGGCCATATTGAGAAAGGCGTTGAAGACGTGGTGGACCTCATAATACCTGCCCAGGCGGGACTCCACGATCAGGATGGCGGTCACGGCCTGCGGGGCCACGCCATAGGCATGGTCCAGTTCGGTGAGCAACCGGGCCTGGTCCTGGATAAAGGCCCTGCCCCGCTCGATATAGACGGGCTCGACCGGCAGCATGGGCTTTCCGGGCGCCGGCCTGGGCGCGGCTGGGGCCGCCGGGGTCGGCGCGGCGGCAGGCGGGGTCGGACGGGCAACCGTCCTCGGCGCCGTTTTCGCCGTGGCCTTGGGTCGATAGAGGTTCTTGATGATGACATCGTTGTCGTAGCAGATGCGCGGATCGGAGAACACCTCCTGCACATAGGCGCGCTCGAAGCCTTTATCCACCAGGAGGTTTTCGATGAAGTGCACGTCCGGTTCTTCCGCGGCCCGCGCGGGAACGGGCGATCCCCACAGGCACAGGCCCATCACCACGATCTGCATCAGGCGTTTCATGTCGACCTTCCTCCCACGGCCCTGTTCATATCCTGTCTGGCGTGAATTCTCAAGGACCTTTGTCGGCCTCCGCCGCCGGGACACCTCCACAGCCGAGGCCCGGTTTCCCATCGCTTCACATCGTGACTGGCCCGATGAAGACAGCATGCGATACAGTCGGGCGGAAGATCTTCGAATGTCACTCATTCACGGGCCCCCTCTGCCCCGGCATCCCGATTCTGTATGAAACCAAGATCACCACAAAGAGCGCCAACCCTGCTGCAAGCCGCCGCCGTTCCCCATCGCTTGTATCGCCTTGACTTGTGCGTTTAAGACGGCTTAAAGAGGGCTATGAAGCGACTGCTCATCGCCAACCGCGGAGAGGTGGTGCTCAGGGTGTTGCGCACCGCCAAGGAGCTCGGCCTGGAAACGATCCTGGTCTATTCCGAGGCCGACCGGCACATGCACTACCTGTCCTACGGCGACGAAAAGGTCCAGATCGGACCGGCGCATGCCTCCAAGAGCTATCTCAACGTGGACGCCATCATGAGCGCGGCCATCACCTGGAAGGCCAACGCCATCCATCCCGGCTACGGCTTCCTGTCCGAGAACCCGGTGCTGGCCAAAAGGTGCGAGGAGGCCGGCATCGCCTTCATCGGACCGTCCAGCACGGTGCTCAAGACCATCGGCAACAAGTCGCGCACCAAGGAGGTGGCGCAGAAGCTCGACATACCGACCATACCCGGATCGTACGGCTTCCTGGCCGATGTGGACCACGCCGTGGCCGTGGCGCGCGAGATCGGCTTCCCCGTGATCCTGAAATCGCTCTACGGCGGCGGGGGGCGGGGCATGAAGGTCGCCTACGAAGAGGCCCAGCTGCGCGCCCAGTTCGCCAACGTGAGCAGCGAGGCCAACGCGGCCTTCGGCCGCAGCGAGATCTATATCGAACGCTACATCCCCTCCCCCCGGCACCTCGAGATCCAGGTCCTGGCCGATAGCCACGGGAACATCAAGATCCTGGGCGACCGCGAATGCTCCATTCAGCGTCGGCACCAGAAGGTCATCGAGGAGGCGCCGATCCCCAACATCCCGGAAACGGTGCGCGGCGATATCTGGGCCTGGGCGCGCAAGATCATGGCCGCACTCGAGTTCGAAGGCCTGGGCACGGTGGAGTTCCTGATGGACCAGGACGGCGCGATCTACTTCCTGGAGATCAACGGACGACTCCAGGTCGAGCACCCGGTGACCGAGATGATCACCGGCATCGACATGGTCAGGGAGCAGATCCTGGCCACGGCCGGGTCCCACATCGATACCGCCTCCCCGCCCATCCACGGGCATGCCATCGAATGCCGACTCAATGCCGAGGACCCCTCCATGAACTTCATGCCCACCAACGGGACGATCAGCGCCCTACACCTTCCCGGCGGTCCGGGGGTGCGGGTGGACACGCATCTCTTCCGGGGCTGCGAGATCACGCCCTACTATGACCCGCTCCTGGCCAAGCTGATCGCCCACCACACCAACCGCAAGGGCGCGCTCACCCGCATGCTCCGGATGCTGGACGAGACGCTCCTCCAGGGCATTACCACCAACAAGGAGCTGCTGATCAAGCTCTTGAAAAACGAGAAATTTCAGGAAGGCAACGGCGACACATCCTTGGTCAGGGAAGTGCTAACCCTGTGAAGGCCCGTTCGCCAACGCATACGCTTGCCGTTCTGGCGCTGGTCAGCTTTGTCATGCTCCTGGGGGTGGGCATCGTGGTGCCCATGCTGCCTTCCTATGCCCAGGGCCTCGGCGCCACGGCCACCCAGATCGGGCTCATCTTCGCCGCGTTTTCGCTCTCGCGCACGCTCCTGACCCCGGTCATCGGCGCCCTGGCGGATAGGAGCGAGCTCAAAGGCCTCATGATCGCGGGGCTGGCGGGCTACGCCGTCCTGTCGCTGGCCTATGCGGGGGCCGACACCCCGGCGCAGCTGATCATGATCAGACTCCTGCACGGCATGGCCTCGGCCTTCGTCATCCCCCTGGCCATGAGCTATGCCGCCACCATCGCCGGCGAAGGCCAGGAAGGGGTCTACATGGGCTCGCTCAACATGGCGCTCTTCTTCGGCATGGGCGCAGGCCCCCTCATCGGCGGCCTCCTGACCGACGGCCTCGGCCCCGCATCGGCCTTCTACGCCCTGGCGGCCTTGTCGAGCCTGGCCCTGGGTCTGGCCGTTATCCTGCTGCCGCCCTTGAGGCGCGAGCGCCCCAAGGGCGGCGAGGGCACGCTCAAGGGCATCCTCAAAAGCCGTGAGCTGCTCGGACTGCTGCTCTTCCGCACGATCAACGCCCTGGGCAGCGGCAACCTCATGGCCTTCATCCCGATCCTGGCCCGGCGCTCCGGGCTCTCCACCACCGCCATCGGCGTGCTCATCACGACCAACATCTTCGTGACCGGGAGCCTGCAGAGGCCCTTCGGGCGGCTGGTGACCCCGGCCAATACGATCCGCATGATCCTCATCGGCTCAGGCCTGAGCATCGCCGCCCTGGCCAGCCTGCCGTTGGCCAGCGGCTTCATGGTCTACCTCGCGCTGGGCTGTCTCATGGGCTTGGGCGGCGCCATCTCGATGCCGGCCGCGTCGGTGCTGGTGCTGGAGCACGGGCGCGCGCTCGGCATGTCCGCCACCATGGGCATTTTCGATGCATCCATGGGCTTGGGCATGATCCTAGGCCCGCTGGCATCCGGCGTTATCATGGATTACCTGGGGATCGAATACGTGTTCTATCTCGGCGGCCTGGTCTCCGCGCTGGGGATGTGCGTCTTCATGACCCTGGCCGGCCAGAGACCGGCAGTCGGGGGGATCTTGAAGGGTGGTGGTGTGAGCCCTAAGCGAAGAGGTCCATGAGGTCCTCAAGCATCTCGTCGCGCTTGCGGATGGCGCCCAGCGCGGCCTCGAACCCCCGCCTGGCCAGCATCATGTCGCCGAATTCCTGGGGAATCTCGACGTTGGAGCTCTGTGACCCGTCCTCCAGGATGCTCCCCGGGGTGGTCGAGCGCGTGGTGACTACGCTGGGATGACCGTTCTTGTCCTCAACGATGGCGGTGCGGATGGCCTGATAGTCCCGGGTGTTGAGGTTCGCCACATTGGAGGCGGCATTGCTGACGAGGGCCGCATTGGCATTCAAGGCTGCGATGATATTGGCCATAAAGTATCCCTTGCACCCTTATCGGTTGAAAGTCTATAATCATGAGCATGAAGATCGGACTGCTCGAACGACTGATATTGGCTTTTGTCGTGTACCTCGTCGTGCTCGTGGGTGTGAGCATGGTTCTGCTGTATGTTTCCTCCAAGGTCGGCAGCCTGACGACCGAGATCTATCGGGTGGATTATAAGAAGAAAGAGGTATCGGACGCGCTCATCGAGGATCTCATCTCCATGGAGGAGACCACCA
>JAKQBR010000116.1 GCA_029574005.1 Deltaproteobacteria bacterium | reverse complement strand
CGATGGGCATGCTGCAGGTGCCCGGCCAGATGGACCCCCTGTTCAATCCGGATATGATGCTTATTCTGGCGGGACTCCTCAGAAAGTATGTCATCAAGGTCTGGCGCGTCATCAAGGACGGCGAATCGACCGAGCCGGTATTCGATGCCTACAGCGACCGGGTCGAGCCGCTGAAAGATCTGAAGCCCGAGGATGCCGACCGCGATTGGATCGCCGTCCCGACCCCCCGGCTTACCCTTGGGCAGCGGTGGGCCGCGATAAAAGGCATCCGCTTCCTGGCGAACTTCCTGCTCTAAGCGCGCGGTGCAATCCGCGCGCGGTTGAAGACCGCCAAACCCCGCGCGCCGGCGGCATCGCTAGTAGGTATAGAAACCCTTGCCGGTCTTGCGGCCCAGCCAGCCCGCCTCGACATACTTGCGCAGCAGCGGGCAGGGCCGGTACTTGGAGTCGCAAAATCCGTCATACAGGGTCTCCATGATGGCCAGGCAGGTGTCCAGCCCGATCAGGTCGGCCAGGGCCAGGGGCCCCATGGGGTGGTTCATGCCCAGCTTCATGACCGTGTCGATGGCCTCGACCGTGCCCACGCCATGGTACAGGCAGTAGACCGCCTCGTTGATCATGGGCATGAGGATGCGGTTGGCGATGAAACCGGGGAAGTCGTTCGCCTCTGCCGGTGTCTTGCCGAACTTGATCGACAGGTCCCAGGTGGTCTGGAAGGTCTCCTGGGACGTGGCGAGCCCGCGGATGATCTCGACCAGCTTCATGATCGGCACCGGGTTCATGAAATGCATGCCGATGACCTTGTCGGGCCGGTTGGTCTGGGCCGCGACCCGGCCGATGGGGATCGACGAGGTATTGGTGGACAAGATCACGTCCGGCCTGCAGACGACGTCCAGTTCGCGGAAGATACCGAACTTGATGGCTTCGTTCTCCGTGGCGGCCTCGACCACGAAGTCGGCCGCGGCCATGTCTTTCAAGTCGGTGGTGGTCTTGATGCGGCCGACGATGGCGTCGCGTTCGGACGCGCTCAGCTTGCCTTTTTCCACGGACTTCTCCAGGTTCTTGGAGATCACGCTTAAGCCCTTGACCACGAACTCGGTCTTGATGTCGTGCATGATGACCGAAAGGCCGCTGGCCGCCGCCACCTGGGCGATGCCGCCCCCCATCTGACCGGCGCCGATGACGCCGAAGGTCTTCACTTCCATACTCGTCTCCTTGTCAGCCTTTCAGCGTCGCACGATCATGGCCACGGCCTCGCCGCCGCCAAGGCACAGGGATGCCAGGCCGATATGCTTGTCGCGGCGCCGCATCTCGTAGAGCAGCGTGGTCAGCACGCGCGCGCCGCTGGCGCCGATCGGGTGCCCCATGGACACGCCGCCGCCGTTGACGTTGACCTTCATGGGGTCCAGGTTGAGCTCCTTCATGACCGCCACCATGGAACCGGCGAAGGCCTCGTTGATCTCGAAGATGTCCACGTCCTGGATGTCGATGCCCTCCTTCTTGAGCACCTTGGGGGTGGCCAGCATGGGGGCCACCAGCACGTATTTCATGTCCAGCCCGGCCGAGGCCTGGGCGCCGATGGTGGCCATGATGGTCAGGCCCAGCTCCTCGGCCTTCTCGCGGGACGTCACCACCACGGCCGCGGCGCCGTCGGAGATGATGGAGGCGTTGCCCGCCGTGGTCACGCCGCCCTTCTTGAAGGCCGGCTTCATCTTGGCAAGGGTCTCCAGCGTGGTCTCGCGCGGGCATTCGTCCTCGCTGAACAGCGTTACGCCGCCTTTGCGGTCCTTGACCTCGACCGGGACGATCTCGTCCTTAAAGCGGCCTTCCTTGATGGCCGCCAGGGCCCGGCAGTACGAGGTGTTGGCGTAGCGGTCCTGGTCCTCGCGGCTGACATTGTAGCGATCGGAGCACAGCTCGTTGGAGATGCCCATGTGGAAGTCGTTCACGATGTCCCACAGGCCGTCATGCACCATGTGGTCGCGCACGGCGCCGTCGCCCATGCGGTAGCCGAAGCGCCCCTTTTCCAGGTAATAGGGCGCCATGGTCATGTTCTCCATGCCGCCGGCCACCACGATCTCGGCATCGCCGGTCTGCACGGCCTGGGCGGCCAGCATCACGGCCTTGAGGGATGATCCGCAGACCTTGATGATCGCGAGGCACTCCACCTCCCAGGGCATGCCTGCCTGCACGGCGGCCTGCTTGGCCGGATTCTGGCCGTAGCCGCACGGCAGCACGATGCCCATGATGACCTCGTTCACCTGGTTTTTCTCGATGCCGGCGCGCCGGACGGCCTCCTCGATGACGATGGCGCCCAGCTTGGTGGCGCCGATAGTGGCCAGGGTGCCGTTGAAATTTCCTAAGGGAGTCCTCACGGCACTCACGATGACTGCTTCACGCATACCTTACCCACCCCACAATGGATTATTTTGAAAGCAATCAGCTCTCGATAACCAAAACCGCAAGAAAATTCAAGTGAAATATCCGCCCCCAGGATTGCCCGCCGCCGGCAGGGGACGGAGCGGGACGTGGTGGTCGGCCGTGCCAGACCGCGGCCGCCACGGCCGCGGTCTTCATTGCAGGTCCTTGGGCATGGCGCGCAGGTGGGCCGAGGCGCGGTGCTTGGCGGTGAAGTCCTGGAAGGCGCGCTTGACCGCGTCCTCTCTCAGGCCCAACACCGCGGCCGTCTCTTCCACCGAAACGTGGTGCTCCCAGGCATAGAGCAGGTGGTCCAGGCGTTCGAAGGGGATGCGGAAGAAGAACTCCTGGTCGGATACCGGCAGGCTGAAGGTGTCCGGGCTGGGTGTGCGCTCGAGGATCTCCGCTATCACGCCCAGGTGGCGCGCGATCTGGTAGACCTGGTTCTTATACAGGTGCGCCAGGGGCTCGATGTCCGTGCCGCCGTCGCCGTAGCGGCAGAAATCGCCTAAGAGGTACTCGGTGCGGTTGGTCGTGCCGCCCACCACCAGGCCCCGGCGTTCGGCCTCGGCATACAGGTGCAGCATGCGGGCGCGGATCTTGATATTGGCGAATGACGTGATGGCGCGGAAGGCTTCCATATTCAAGCGTTTTTTTCTGATCTGTCCGTCCGGCAGCCTGACCTGCAGCACATAGACGCTGAAGGCCTCGCGCTCCAAGAGGTCGGTCGGCAAGGTGATGTTGAAGCTTGAGCCCGGGACATACTCGGGCACGAGCGACTGGATAAAGGCATCCCTTTGCGCATAGGGACTGACGGCGTCCACCGTGGCCGTGATGTCGCGCACATGGTGCTCGATCCCCAAGGCCCGTGCATGCTTGGCGGCGAATTCCCGGCTTATGGGATTCGACTCCTTCTCGGGCAGGATCAGACCCACCACCTTTTCCGGGCCCAGGGCGTTCACGGCCAGGGCCGCCGTGACCGCCGAGTCGATGCCGCCGCTGAGGCCCACGATCACGCCGCCGCGGTGCAGCGCGGCCGCCTGCTCGCGCACGAAACCCGCCAGCCGGTTCACCTCAAAGGCCGCATCGATGCGCAGCACGTCCGCCGTATAACTCATGGCGCCCCCCTTTTTTTCATTACCTGCCCCTTTAGAGGCTCCCGTCCGCATGCGGCAGGATGCTCTTGACGTCGTATACAATGCAGCCGGGCGCCTTGAGAACGTTCAGGTCCATGGAGCGGAACGGCGCGTGCGCCACGGCCATGACCAGGCCCTGATAGCGTCCGAGTTGCTCGGCCGGGGTCAGGGCGATGCCGTATTCGTGGCGTACCTCCTCCGGGTCGGCCAGCGGATCGTAGACCTCCACCCGGCACCCGAACTCCATCAGCTCCCGAAAGATATCGATGACCTTGGAGTTGCGGATGTCCGGGCAGTCTTCCTTGAACGTGAGGCCGAGCACGATCACGGGCTGGCGATTGACCGGGAAGCCCGCGAGGATCATGCGCTTCACGGTCTGCTCGGCCACGTACTTGCCCATGCCGTCGTTGATCTTGCGGCCCGACAGGATGACCTGCGGGTGGTAGCCCATCGTCTCGGCCTTGTAGGTGAGG
>JAKQBR010000383.1 GCA_029574005.1 Deltaproteobacteria bacterium | reverse complement strand
GACATGATGGATGCCATGAAGGCGGGAGACAAGGACAAGGTCTCCTGCCTGAGGGTCCTTCTTGCCGCGGTGAAGAACCGCGAGAAGAACCTGCGCAAGAAGCTGGATGACCAGGAGGTTCTCGCGGTCATCCGCACCGAGATCAAGCAGGTGACCGAATCGTATGAGCAGTTCAAGGCCGGCCACAGGGATGAACTGGCCGCCACTGAGCTTGCACACTTGACGGTATTAAAATCATACCTGCCCGCGGAGATGAGCGATGATGAACTCATGGCCATCATCGAAGCGGTTATCACCGAGCTCGGGGCCACAAAGAAGGACCTCGGCAAGGTGATGAAGCAGGTCATGACCAAGGTGGCGGGAAGGGCCGACGGCAAACGCATCAATGCGATCGTCGGCAGCAGGCTGAGTTAGAGCACCCGCGCTATTTCTCATACGTAATTCACCACCACGGGCGTGTATGCTGGGCGACCTACTGGAGTTTTCATCCATTCAAGGCTATATACGCTCCATGCTTGTCTCCGAGGTCGGGATAACCGCCCTGGATACCCTCTCCCCCTTCGAACACTGGGAAGACGCGCAGACCAGATGGGGCATGCTGGAAGAGATGATGCAGATCATGCGGCAGAGGCGGCCCGCCTTCACCGCCATACCGGATATACGACCGTTGCTCGCCTTGCCGGACGGTGCCGTTTTGGAAGGCCAGGATCTCCTGAAGGTTGCGGGCGCCTTGACAGACATGGCCGGACTGAGGAATGATCTTGAGGTGGATGCCGCCGCCCTTGCGGGCCTGGTCGAGGCGATCACCCCGCTGGACGATCTGGTGCGGATGACGCGGACCAATCTCTTACCCTCCGGCGAGGTATCGGATCTGAAAAACCCCGCCTTACGGCAATTGAGGATACGCTATCGCAGCGTGCGCGCCGCGGTCCTGGAAAGGCTCGAGCGGATCATGGAAAGGGTGAAACCCGTGGTCATGGAAGACATCGTCACGATTCGGAACGGACGTTTCGTCATCCCCATGCGCCACGACTTCGGCACCTGTCTCTCGGGCATAACCCATGACTACTCCGGTTCCCGGCATTCGGTCTATGTCGAACCCATGGAGGTCGTGGAAGACAACAATACCCTGACCGACCTCAAGAGCGAAATCAGGGATGAAGAGCAGCGGGTGCTCAGGGAACTGACCTCGTCCGTGGTGCATGCCGCGCCGATCATCCGTGCCAACCTCGAGGCCTATGGCGCACTTGATCTCCTGCAGGCCTGCGCCGCATATGCGCTGAAAACCCATGCCGTCATACCTCGTCTGGGAGACGTCGTCGATATCAAGGGTGCGAGCCACCCCGTTCTGCTTGAGCGGCTCGGCAAGAGCTGCATTCCCCTGGATATCCGCATCCCCGCCGGCAAGACCGGGCTCATCATCTCGGGTCCGAATGCGGGGGGCAAGACCGTGGCGCTCAAGACCCTGGGGCTCCTGGTCATGATGGCCAAGAGCGGCTTGGCGATCCCGGCCCGTGAGGGCTCAACGATGCCGCGCATCGCTCGGATCTGGATAGAAATGGACACGGCCCAGGACATCAGCCATGACCTCTCCACCTTTACGGCCCATGCCAAGGCGCTCAAGGACATCTACCTAAGCGCGGGCCCTTCGGACCTGGTCTTGCTGGACGAACCCGGGACCGGCACCGACCACGATCATGGGGGGGCCATCGCCATCGCCTGCATAGACGCCTTGCGTGCCAAGGGGGCCACGGTGGTCGCCACCTCGCACTCCGATCTGGTCAAGCTCTACGGGCTCACGCAGCAAGGCGTCGAGAATGCCGCGGTG
>JAKQBR010000352.1 GCA_029574005.1 Deltaproteobacteria bacterium | reverse complement strand
CCGCCGAACATGGTGCCCAGGGCGATGGCTGCCTGACAGGCGATGACCACCCAGAAAGGGACATAGAATGTATCGCCCAGGAGGCCGGCGGAAAACAGCAGACCGGCAATGATGCCCATGGTCTTCTGGGCGTCATTGCCGCCGTGGCCCAGGCTGTAGAATGCGGCCGAGACAAGCTGGCCCTTGCGGAAGAGGTGATCCACGTCCCGCGGCGTCGCTTTCCGGAATATCCAGTAGACCGCGATACCGAAGAGCAGGCCCAGCGAGAGTCCGACGGTAGGCGAGATGAAGATGAAACTGACGGTCTTTATGATGCCTTTCCATACCAGTACGTCAGGACCGGCTTTGACCATGGCCGCGCCGATCATGCCTCCGATCAGGGCATGCGATGAGCTGGTGGGCAGTCCGAAGTACCAGGTAATGATGTCCCACAGACAGGCACCGATGAGCGTCGCGAAGATAACCGAGGTGTCCATGACGGATACGTCGATAATGCCCTTGCCGATGGTGTTGGCCACATGCAGTCCCAGGAACAGGAAGGCGATGAAGTTGAAGAAGGCCGCCCACAGGACGGCTCGGCGTGGTGTGAGCACCCGCGTGGAGACAATGGTCGCTATCGAGTTGGCGCTGTCATGAAATCCGTTGAGGAAATCAAAAATCAGGGCCAGTAAGATAAGGGCGACAATCGTGAGAGTCATATCCACATCCTCTTCATGGTATGGTGGCCATCTGTCTCATGCCCGGCGATACGCCAAAGGCACAAGCAAGCCTTGCTTGGAACTGCTGTGCCTCCAGCTACGCCAGCTCTGTAAAGTTCTGATGAAGATTGTGTTAATTTATGATGAAGATCCGCTTTGGGAGGCCCCTAGAGGGGGGCCGGGATCAGGGAACGATCAGGTAGGAAAAGGCCGACATGGCGGCCGCGCAGGGTATGGTCAGGATCCAGGCCCAGACGATGCGACCCGCCACACCCCAGCGCACGGCGCTCAGGCGTCTGAGCGAGCCCACGCCCATGATGGCGCCGGTGATGGTATGCGTAGTCGATACCGGGACGCCCATCAGGGTCGAGATCAGGAGCGAGCATGCCGCGCCGGTCTCGGCACAGAAGCCGTCGACGGGTCTCAATTTGGCGACCTTCTGGCCCATGGTCTTGACGATGCGCCAGCCGCCGAACATGGTGCCCAGGGCGATGGCGGCCTGGCAGGCGATGACCACCCAGAAGGGGATATGGAAGGTGGGCCCGATGAGACCTGCGGAAAAGAGCAGACCGGCGATGATGCCCATGGTTTTCTGGGCGTCGTTGCCGCCGTGGCCCAGACTGTAGAAGGCCGCCGAGATGAGTTGCCCTTTACGGAAGAAATGATCCACGTCGAGGGGCGAGGCCTTACGGAACAGCCAATACACCAGGGTCCCTATGATCAGCCCGAAGGTCAGTCCCACGATGGGCGAGATAAAGATGAAGCTGACGGTCTTGATGATGCCTTTCCAGATAAGGGCCTCCGGTCCGGTCTTCATGAGGGCCGCCCCGACCATGCCTCCGATCAGGGCATGCGAAGAACTCGTGGGCAAGCCTAGGTACCAGGCGATGATGTCCCACAGACAGGCGCCTACCAGGGTGGCGAAGATCACATGCGGGTCCATGATGGCGACGTCGATGATGCCCTTGCCGATGGTATTGGCCACATGCAGACCGAAGAACAGGAAGGCGATGAAATTAAAAAAGGCCGCCCATAGGACGGCCTGACTGGGCTTGAGCACCCGCGTGGATACGATGGTGGCGATGGAATTGGCGCTATCGTTGAATCCGTTGAGGAAATCGAAGACCAGCGCCAGGATGATCAGGGAGATAATGCTGAGCGCCATCGCTTAGGCTTGCTTCACCAGGATGGATTCCACGATATGGGCCACATCCTCACAGATATCGAGCACGGCCTCGGCAAATTGAAAGATCTCCTTCCATTTGATAAGCTCGATCGGATTTGTCTCGGTATCAAAGAGCTTGGCCAGGATGGCGTCGCGCATGGTATCACCGACGTTTTCAAGCCGGTTGACCTCGATGCAGGCGTCCTGTGTCGCCTTGGGGTGTTTGCTGTTGCGCAGGCCTTCCACCGCGGTGGCCAACGTGCGCACCGACTTCTCGATCACGGATGAGAACTGGACCAGGTCATTATTGACACCCGAGATCTTATAGACGCGCATGCGGTTGGTGATGGTGTAGATCATGTCGATGACGCTGTCGAGCTCGCTGGCCAGGGCATGGATATCCTCGCGGTCAAAAGGGGTGATAAAGGTCTTGTTGAGGTTGTTGAGGATATCGTGCGCCACGTCATCGGCCTGATGCTCGATCTCCCGCATCTTTGACACAGGCTCCTCGGCAAAGGCGCCCTTGGCGACCAGCTCCGTGAACATGGCCGCGGCATCGACGGCAAATTGGGCTTGCTTGTTGAACAGGTCGAAGAAGTTGAATTCCTTGGGTAGAAACCGGAATGCCATATGTGCTCCTTGTTAAAAAACCAACCGGGGTAAGGTCTCATGTCATGCTTCTCATATAGGGAATGTTTTCGGACGTCAAGACCGGATGTCAGCCGGATATCCAGACGGAGCGCCGCGGCGATCGAAGCCGGGGCGGATTATAAAGGCAGGCGGATGGTGAAGGTCGTCCCGGATGTCAGGGAGCTTTCGACCGTGATCGTGCCGTCGTGCTGGGTCACGATGTGTTTGGCGATGGCCAGCCCCAAACCGGTGCCGCCCACGCTGCGTGAGCGCGATTTGTCCACGACGTAGAAGCGCTCGAACACCC
>JAKQBR010000346.1 GCA_029574005.1 Deltaproteobacteria bacterium | reverse complement strand
GAGGCAGGAGACCTTGTCCTTGTCTCCCGCCTTCATGGCATCCATCATGTCCTGTTTGATCCTCGCATCGAGCATCAATAGAACGTCCTTACCTTCTGCATTCTCTTGACCGCGCGCTTGCGAGCCGCAATCGCCTTGCGCTTTTTCTTGACGCTCGGCTTCTCGTAATACTCGCGTTTGCGGACCTCGGAAAGCACGCCGGCCTTCTCCACCTGTTTCTTGAACCGCTTCACTGCACTCTCGAACGGTTCGTTGTCACGCACCTTTATTCCTGGCATGAAGTAAAAATCCACCCCCCCTCATTGAAGGATGAGACCTTATATATAATAGCCTAGAGGGTGTCAAGCGCGAATCGAAGAGCCGTGGAAGGGGGTAGCGCGGGAAACGATCCCGCGCCTGGAATGCTTCAACCGCCGAGGCCTGGTGCGAGAGGCGGGACTTGAACCCGCACGGTGTTCACCACTGGATCCTAAGTCCAGCGCGTCTGCCAGTTCCGCCACTCTCGCCTGTTCATGTTCTAGCAGAATGACGGACCGGCTTGTCAAGCTCAAACCGAATGGGCGCCGTTGGTAAAGCCCGCTTGCGCCGGTAATCGCTATACCTCGGGGCCCTCAGCCTCCTCTTAGCGCTACCGTCGGGCGTGTTCGCTGCCGGGTCGGCCCACCCAATGGCTCATGCTGTTGCCGATCCCCATGATGCGAGCTAGAACGTTCATGGCGGAATCCGGCAACAGGGCGCGGGCGATGAATATGAGGTGCAAGGTCACGGGCAGCTTGATCACATGGTGGTTTTTCTTGAGCCCCCTCTCGACGATTGCCTCGGCCACCTCATCGTGCGTCTCGATGCTGGGGATGAGAATATTGCCAAGGATGTTGAGCGTACCGCCCTCGAACATGCCGGTTTTGAGAAAGATCGGATGCACCGAGGTGAACTTGATCCCGTTCTTCTTGTCGCGCAGCGCCTCGTAGCGGAGCGCTTCCGTCAGGCCGAAGACCCCCCACTTGGTAGCGCAATACACGGCCAGGTCCGCAACGCCCATCAGGCCGGCCGAAGAAGAGAGATTGACGATGTGACCGAGGTTGCGGCGATACATGCCCGGCAGCAGGGAATGGATGGTATAGTACATGGACGTGAGGTTGACATCCGTCTCGCGTTCCCAATCCTCAAGGGGATGGTCGCAGAATCTGCCGGCCTTGACGAAGCCGGCGTTGTTGATGAGGATGTCCACCTGGCCCATGTCCGCTTCAGCCTTCCTGCACAACTCCAGGACGCGCGGCTTGTCCGTGACGTCGCAGACATGGGTATGAACCGTGCCCAATGATGACAGTTCGCGCCGGGCATCTTCCAGGGCCGTGGGGTTCATGTCCCAGACCGTGACCTCGCAGCCTTCCCTGAGCAGCCGCTTACAGGTGGCCAGCCCGATGCCCATCGCCCCTCCGGTGACGAGTGCCTTCTTGCCTTTAAGCTCCTTCATACAGATCCTCCTTTGCATCGGAATTTCATTGATCCCGCCATGGAAAGAAAAGCGCCCCCGGCGCCACGCCTGGTCGCTTCACGGATCGAACCGCGCCGCCGCCTCAACGCGGCACCGCGGGACCTTACTCCTCGGCCCATGAAATGAGGCCCAGATCGACCGGGTACTTGCACTGCTCGTGGCGCGGCAGGATGCGGATGGTATAGCCGAAGCGGCCGGTGCCTTCGCACATGAGATAGGCCTTGAACAGATGCACCCCGCCGCCTAAGTTGCGTTCATGCTCCATCAAGAGATCCCTGGTGTTGGTGAGGTTATCGGCATCGTCAAGGTTGCCGTAAAAGACCCGCGGACTGATGGTGGCCGGATCGATCGCGCCCAGCTGGATCTTGGCCTTGACCACCAATTCGGCATCCACCTTGACCTCATCGCCGCCTTCATGGAACATATCCAGGATCTTGATCTCGCGCCAGTGCGCATTCAAGTGCTTGTTCCATCTCACCATGTCCTTGACGGCCTTGAAATTGTCCGCCGTCAGGATGCGTTGGTTCAGGGCCGCTTCCATGTAGCAGCGGTCCGTATATTCCTCGACCATGCGGTTGGAGTTGAACTCCGGACACAGCGTGCGCATGGACTTCTTCATCATGGAGATCCACCCGCGCGGCAACCCGTCCAGCCCGCGGTCATAGAAAATGGGGATCACCTCGCGCTCCAGGATATCGTAGATGGCCTTGCTCTCGACCTGGTCCTGGATCTCCCAGTTCTCGTACTTCTCGTCCTTGCCGATCGACCAGCCCAGACCCGGCTGATAGCCTTCATCCCACCATCCATCCTGAATGCTTAAGTTCAGGGCGCCGTTGGCCGTGGCCTTCATCCCCGATGTGCCGCAGGCCTCCAGCGGCCGCCGGGGATTATTGAGCCAGACATCGACCCCCTGGACGAGATAGCGCGCGATATTCATGTTATAGTCCTCGATGAAGACGATCCGGTCCCGGAAAGGGTCCTCGCGCGTGATGTGGATGATCTTCTGGATGATCTCCTTGCCCTCGTTGTCGCGTGGATGTGCCTTGCCCGAGATGATGAGCTGCAGAGGCCTTTCCTTGTCCGCCAGCAAGGCCTTGAGCCGGTCGAGGTGTTTGAAGACCAGGAGCCCGCGTTTGTAGGTGGCAAAGCGGCGCGCCATGCCGATGGTGAGCGCCTCGGGATGCAGAACCTCCTTGGCGCGCTCGATCTCGCGCGGGTTGGCGCCGCGCCGGATGAGCTGCCGGTTGAGCCGGTTGCGGCAAAAGCCCACCAGACGGCCGCGGCGGCGTTCGTGGGTCGACCACAGCTCGGCGTCGGGGATGGCGTCGATGCGCTCCCAGAGTTTCTGGCTGTCGGGGTCCTCCTTCCATTTCGGACCCAGGTAGCGATCGAAGAGGTCGGCCATCTCGGCCGAGATCCAGGAAGGGATATGGATGCCGTTGGTGATGGATGAGATGGGGATCTCCCCGGTGTTCACATGCGGCCAGATATCGCGCCACATATTGCGTGAAACCTCGCCGTGCAGCTTGCTAACGCCGTTGCGGAACTCGGAGGTCTTCAGCGCGAAGACCGTAGCGCCGAAGGGTTCGGACGGGTCCGTTGGCCGCTGTCTTCCCAGGGTCAGAAAATCCTGCCAGCGCATGCCCAGATCGGCCACGTACGGTTTCAGATATCGCTCCACCAGGCCGACGTTGAACACGTCGTTTCCGGCCGGAACCGGGGTGTGGGTGGTGAAGACCATAGAGGACTTGACCAGGGCCATGGCGGTCTCGAAGTCGAGGCCCTTGGAAAGCATGTAGGTCCGGATACGTTCCAGGGCCACCAGGAAGCTGTGCCCCTCGTTCATGTGATAGACCATGGGGTCCTGG
>JAKQBR010000329.1 GCA_029574005.1 Deltaproteobacteria bacterium | reverse complement strand
ATGAGCAGATCTACACCATCGGAGACAAAACCGTGTCCAGGCGGGGCATGATCGCCGCGGTCCGCCTGGATGACGGCGAAAGATCGGATATCCTGCCCCACGAGTACACGCACAAGGGCCCCAAGATCGACCGGCTGAGGCTCTTGAACGAAGTGGCGACCAGCTTGAGCTGCATCTTCGGCATCTATTCCGACAAGGACAAGCTGGTCGAGAACCAGATCATGCCCGCGCTGGGGGACCCCCTCTGGGAGATCTCCACGCCCGAAGGACAGCAGCGTTTCTGGAAGATCGATACCCCCAAGCTGATAAAACAGTTCACCACCCTGATGGCCGACAAAACCATTCTGATCGCGGACGGACACCATCGCTATGAGACCTACAAGACCTACCGCGACCGGCTGCGCGCGCTGACCGGCAAGATGGACGGCAACCAGCCCTTCGACTACACCATGATGTACCTGTGCAATATGGAGGAGGGGCTCACGATCTGTCCCACCCATCGGGTCGTACTGGATGGCATGGGCGTGGGCCTGGTGGACATCGAATACCGCATCAAGGACCTGTTCAACATGCACCCCTACGATAACCGCAAGGCCTTCCTCGAAGCCCTGCGCAAAGGCGGGAAAGGCCATATCGGCCTGCGGGTGGGCGGTATTCCGCGCTACTACCTGCTGGAGCTGATCGATCCCGAGGTCCTGGAGAGATACCTGCCCGGCGACATGCCGATGCCGCTTAAACGGCTGGATGTGGTGGCCCTGCATGCCTGCATTCTTGAACCGATCTTCGGGATTGACGCCGGCTTGAGCGCCAAACGCATAACCTTCACCAGCAACGCCGGCGAAGCCCTTGAGCTGGTGGAAAAAGAAAAAGCCGACATCGCCTTTCTGCTCAACCCCAGCAGCGTGCAGGAGATCATGGAGATCGCCCAGGCCGGGGTGCGCATGCCCCAGAAATCCACCTACTTCTATCCCAAGATACCGACCGGGCTGGTCTTCATGGCCCTGGAACAGGGTGGATAAATCTTTTCCACTCAGACGGAAAATCTTTGACTTGAGACCCGCAACGCCTGGGGGCTTTGAGACATATACTATAAATATTCAATATGTTATGTTTCCAAACCCTTTGGCATCCATGTTGCGTATGGAGAGGTCAAGGGAGACAGGTATGAAGCGAGCTTGGCACTTGACGGCATATAGCCTTTATCTTAAATCCGAATGATGATTCCCTATTCGGACGGACATGCTCAAGCCTCGTGCAATACATCCCGGGAACGGGAGTTGCGGCGCGAGATTATGGCGACCAACGGCGCCATCAACGAAATCGGCAATGACCGGCTGATGGGGGTTCTTCCCGAGGCCTCCTCGGGATATATCGCAGGCAACCTCGGTACCATTGCTGGAGGACGGTATGTTGTTTAGGGTCTTGACTGGTTTGCTTTGCATCCTGTTTGTCTGGGCGGGAAGTGTCAGCGCCCGAGAGTCCATGACACTCGATCAGGCGCTGGAGGTTGCCCTCAAACAGAATCCGCTCATCAAGGCTGACAAGGAAAATGTCACGCTCAAGAAGATGGAGAAGTTTGAGGCCTTCTCCGACCTCTTCCTGCCGACCGTCAGCGTGTCGTATAATTATCTGCGCTATAACGAGCAGCCCTATATAGAACTGGATGAGGAGTATTATAAGGACATCACCCTTGACGGCCGTCCGTTGTCGAATACCATCACCGGCATCTTCCCGGACTTCACCATCCCCATCGGTAACCAGGACAACTACCAGTTCACCACCAGCGTGAGCAAGATCCTGTTCGCCGGCGGCGCGCTCTTCAACTCCTACCGCAGCGCCTCCCAATCCGTGCGGAGCACCGAGATCGATACGCAGAAGAATATCAGGGAACTCAAGATCAAGGTGATCGAGGCCTACTACGGCGTCATCGCCGCCAGGCAGGCGGTCGCCGTGGCCAAGAGCGGGGTCGCGTCCGTGAAATCGCACGTTGATCAGGCCCAGGCGTTTTATCGCTCCGGCGTCATCCCCAAGAACGATCTGCTCACGGCGCAGGTAAAGTATGCCGAGAGCCAGCAGGCCCTGATCACCTTCGAGAACGTGTCCCAGACCGCAGAAGCGGGATTCAATCTTGTCCTGGCCCGCCCCATTTCCACCCCGGTGGAGATCGATACCGAGATCCCCCAGCCGCCGTTGGACGGTCCGTTCGAATCCCTGATCGACACCGCCATGCAGAACCGCCAGGAGCTGAAGTCCCTGGAATTGCAGGCCGGCTCTCTGAAGAAAAAGGTTTATGCGGCCCGCGGGGCGTTGATCCCGACCGTGGCGGCCAATTACACCTATACGCGCTGGGGCGAAGACCCTGACGTGCCGGATGCCAGCTGGACGGTCGGCCTCGGTCTGCAATGGACGCTCTTGGGAAGGCAGCCGGTAGTGGGCGGCACCAACTACTCCAACCTCGTCAAATCGAACGCCGCGCACGCCGCCGCCCAGTACGCCCTGCAGAGCCAGCGCGATCAGGTGACGTTCGAGGTCAAGCGCGCGTATCTCTCGGCCCTGGAGGCCAGGGCCAAGATCGATGTCGGCATCAAGGCGGTCGAGCAGGCCGAGGAAAACCTGCGCATCCTGAAACAGAAATACAACCTGCAGTCAGCGACATCCACGGATGTGCTCGACGCGCAGGCCATGCTCGACAAGGCACGCACCACCTACATCACCGCCCGTACGGATTATGCCACAGCCATTGCAAAACTGCATGCATCCATGGGTATCCTATAGGAGGATGGCATGAAGAGGAAGTATTCTATCGGATTGGCCATATTCATCGCGATCCTGCTTGTCTTCTCCTTCCAGGGGAAAAAAGAGCACAGGGTCAGGGGACCGGAAGCCAACGCGGCCATCAAGAAGGATGCCTCTCAGACCGAGGTGACCGTCGCCACGGTGCAGCAGGGCCCCATCTTCAAGGCTTATAACGCCATGGGGACCATCGTCTCCCGCGATATGGCCAGGATTCTGCCCAAGATCGTGGGCCGCATATCCAGGATCTACGTCTCGGAAGGCGATTGGGTAAAGGCCGGCCAGGTCCTCATGCAGGTCAGCCCCGGCGAATACCAGTGGGCCCATCAGAACGCCGCGGCTCTGGCACGTGCCGCGCGGGTCGGTGTCGAGAAAGGACGACGCGACTATGAGCGTGCCGAACGATTGCACGAGGAAGGCGCCATCTCGGACCAGACCTTCCAGGATGCGCGCAGCGCCTACGAAGCGGCCAAATACCAATACGACCAGGCCCTGGCCGGATCATCCATGACCCGTAAATCGCTCGATGAATGCACCATCGTGGCCCCCATTTCCGGTCTGGTGACCTACCGGTTCGGCAACGAAGGCGAACTTACCGGGCCACAGTCTCCCTATCCGGTCTTCATCATCGAACAGATGGGCGACGTCAAGCTCGAGGTCGATCTGCCCGAGGAGGCCTTCGGTAACTTGAGCATTGGAAATAAGAGCATCGTTACGGTCGACGCCATCCCCGGCCAGACCTTTGAAGGCACGATATCCAAGATCTTCCCGTCCGTGAATCCGATCAGCAAGACCTTCAAGGTCACCATCGAACTAGCCAACCCCGAGATGAAACTGCGCAGCGGCATGACCGCCCGCTCCAAGGTCATCCAGAAGGCGCGCGCAAACGCCATTTACGCCCCCAAGGCGGCGTTCCTGCCCGGCGAGGACGGATTCTTCGTGTACAAAGTAGTGGGTGGGACCGTGCGCAAGATCAAGGTGAACGTCGGTATTGAGGGTGACGACAAGATCGAGGTCACGAGCGGTCTGTCCCTGGGCGATCAGGTCGTGACCGTCGGACAGACCGGCCTGAAAGACGGCATGGCCGTCAGGGCCACTCGGGTCCAGGCGGCTCCGGCAACGCCGATGCGGATGCCGCTGGCCGATCCGCCTGAGAGCCGGGAACCGGTACAGGCCCTCACCCCCGAAGGACAAGCTCCGTCGCCGTCGAACGGTTGATACGCAGGCCCACCGCCATCACCACGAGGAGCATAGGATGACCCTGGCCGAATTTTCCGTCAAACGACGCGTTGCCATCACCATGCTCACCCTGATCGTGGTCCTCTTCGGGCTGCTGGCCTTCAGGGATCTTGGCATCGACCTGTTCCCGGAAATCGAATACCCCTCCATCTCGGTCGTGACGGCTTATTCCGGGGTGGGGTCGGAGGAGATGGAGACCCTCGTCACCCGTCCGATCGAAGAGTTCGTCAGCAGTGTCAGCGGCGTCAGGGAGGTCTACTCCATATCCTCCGAGGGCCTCTCCACCATCTTCCTCAAGTTCGATTGGGGTGTCGACCTGAATGCGGCCGCCAACGACGTGCGCGAGAAGGTCAGCTGGGTGGCGGATTATCTGCCCCGCGATGCCGACAAGCCCATGGTCCTGAAGTACAACATCGCCCAGATGCCCATCCTGCAGTACGGCGTGGTGGGTTTCAGCAATACCGTGGAACTGCGCGAGTATTTGGACAGCTCGGTCAAACCGACCTTAGAGCGCGTGGAAGGCATCGCCTCGGTGCAGCTCATGGGCGGCCGGGACCGGGAAATCCAGGTACTGATCGACCCCACCAAGCTCAAGGCTCTGGGTGTGCCCATAAACCAGATCAAACAGGCCGTCATGGCATCGAACCTCTCCATACCCGGCGGGCATGTGGAGGTCCAGCAAAAGGAATACCTGATCCGCACCAGCGGATACCTGGGCGACCTGGAAGAGCTGCGCGGCACCGTCATCCACATCACCAAGGAAGGCCAGGCCATCCACCTGCGCGATATCGCCGAGGTCCGGGATTCTTTCAAGGAAATCCGCGGCTATGAACGCACCAATCTTGATCCCTGCGTCATCATCGGGATCATGAAACAGAGCGGCCAGAACACCGTCAAGGCCTGCGACCGGGTTAAGGAAGAGGTCGCCAAGATCGAAAGGCACGCCCCTGCCGGGGTCAAGTTCCATTTGATCTTCGACCAGGGCACCATGATCAGCAACTCCATTTCCAATACCGGCGAAGACGGCATCCTGGGCGGCCTGATCGCCATCATCATCGTCTGGCTCTTCCTGAAGGCCATCCGTCCGACCCTGGCCATTGCCCTGGCTATCCCGCTCTCCATCATCACCACCTTCATCGGCATGGCCGTGCTGGGCTACACCTTCAATATCATGACCCTGGGAGGGCTTACCTTGGCGGTCGGGCTGCTGGTGGATGACGCCATCGTCGTTATCGAAAACACCTTCCGCCACCTGGAGCAGGGCAAATCCCGCGCCCAGGCCGCCATCGACGGGGCCAACGAGGTGGTGCTGGCCGTCACCGCCAGTACCTTTACGACCATGGCCGTGTTCATCCCCTTGAGCCTGGCCAAGAGCATGGCCGGAAAGCTGGCCCGCCCCATGGCGCTGGTGGTGTGCATCGTGCTGGCTGCGTCCCTGTTCGTGGCCTTTACCATCGTCCCCGCCTTTGCCGCCTCACTCTTCAAGCGGGAACAGGCCGCCTATGCCACGGGCGAGCGCGGAGGCTGGGTCAAGCGTCTCAACGACCGCTATGCCGCCCTCCTGGCCATGGCCCTCAGATCAAAGAAAAAAGTCTTGGGCACCGCCTTCGGGCTTTTGCTGGTGGGCATTATCCTGACCCCCATCCTGGGCACCGAATTCATGCCCAAACAGGACGTATCCATGTCCGTGCTCTACATCACCATGCCGGAGGGCACCATCCTCGCCGAGACCAACCACCTGGTCGAGCAGGTCGAAAAGATCTTCCTGGCGCGCGACGAGGTCATGTCCTGCGTATCGCAGGTCGGCACGACCTCGACCTCCAAATACACCGCGGCCCAGGGCGGCGATGCCGGCGGCGTCAACAAGGCCATGCTCTTCGTGCGCTACAAGGACAAGGCTGATCGGGAGAAGACCGTCGACGAAGTCATCAATGAGGTCCGAACGCTCTTCCCGCCGTTGGAAGGCGTCGATTACCGCTATGAGGACGTGGCCGGCTCGCTCCTGGGCAGCGGCAGCTCGCCGGTGGTGGTCGAGGTCTACGGACCGGAGATCGAGACCCTGGACAGGATTACCAATGACCTGATGCATCGCTTCTCCAAGATCGAGGGTCTGAAGGACCTGACCAAATCGCTGAAGAAGAGCAAGCCCGAGCTGCATATCGCGGTCGACCGCGACAAGGCCTCGCAGATGGGCCTGACCGTATACCAGATCGGCGAAGGCGTACAGACCGCCATGCTGGGCAGCACGGTAAGCTTCTTCCACGATCGGGGCAAGGAATACGATATCACCGTGCGTTTCCAGGATGCCTACCGGAACAGCATCGACGCCTTGAGCAACGTCACCATCCAGTCGCCCATCGGGTTCTCCCTGCCGCTGTCGCAGGTGACCAAGCTGGAGAAGCGCTTCGGGCCGATTGCCATCAACCGCAAGAACCAGTCGCGCGTCGTGATGGTCGGCGGCACGAACTTCGGCCGCGATCTGGGCAGCGTCGTCAAGGACGTCCAGGCGATCATGGACACTATCGAGATGCCGCAGGGCTATTTCTATGTGATCAGCGGCAGCTATGAAAAGATGCGCGAGGCGCTCAAGGAATTGATGCTGGCATTCATTGTGGCCGTCATCCTGATCTATATGATCATGGCGGCGCAGTTCGAATCGCTGTCCCAGCCCTTCGTGGTCATGTTCACCATGCCGCTGGCCTATATCGGCGTCATCCTGGGGCTAATCCTTACCGGAAAGACCATCTCGGTGTCATCCATGATGGGCCTGATCATCCTCATGGGCATCGTGGTCAAGAACGGTATCGTCATGATCGACTATATCAACCAGCTGCGCTTAAAGGGTGTGGAGCAGACCCAGGCCATCATCGAGGGCGCCAGTATCCGCTTACGCCCCATCCTGATGACATCGCTCACCGCCATTGTGGCCATGCTGCCCATGGCCTTCTCGACCCGAGAAGGCGCCGAGATGAGCGCGCCCATGGCTACGGCCGTGGCCTTCGGCCTCCTGGTCAGCACCATGCTGACCCTCTTCGTGTTGCCATCGATCTATTCCATGGTTGAGGATGTTGTCCCGCGCATCGAGCAGAGGATCAACGCCCTGCTCTTCGGCAATGAATCAAGAGATGACGAAGATGAGACGCCGCCCTCCCGCGACGCCGATAGGGCAGACGCCTGATCTCCTACCCGCGCGCGTCGCGTCGGCCTGAACAATCGGGCTGTACTCGCGAAAGCAAGGTATGCTAACAAGAAGCGCATGGAACAGGAAAACACCCTTGTGGCCGAGACGCTGAAGGTCCTGAATGCCCCGCCGGAAAGGCGTCTGCACGCGCTGATCGATTCTCCCTTCACGGCCGAGATCCTCGAGCGCATACCCACCCACGATGCCTTTCTGATGTTCAAGGAGTCCTTCGGTTCGGACAGCACCATCCTGTTACCCTATACACCCGCGGAGAAGATCGTCAGTTTCATCGACTTGGACTGCTGGGATCGCGACAGCCTTTCCTCCGAGGGGCTCCTGGCCTGGATAACCGAACTGGCCGAGGCATCGGACGAGACCCTGCTCAAGACCTTGGAGTCCTTGGACCCGGAGATCATCATCCTGCTCTTTCATCCCGTGCTCACGGTCATCATCACCCGGCCGACGGACGACAATATCCCCGAGCTCGTCGAGAACGGCTTCGAGACCTTTGACAACAACTATTTCTTCGCCTTCGCGGACAGCACGGAAGAGACCGCCGTTCTCCGGCGTATCCTCGACATGCTGTACCTGAACCACCAGGACATCTATTACCGGATATTGGAAGGGGTGCGCTGGGAACTTGCCTCCGATATGGAGGAGAGAGCCTACCAGCATCGCATGATGAGGCTCATGGAGCTGGGTTTCCCCTCGCCGGACGAGGCCCGCGCGGTGTACCGGCGCGTACCGACCGAGCGGATCCTGGGGCGGGGCCTACGCCCCGACCATATCCCGCGCTTCGGCCAGGAGGAATACTATATCCCCGCGCTCTATCAGGACGAGCTGAAGAAGGGCGCGCTGGTCGAAACCATGCGCGCCGAGGTCGACGGCGATATCCTCAGGCGCTTCAGTTTTGAGCTGGTCTATCTTGCCAACAAGGTCATCATGGCCGATTACCAACCCTTAAACGATGCGCAGGCCGTGCGCGCCTCTCTCGGCAAGGTCATGTCATTCACGGCCTTGGGGCTCGCGCTTGCCGGGCGCGCCAAGGCGCAGACCACCCAGACCCTTCTGGAGGGCATGGACGCGGAATCCCTGTTCGCCCTCGGGTACAACGCCCTGCGAGAACAGCAAAAGCGCCTCAAGGATTGTCTGGAAGGTGTCCCGGAGCACATGATTCCACCCTCTAGCCGCGAGCTCGCCGATGCACTACTGACCGGAACGCCAGGCCCAACTGGCTTGAACTGGGCCTCCCTTGAGCGGTTCGATGCCGCCGCGGCCATGATCGAGCATCTGGAGACGCTGCGCCGCATCATCCGGCATATCCCCTGGAAGGGGCACGCCCTGACCGACACCAACGTCGACACACAAGGTCTCGATATGCAGAACATCCTGCTGACGGCCTTGGCCGTGAACATCTCCACCGGCGAGCTCACCTTCCGCCCCTTGAGCTCAACCGAACTCGTGACCTTTTTCGACCGCACGACCACCGTGCGCGGTGCGGCTCGGCACTGCAAGCCGGGGCTGCTGAACGACCTTGCCGCGCTCTTGTCCGCCCTGGACCCGGATATCCCGGCCGATCTGATCCAGTCCGCGGCCGCCGGCCTGATTAGGCGCTGGGAAGAAGAGACCTCGGGCGTGAGAGACCTCGGCCGGTTCGACCCGCGCTACCTGACCTGCCTGGTGGTCAAGCTCAAGGACTGAGGCCGCAAGGCCACCGCTTATCCCTCCTCACGCGCTGTCGCACACCGTGGCATGATTATTTCTATTGACAAAATCAGACCAATCTTTTAATTCGAATATATGATCATATTGTTCAATTTTTCGAGTTTGCCATGAAGCTCACCGCCAAACGCGAGCTCAAGTACGAGGCCATCTACAAGGCCGCCCTCAAGGTCTTCGCCGAGTACGGCTTCAAGAAGGCCACGATCGAGGACATCGCCGCCGAGCTTGACACGGCCAAGAGCTCGCTCTATTTCTACGTCAAGGACAAGCGCGAGCTCTATGACAAGGCCGTGGCCTATGGACTGCGCCTGTGGCAGAACAAGGTCCGCGACGCCGTCAGCGCCGAGCCCGACATCGTTGAGCAGTTCCGCATCATGGCCAACAAGGCCTATGAGTACCTGGCCGAAGACCGCCCCCTGCAGCGCATCCTCATGCGCGACCCCGCCCTGTTTCCGCTCTTCGCCTCCCAGGACCCCTATTCCGACATCAACCGCGATTCGATCGCCATGCTCAAGGCCATCCTCCAGCGCGGCATCGCTGAAGGGCGCTTCCGCCCCATCGATGTCGATGGCGTGGCCCAGCTCCTCTTCGCCTTCTATGTCATGCTGATCCAGAAGACCTACATGTTTCCGGAAGGTCCCCTCTCCCGGATCATGTTCAAGGACGGCGTCGACCTGGTCTTGAAGGGTCTGATCGCCGATCCCGCACGCAAAAAAGGCCGGCGACCGAGCAAACCGAAACCGGCCACAGACTGAAAGGAGGAAACCATGTCGGAAAAATTTACGTATCTCAGCCCGGAATGGGCCGCCGAGGCCTTGAAGCGCCTCAAATCCGAACTCCCGCCCGAGAAGATGAACAACGTCTCCACCTCCATGTCCAATATCTACAAGAACTGTCCGGACAACAAGGAACACTTCCTCTTCATCCAGGCCGATAACGGCGCGGTGACGCGCGTGGAGGTCGGCGATGGCGAGGCGCCCAAGGCCGAGTTCACCATCAGCGGAGATTATGACGTCTTTGCCCGCATCTCGCGCGCGGAACTCAGCTCGCAGCGGGCGCTCATGACCGGCAAGCTCAAGGTGCGCGGCAACATGGCCAAGGCCCTCAAACTGGCGGCGGTGGCGGACCGGCTCAACAAGGTCCTGTCCCAGATCCCGGCCATCTATTAAGGAGGCCCTCCGTGGCACGCATCCTCGACCCCAAAGACCCCTACTTCATCGACAATCCGGCCCGCGTCAAGGCCATCCAGAAGGCCATGCACGCGAATGACATCGACGTCTACCTGGGCTCGCGCATCCGGACCTTAAGCTGGGTGATCGACGCCTTCTGCCCCTGGCGGAGCTACATCGTCATCCCGGCCGAAGGCCTGCCCACGGTCTTCACCTTCATCATCGACGCCATCCGCCTGGCCGACGAGACCTGGCTGGACGAAGACCATGTCCGGGCCTACGCCCCCATGGGCGGCATGGACCAGATCGCGGCCGTGGCCGATTTCATCAAGGACGATCTCGGCCTGACCAAGGGCCGCCTGGGCTATGAAGACGGCATGTCCACCTACACCGCCGAAGGCAACCTTTCCCACTACGAATATTCACGCTTTAGCGAGGCCCTGCCCGGCTTCACCTTCGTGAACTCACACGAGCTGATCGACGAGCTCTCGATCATCAAGGACCAAGGCACCATCAACCGCTTCCGCACCGCCTCGCTCATCGTGGACGAAGGCCACAAGGCCGCCAGAGCAGCCCTGGAAAACGGCGGCTACAAGGGGATGACCGAGGCGGTCATCGCCGGCATCGCGGCCCTTGCCATGCGCAAGGCCGGCAGCGTGTCGGAATGGAACTTCGCGGGCCTGAACGAGATCTCCACCGGCTACCGCACCGGCCTGGGCGCCTGCACCCCGCCCACCAACAAGGTCATCCAGGCCGGCGATCCCCTCATGCTCGACTTTCACGCCATGTTCCAGCTCGCCCTGGGAGACCATTCGCACAACTACCTCATCAACCCGGCCACCAAGCGCCAGCGCTGGCACGCCGACAACTTCGTGGCCCTGGTCCAGCTGGTGCTCGACAATTACCGCGCCGGCACCACCCCGGCCGAGCTGGCCCAGATCATGATGGACTGCGCCGAGTCGCGCGGCTGCGCCGACTTCACCGTGCCCGGCTGCGAACACGGCATCGGCCTCTTCGGCGACGAATGGCGCATCGGCGGCCGTAACGACGGCCCCATGCCCTACTGGACCGACCCCGACCACGTCTACCAGGAGAACGAGATGGTCGTCTGCGCCATGCAGTACGCCTGCCCGGCCGAGGGCATCGGCTTCCGCTACGAGAACGACATCCTGATCCTCAAAGACGGCTGCGAATTCATGTCCAAATACCCGCTGGCCATTGAAGAGATCGGGTAAGGCCAAGAGCCAAGGCAACAAGCCTAAGAAAAGAAGATAAAGATCACCCCCCCCAAGCCCCCCTGGGTCACCAGGGGGGCTAACACTGTTCTGGATGCGCGTCTCTGGGGACACCCTTTGTATATCTACATGTTCCGGGCAGGATTGTCCAAAAATAGATGCCAAACCCTGCCCCATATCCCGCTCCATTGTCCCCAAGGTTGATTTTGGTTGCGGTTGCGGCACGCCATCGACTATAATCCGGCTTTAGAGGCTGATATCGCAGGCATATAGAACCTAAGATGTTGAACGCATATGGTTTTTAGGCTGGGAACATGAACCATGAAGGGGATCTTTCTGTGATCAGGTACCGGGTAGTTTTCTTCTGCGGCTGGGTCCTCTTGTTCCTGGCCGTGACTTCCGGAAGCATCCGAGCGGAAGGCGAATACCCCATCATGCGGCCCGATGTGGATACCTTCCATGCCTGGCTCGGCTCGTATAACAGCGCCCCTGAGGCCGCAATGGACCCGATGGCCGATCTGAGGATCGCCGCCGATGCCGTCGCGGGGATCGGCGGCGGCTATAGCCTGTTGGACAACCTTGTTTATACCCCTACGGAGCGCAAACAGGGCTCCTGCGGCAACTGCTGGGTGTGGGTCGGCACCGGGTTGTTGGAGCTTGCCCTGGCAAAGACCGGGATCAATGAACGATTGTCGATTCAGCTCTTCGACTCCTGCGCACGCCTGTCCTGTGATGAATCGGCCTGCGGCGCTGACGCATCCTGCGCCTGCGCCGGCGGAGACCTCGAGATGTTCGTGGCGGCGTACAATGCCTTGGGGTATGTGGTGCCGTGGTCGAACAGCGGCGCATACTACCAGGACGGCGGCATCGAAGGCGATTGCGGCACCACGGTTGCGTGCGCGGGCATTGAAAAGAACCCCAACTATGTGTTCGGCAACGTGATCGCGCAGAACAAGATCGCGACCGCGAATGTCGATCAGGGCACGGCCATCGGCCGCATCAAGAACGTGCTGCAGCAAGGCAAGGGGGTCTACTTCATCTTCACCCTTCCCAACACCAGCGCCTGGGACGATTTCTATGACTTCTGGAAGGGCGGCAGCAAGACCGATCTCTGGGACTTCAGCGCCTACGCCGGCATGGACCTGGATTTCATTGACGGCGCCGGCAGTCATGTGGTCCTGCTGGTCGGCTACAATGAGGTGGACGTCGAGCGGGCCAATCACTACTGGATCGCCTTGAACAGCTGGGGCACGACAACCAGGCGCGCTGACGGCACGTTCCGCATCAAGATGTATCAGGATTACGGCGCCGCCTACTCCTATTCCTACGAGGGCAAAGCGTACACCAGCCCGGTAATGCAGTTTGAGACGATCAATGACGTATCCTTCGAAGAAGGCCCCGCTACCGACCCGTATGAGGATATCCAGATCTCTGCAGGCCCTTATTCCGGGACGATCGCAATCACCGCCGGAGCGGCGAGCGCCTGGACGGCGGCATTCGATGCGGACTGGATCAGGATCACGTCATCGGCGGCCGGCTTTGGAGACGGACAGATAACCTTCAGCGTATCGGCCAATACGGGAACGGCGGCACGAACCGCGCGATTGTACGTCAATGGAGCACTCACGCTCAAGGTCATCCAGGAAGGCGCGGTATCGCAGGAGGCAACGGCGAAAACCGTCAGCAAGGCCGCTAGTTCCGAAGGCGACGGCGGCATGTGCTTCATCTCCGTCCTCGGGGTCTCTTGACCAGCCTCAGGATTGGGTGCGGCCAAGCCTCAAACGTACCGAGCGGGGCATGCGTTTTGACGGGTTGCTTAAGAACCTGATCTATGCTACATGGTAGCGCATGTTAGGTGGAATAGGCATGACCGAGCTCATTGTGGTACTGGTGATCGTTCTGATCATCTTTGGCGCGGGCAAGCTGCCGGATGTCGGCGCTGCGCTGGGCAAAGGGATCAAGAACTTCAAGTCCGCGGTGAACGAAGAGGATAAGAAGGCCAACCTCCAGGATAAGTCCAAGGAAGATCAGACCAAGTCCTGATAACTTCCTCTACTGGCAAGCCCCGTGCGTTGTTCGAGACAGGGGATGGAGTGTCTTCTTTACAGTACGCGTTTGTCGATGACGCGGACGGCCTTGCCTTCGGCGACCGGGATGCTGCCCGGTTTGCACAGCTCCACTTCCGGCGTGATCAGGATCTCGTCGCGCAGCTCATGCGCGATGCGCTTGCGTAAATTCTCCAGGGCCTTGAGCTCATCCGTGAACAGGTTCGGGTCGATCTCCACGCGCACGATCATGTGGTCGTTGTTCCCGCGCGTCTCCAGGAGGATCTGGTAATTGCGGCGCACGCCGGCGATGCCGATCAGCACCTGTTCGATCTGGACGGGGAAGATGTTGACGCCCTTGAGGATCAGCATATCGTCCGAGCGGCCGGTGATGCGCTTGATCCGCGTATGCGTCCGGCCGCAGGAACAGCGCTCGACGATGGCGGCCGTGAGGTCCTTGGTGCGGTAGCGGATGATGGGCATGGCCTCGCGGTTAAGCGTGGTAATGACGAGCTCGCCCAGCTCTCCTGGGGCCACCGGCTGCAAGCTTACGGGGTCCACAATCTCGATCAGGAAGGCGTCTTCCCAGATGTGCATGCCGGCGCGGTTTGGACATTCGAAGGCCACGCCGGGCCCGTTCATCTCGGACAGGCCGTAGGAGTTGAACGCGGACACGCCGAAGAAGTCCTCGATCTTTTTGCGAGTTTCCTCGGAATGCGGTTCCGCGCCCAGGAAGATGATCCTCAAGTCCGGGAACTCTTTTCTGGGATCGATGCCCATGGTCTCCAGGGTATCGGCCAGGTACAGGGCATAGCTGGGGATGGCATGGATGACCGATGTCTTGAAGTCTTTCATGAACTTGAGCTGGCGTTTGGTGTTGCCGGGGCCGGTAGGTATGTTCAGGCAGCCCAGGCGCTCCGCGCCGTACAGGAAGCCGAATCCGCCCGTAAAGAGCCCGTAGCCGGTCATGTTCTGGAAGATATCGGTGTTGCGAACACCCGCCATGAACATGCAGCGCGCCACGAGTTCGGTCCAGGCATCGATGTCATGGGTGCTGTGGTAGACCACGGTGGGCGTGCCGGTAGTGCCGGAGGACGAGTGCAGCCTCACCACCTTTTCCAAGGGGATGCTGACCATGCCGTAGGGGTAGGCATCGCGCAGGTCCTGCTTGGTTGTCACCGGCAGCTTGGCCAGGTCAGAGAGGCTGGTCACGCTATAGTCCGCGATGCCCCGGTCACGGTAAAAAGGCGCGCGGGCGGCCCGTGCGAGGGTTTCCTTGAGTCGTGCAAGCTGAAGCGCCGCGAGCTTCTCACGCGGCATGGTCTCGGTCGGTTGGTCCCAATACACGCAATACCCCCTTGATTCATGCTGCCAGTCGTGTAATGGGATAGCAGATGCACCGCACCAAGTCAAATACGTGAAGGGGTGGGTATGAAGATATGCATGATCGGGAGCGGCTATGTGGGGTTGGTCACGGGCGCGTGTCTGGCCGAAATGGGCAACGATGTCATCTGTGTCGACGAGGACGCCGCCAAGATCGCCCTGCTCGAACAGGGCGAGGTCCCGATCTATGAACCGGGGCTCAGGGAGCTCATCGCGCGCAACCGCGATGAGAAACGCCTGCGCTTTACGCTCGATCTGGCCGACGGGGTAAAAAACAGCCTGCTATGCTTCATCTGCGTGGGCACGCCGCAGGACAAGGATGGCTCGGCCGACCTCTCCTATGTGCTCAGGGTGGCCGGCCAGATCGGCGAGTGTATGGACGACTACAAGATCATCGTGGACAAGTCCACGGTCCCGGTCGGTACGGCCGAGAAGGTGCGTGACGCCATCCGCGGCAGGCTCGATGCCCGCGGCCTGTCCGGACTGGAATTCGACGTGGTCTCCAACCCGGAGTTTCTGAAGGAGGGCAACGCCATCCAGGACTTCATGCGGCCCGAACGCGTAATCGTGGGCACGGACAACGTGCGTACGGCCACGATCCTCAAGGAGCTCTACAATCCGTTTGTGCGCACGAGCAACAACCCCATCCTGGTCATGGATATCCGCAGCGCCGAACTATCGAAGTATGCGTCCAATGCCTTCCTGGCCACCAAGGTCTCGTTTATCAACGAGCTGGCCATCCTGTGCGACAAGCTGGGCGCCGACATCAGCCACGTGCGCGAGGGCATGGGCACGGACGAGCGCATCGGTCCGCGCTTCCTGTTGGCCGGTCCGGGCTTCGGCGGTTCGTGCTTCCCCAAGGACGTGCAGGCCCTGATCGCCACCTCCAGGGCCTGCGACCACACGCTGGAAATCTGTGAGGCGGCCTGGAAGGCCAACCAACGCCAGATGCGCTATTTCGCGCAGAAGATCATCGGTTTCTACGAGGATCCTCGAAAGGCCACGATCGCTGTATGGGGGCTCACCTTCAAGCCCAAGACCGATGACGTGCGTGAATCCCCGGCCCTGTATGTGATCGAAGACCTGTTGAGCCACGGCATGCAGGTGCGCGCCTTCGACCCCAAGGGCATTGAAAACGCCCGCAAGGTCCTGGGCGACCGCATCACCTACACTCAGGACGCCTACGACGCCGTGGCCGGCGCCGACGGCCTGGCCATCATCACGGAATGGAATATGTTCAAGAGCCCGGACATGGACCGCATCAAGGCCCTGCTGAAGACCCCGGTCATCTTCGACGGCCGCAACCTCTTCAACCCCGAAGAGGTCCGCGACCACGGGTTCACCTACTTCGGCATCGGCCGCGGATAGCAAGAAAACCATGACGCTCGCCCCCAAGATATGCCTGGCCTGCTCGGGCCTTTTCCTGCTGACCGGGATGCTTGCGGGGGTCGTGAAATATCGGTTCATGATGGCCGGCCCGACACACAGGGCACCGGTCTACATCAATATCGCGCACCGCGCGGCCATGCTCTACTGCGTGGCCGCGCTGGTCATGGCCGAGCTGCTTCGATACAACCCCTATCCCGCCGCATTTCAGATTATTATGGCCGGAATCCCGCTGTTCTGCTTCGCCGCGGCCCTGTCCCAGTACCTGCGGTTGGGCTTCCAGAATACGACCGACAACCAGTTCAGCCGGCGCACCCTGACCACGACCTGGGGTATGTATGCGCTCATCGCGGGCGAGATCGGCGGGATCGCGGCCATCCTCTGGGGCTTCCTGCAGACGCAGTTTTTTTCATAGGGAAGGACGAGCTATGAAAAACGCTGCCCCGGTATGGATCCGGGACACTTCAAACCCGAGGACATCGTCTCCCAACCCTGCGGCGGCTGCGGACTGCCAACCGAGTTCTGGAAGGACGATGTCTTCCTTGCCTGCCCGGCCTGCGGCGATAAGAACACCAACGCCCGCCTGCAGGAAACCCGCCTGGCCTGGCGCGAGCAGGCCGCAGCGTGCATCGGCAACCGGGATATCGAGACCTGGGCAGGCGGCACAAGCGAAGCAGCGCTGAGAAGGCGGCCGTCCGGACGATGGATCTCCCCTCTCCTCGTGCCGCATCATGCTGGGAGAACATTTTTCAGCGGATGCACACCGCTTTCCATGACGGCACGCACCCCCTCCAAACGGGGTTCGTCCAGCAGGCGTTCGGCATAGGCTCGGGCGCTTTCCTGTGTCAGCGCGCCGATCTGCCGCTGCAACGCGGGCAGATGGTGCGGATCGACGGAGAGGCTGCGGATGCCCACGCCCAGCAAAAAAGGCATCAGGTCGCGGTCGTTGGCCATCTCGCCGCAGACGCTGAGCTCCTTGCCGGCCTTGCACGCGGCATCGCTGAGGCGTTTGATCGTACGCAGCACCGCGGGGTGCTCGGGCCGGTAGGCATAGGCAACCAGGGCGTTCATGCGGTCCACGCCCAGCAGATACTGCACCAGGTCATTGGTCCCGATCGAGAGGAAATCCGCGGCCGCCGCCAGATCGTCGATGATCTCCACCATGGCGGGCACCTCGATCATGACCCCCAAGGCGGGCCTGGCATGGTGCGGCGTGCCTTCGGCGGCCAAGGACCGCAGGATGTCGTCCACGATGGTGCGCACCTGATGGAACTCATCCAGCGACATGATCATGGGAAACATGACACGCAGCGCCGGGGTGTGGACGCCCGCCCGCAGGATCGCGCGCAGCTGCTGGCGGAACTGGTCGGGATGCGAAAGCGAGAAGCGGATGGAGCGCAGGCCCAGCTGCGGGTTGGGCTCGCCGGCGTTCTCCCAGTATGAGGGCAGCTTGTCGCCCCCGATATCCAGGGTCCTGAAGGTCACCACCTCGCCCGGCATGCCATCGCAGAGCCGCCGGTAGACCTTGTATTCCTCGTCCTCGGAAGGAAACGCGGTGCGGATCAGGAAGGGGAACTCGGTACGATACAGGCCGATCCCGTCGGCCTTGAGCTTGACTGCGGTCTCCAGTTCGTTCAGCAGATTGATATTGGCCCGCACATACACCCGTTGTCCATCCTTGGTGAATGTCTTGGAAAGCATGGTCGGGGCGTGCGCGGCCGCCGCCCTCCGGGCCAGATTGCGGGTCTCGAACCGCGCCACGATCTCGTGGTCCGGGTTGATATAGACATTGCCCACCTCGGCATCCATGAGCACCGGGGTGTCCTGCCCGACGGCGAGCAACCTGCTGGACACGGCGATGACGAGCGGGACGGAGAGCGAGCGGGCCAGGATGGAGACATGCGAGCTCACTCCGCCGCTGGTGAGCACGATGCCCGCCACCCCCTCGGCCGCAAACCTGAGGATCTCGGAAGGATACAGCTCCGGGGCGATCACGATCTGCTTCTCGTACAGGCCCTGCTCGCCCCAGGACTGTCCGGCGAGGTTCTTCAAGATGCGGCCGGACAGGTCTTCGATATCCTTGACCTTTTCCTGGAGATAGGTATCGGGGCTGGCGCTGAAGAGATTGATGAAGTACTGGGCCACCTCGCGTACGGCCTGGGCGGCGCTCTTCCCGCCCCGGATCAGATCCAGGATGCGGCCGCTGAACTGGACATCCTTGAGGATCATGAGATGGGCCGAGAAGATCAGGGCCGCACTCTCCGGCAGACGCTCGGCGATCGTCTCCTGGAGCTGCTCCAGCTGGCGATTGGTCAAGGCCATGGCCCGATGGAAGTCCTCCTCGGTGCCGGCAAACGCGCCGGCCTTCTCCAGCAGCCGGACGTGACTGCGATCGAAGACCACCGCCGGGCCATAGGCCATGCCCGGCGAGGCAGCCTGTCCCTTCACGAAACCCGGCGCAAGCGCCTCGCCGCCGGCGAATGCCCCGTCATGACCGTTCAGGCTCATGAGCAGGCGCGCGTTTTCCAGCACCCCTGCCAGCTGCGTAGCCACAGCCCGCAGCGCCCTGACATCGCCGGTATCGAAATAATCGGGTTCGGAATGCTGGACCACCATGACCCCGATGCGCTTTTCCCCCAGCTGGATCGGGACCGCCAGGAAAGAGCGGAAGGCCTCTTCCCGGGCCTCCTCGAAGTATTTGAAGCGCGGATTCAAGGGGGCATCGCCTTCACAGATGGGTTCCAAGGCCTCCATCGTGGCGCCCACCAGCCCGGTGCCACAGGTCATGCGCACCTTTTCGACCGCCTCCGGATTGAGCCCCTTGGTGGCCTTGAGCACGAGCTCGCGCGTGGCCTCATCGAGGAGGTAGATGGAGCACACCTCGGCCTTGAGATGCTCGGAGACCTTATCCAGAACCCGGTTCAGCAGCAGCGGGACGTCGGGATGCGCGCGCATCCCGACCGCAAGTTCGCCCATATCGTACAAGAGACTTAAGTGATCGAGCTCCGCCGGCGGCATGGTTCTACCCTACACCAACACGGACAGGCATGCAATCGCCCCGGGAGGCTCCGCAGACGGGTATTGCCAAGCCGAGCGCCGTTTCCTACAATGTACGAAAAATGGGGGGGGCTGATCATGAACCTTGGCGACTATTTTGAAAACACCGAAGGTTTCGGGGTCCTGGCAACGGCCGATGCCGAAGGCCGCGTGGACGCCGCCGTCTATTCCCGGCCGCATGTCGTCGATGAAGCGACCGTGGCCTTCATCATGGCCGAGAAGCTGACCCACCACAACCTGAAGGCCAATCCCCACGCCGTCTATCTGTTCCGGGAGTCGCGCCCCGGATACGTCGGCATCAGGCTCTACCTGACCAAGCTCAGGGAGGAACGGGACAGCCCGGCGATCGAGCAGCTGCGCCGCAAAAAACACGGCCTGGGGCACGACGAACAGCGCACCCGCTTTCTGGTGTTTTTCCGCGTCGACAAGGTCCTGCCCCTGACCGGATCAGAGCCCGCGACAGAATAGGCGGCCAGGCACAGAGCCTGCGCCTGGCCGCCGCCTCAATCGGCCACCATCACGTTCAGGGCTTCAAAGTAGACCGGGTCCTCGTTGTCCATGATCTCGATAATATGCTTGTGGAGACGCCGCTTGTGTTCGCCGAAGATGCCGCGCTTCTTGGCAAAGCCCCGGGCAAAGGCCAGGGCATCCTGCATGAGACCGGCCTGATCGGGGCTGGCCTTTTCGAGGAAATGCTTGTCGGCCAGCTCGATCGCGCCGGCACGGCGCCCGGTGAGTTTCAGATCGTTGTACAGGTAATAGGGCATGGCCTTTTTGACAAAGGCGATCATACCCGGCAGGAAGGGGATGCCCAGATCCACCTCGGGGAAGCAGAAAAAGCCTTTATCGGACCGCATGAAGCGAAAGTCGCAGGCGCATGACAGGATGGCCCCGTTGCCGAAGGCATGGCCGTTGATGGCGGCGATGACCGGCACCGGCGCCAGGAGCAGTTTCTTGAACACATCGTTCATGCCGTAGAGAAAGGCCTTGATGGAGGCACTGTCCCCGGCCTGGAACCTCTGGGTGAGCCACTCGACATCAACGCCCTGGGAGAAATTCTTCTCGTCGCTGGAGGTGAGCACGACGGCCATGACCTCCTTGTCGGCCAGGACCTCATCGAACACGGCCAGCATGGCCTGGGCGAACGCCAGGTTCTGCCGGTTGGCGCCATTGTTCATGCTTACGATCGCCACCTTATCATCCTTTTTCCATTCCACGATTGACATAGGCCCTCTCCTTCCGTGCTGAAGTAACGTGCGCCCATGATACACGAAATATCGTATATCTTCCAGGGCGAGCTCCATCCAATCGGATGTGCGGCGGTAAATGTGCTTGACCGTGCTCGACCAAACCGATATCCTGCAAAAAGGCAGGAGGACAGCATGACCGATCTGAAACGGCTGAAAACCACCCCCCTGCACGTGCGCGGCATCAGAGCCACGACGTACCCGGTGAACGACGATGCCATCATGGTGGAAGGGGTGCTCAGAGACGAGCGCCTGATCCCGACCCTGTCCCTGGTCAAGGGCGGTATGGCGCCCCCCGGGGTCGTGCACGACATCACCATCCGGCTGCTCATACGCGGCGCCGCCATGGTGATCGAGGACCTGGAGGTGGAGATCACCCATGTGCCGCGCGAAGTCTGCCGCGAGACTTTAGCGGCACTCAAACCCCTCATCGGACAGCGCATCGCGCCGGGATTCTCGGAGTATGTCAAGAAGACCTTCGGCGGCGCATCCGGCTGCGCCCATCAGAACGCCCTGCTCCTGGCCATGGCCTCGGCCGCGGTACAGGGTTTCTGGGTGCGGCGCGCCGGGAATAAGGATATGACCATTGATGAGGCGCGCTCCCGCATGGACCCGCGCCTGCTCATCAACACCTGCCGGGTATGGCGCGAGGACGGTCCGCTCATCAAGGAGCTCCTGGCGGCCCTGCAAGAAGAATCCGGGGCCTCGTAGATGGCTGTCATCGGCGGACGGGCGCATTCCATCGCGGCCATCCACGCCGTGGGACGGCTGGGTTATCCGTTTGCCGAGATAACGCTGAAAGTTCCGGAAGAGGTCGAGGCCCAGAAGGAAGAACTGCTGCGGCTGAAAAACGACTACGGCCTGTACTTCCTGGCCCACTACCCCAACGAAGACAATCCCTTTGACCCCCAGGTGCTGCGGGATGTTTTCCTGCCCCGCATGCACCGGCTCCTCGACCTCTCGGAGTCCTTGGGCATCCCCAAGGGCACCATCCATTTCTGGATCGACAAGCGCTGGGCGCCGCCGGATCTGATCCCCAGGAAGATCGAGCTGCTCGCGGACATGGCCGACTATGCCAAGCGGCGCGGGGTGGTGCTGTGCATCGAAAACCTGAGCGAGCGGGTCGACAGCTTCGCCCCGGCCTTCGAGGCCGTCCCGGACCTGCGCATGACGCTGGATATCGGGCACGCCCAGCTGCTTTCACGCACCAACACGTCATTCGGATTTATCGAAGGGTATTTCGAGCGCATCGCGCACCTGCACGTGCACGACAACCACGGCGGCACATCCGTGCATGACGATCTGCATCTGCCGCTGGGCTCGGGCAGCGTGGATTATCCGCAGATCTTCCGCGCCCTGCGCCTGAAAGGCTACCAGGCAACGGTCACCATGGAGCTCAAGCCCGAGGAGATGCCCTCCACCCGCCAGGAGATCCTGCGCCATCTGGGCTGAAAAGAGCAAGGCTCCGCCGCCAGAGCTATCGCTTGAGACCCGCGGTCGGCACTACCCAGACGCCTCGACCGTTCATGGTAAGGCTGCGGCCTTTGAGGCCGAACTCGGTGATGTAGAGGAAGTCCTCCCGGAAGCCGGGGCCCGACCCGAAGGCACAGGAGGAAGGCGCCTTGAGATCGCCTATGGAAAACGCCCTGGGGACATCCCCTTCCCTGACGGCAACAATGGCCTGCGCCGAGTTGAGGCAGAGCCAAATGGTGCCGTCAGGGCCGGTCGCAAGGTCGTCAAATACCTGCAGAACGCCGGGGATGGGGATGCGCCTACGGCTCCGGGCGGCAAGGTCATAGGCCCACAGCCCCCCCAAGGTCTCGGTGTAATAGAGCGTGCCTTGGTCGGGGGAAAACGCCAGCCCGTTGACCATCCCGGCCTTTTCCACGACCACCTCCGGGTGCGAGAAGTCGGCATCCTCACCGAGGCGGACGCGATAGATCCGGCCTCGGGGACAGATGACGCGTTCGTTGGAGGAGGTGTAATACAGGTAGCCATGCGCTTGCGCGAAGCCGTTGAGCCCCGGGATATGACCGGTCAGCGTGGTCAGCTTCGTGAGGGCCTTGTCGATCCGTGCGATACGGCGCTCTCCGCGCTCGTCCGTGACCCCGACATAGACCTGATCGTCGGGACCTGCCTCGACGCCCAGGCACATGACCCCGATCTTTCGGCGGGCCGCGATCCGGCCATGCCGCTGCGCGGTAGTGGGTTCGATGCGGTACAGCGTGCCGTCCAGGCCGGTGACGAAGAGCGCCCCGGCGCCGTCAAAGCACAGGTTTTCAGCCCCGTGCATGCCGTCCACATAGGGACCGCGATCCCCGTCGGCAAGGGTATCGATCGGGTGAAAACCGCTGCAGCCGGTGCCCAGCAGCAGGCAGAAGAGGATCAGCAGTTCTCGGCAGACCTTCATAACGCCTCCCTAGAAGCGCATGACCTGGTTCACCTTCGGCCATATGACCCGGGCCTGGGGGGCATGGCAGGCAAGCTGCTTCAGGAAAAGGTCCTTGTGCAGCAGCGGCAGGTCGGGGACCTGGGCACCGGGCGCCAGGGGGGTCGTGAAGTCGTCAAAGTGAAACGGCACGATCGTCTTGGGCTGCACGCGGGAAAGGACCCTTGGCACGAGATCCGGGGCAAACCTCCACCCCGAGACACAGAGAAACAGCACATCCGAGCCCTGCCCTTGAAGGACCGCATCATCCACATCGGCGCTGCCGACATGCAACAGGCGCATGCCGCCGAGTTCGAGCAGCATGTTGAAGACCTGGCCGTGGCGATATTCGCGGACCTTGAGGGGAGGCTCCAGCGGCGGCACGATCTCGCCCGGATAGGGGATGCGGCCGAGCAGGACCCGACCGTGCCGGCCGGGAAGCATGGTGACGGCCGCTTGATCGTCCAGGACGACGCGTTCCCCGCCGCGGCAGACCGTGACACGCCCGTGCATGCCGAAGGCTTCCAGCAAAACGTCCAGGCTCCGGCTTCCAACCACCCGGGCCGCCGCCATCTCGGCGATGACGGGGACATCCAGGGCATGATCGAAATGGGTGTGACCGACCATGACCGCCTTGAGACTGCCGGGAAGGTCTTTCAGAAAGCCCGCGACCGCCTCGCGGCGGGATACGAGCCGTTTGAAGAAGACAGCGGCCTTGCCGGGGCGCGAGACATACGGATCCATCAGGTATACGGCGCCCTCATGGGCGATTTCGAGTCCCGCCGCCCCTGTCCAGCGTACGCTGACCATGCCTCTGATCAGGGCATCCCCGCGGGATGAGCGGCCGGCGAGGTTTGCACCTGGGGCGCAAGCATTGGAAGCAGACCTCCTTCAAGCGGTACGGCTGATTGTTGGGCCGACGGGTTCCGGTTCATCTGCAGGATCAGATGGTCGGTCTTGTCTCTGAGCTGGGCTAATTCGCGCAACATCGCCTTCTTGCTCTCAGATCCTTTGAGCATCCGGGTCTGGATATCGATAATCTCTCGCATCAACGTGAGTGTCTCGTACGACGGCGTATCCTGGCTCGTCCGGTCCTTCATGACCTCCTGGCGCTCCTTGGTTTCGGCGTGCACGATGATCGTCAAGGCAATGATGATGCCTATGAGCAGCAGTATCTTTTTCATCTCTCCCCTCCCGAGCATCCTCCACAATCATTAGGGTCTCCCCCTTGGGTCTCGAAAGATCCACATTTCATTATACCCTTACTTTTCTCAATGCACAAAGCTTTCCTGCTGCGCCTGGCGGACGCGGGGTCTACGCGGCATCCAGCCCTTATCGCCGGGTCACGCGATGGGCAGCCTGACGGCGACCCGGGCTCAAGCGGTAGCGCAGCCTGCCCAGCATGAACGAGGCATCCATCATCAGCTTGAGGGTCCATGAATAGGGCAGGAACCATCGTCCCTCAGGCAGTGGGATCTTCGGGACCTCTTCCGGCCCGACCTCGATCTCCTCCACCAGAATACCCGGTCCGCGTCTGAGCTTTGAGCGGCTTTTTCCGCTCCGCTCGGCAATGGAAGAGAAGGCCAGGAAATCCGACTGCAGCGTGAGTCCCGGCAGCCATGGTATGGGTGAGTCGAAACTGCCGGCCTTGTTGGCGGTCACGACCGGGACATTGAGCCGACGGGCAAAGTACTTGGGCGTATCCAGGTAGAGATCCACCCAGGTCTTGCGATCTTGCGGCAGACAGAACCACGGCAGCTCGGGACACGAGTACGGTATCAGGAGGATGTCGGGCCGTCCCTGCTTGAGAGCGGCCACGGCCTGGTTCTTGGAGGTGTCGAAACAGATGGCGACACCGATGCGCCCGAGCGGGGTCTTGAAGACATTGGTGTTCTTGCCACCGCCTTTGAAAAAGAACGACTCATAGCTGGCCGGCTCGATCTTGCGATGCTGCCACAGCTCGTCCTGTCCCGGCCCGGCGAGGATGAAGGTATCAGAGAAATCCTGGCCGTTGGCCTCCAGGATGCAGGTCCCGATATAGACCTTGTGCCTGGCGCACAGGCTTCGCATCCATTGGTAGGTCCTGCCCTTGAGCGTCTCGGCCATGTCCCAGATGCTGTCTTCGTACACGTAACCGGCCAGGGCGAACTCGGGCAGCAGAATCAGCTGCGCGCCTTTCTGGACCGCCTGATTGATCAGCTCTTCGGCCCGGACGCAGTTCCCCCTGAAGTCATTGTTGTAAGAAACCATCTGGACCGTTGCTACCGTAAGCTTCATTCCATTTGCCTCCTCAAAGATCCCACACCCTTCACATACGACCACGCACGAGCCGACTCAAACCTCATGGAAACCGGGGCCCAAAGCGCCCCTTTTGATTGCCGAGTCGCGCAGCCGCCAAGGCCTTGCGCGCCCATATCGCCAGCTCTTCCGGGTCCTCCAGGACATCGGGCGGCACTTCATAGTAGCGCATCACGACCGGCTTGTCCTCAAAGGGTTTGAACGGTCCCATGCCCTTGGCCTCGAAGTCACGAGCGGTGCGTTCATCAGCCTTGAGGTAAAGGGTATCGTGTGCGATGATAGCACAAAATGTTCCATCGAGATAGATGCCAACCCCGCCGAACATCGGTCGCGCGGTGCATGATCCGGCCCAGCCGAGCTGACCCAGCACGAAATCCAGATATTCCCTGCTGACGGACATACGCCTTAAAAAGGGCTATGGCTTACGTTTCCCGGTCATGCTCTCGATGTCGATCCGGATGATAGCGGTCTTGGCCAGGACATCGTCCGGATAGGTATATGACCGGTCGGAGTAATGACGCATGATGATATCCAGGGCGGCACGTTTTTGAGCCGGGTCATCAATCAGTTTCGCCCGTCCGAAGCCGATGACGCTGGCGTAGCGCATACTCCACCCACAGGCCTCGAATGATTCAATGATCTTATTATCGCTCTCGACCTCAAAGCATACGCGGTCGTTGCGCTGTATGATATCGAGTTTGCGGCCCTGAACTGCCGTATGGAAGAACAGGCACTTCGCCTGGTAGCCAAAGTTCAGCGGTACGACATAGGGCCAACCTTCGTCGCACATGGCCAAACGGCAGACCGTGGCCCGCATGAGGATGGCTTCGATCTGGGCATGATCCGTAATCTCACGATCGCTGCGCCGCATAGGGCATGCATACCGGAAGAGGCCTCTTCAGGCCAGTTCTTTTTACGCCCGTCCCTTGAACCTGGCGGCTATGGCCACGGCGGACGCCGTGGACGGCAACGTCATAGATGCAAGCGCCCGATCCCTAACGAAAGAGGTATGCGCTATGCCTTGACCTTGGGGCGCTTCATGGATTTAGCCTTGAATAAGAGCTCGTCGGCGCGCTTCAGGAGCAGGGGCGAATCCGTGACGCCTTCATCCACGGCCGAGGCGATGCCGCAGCTGAACCCGATCTCGATCTGCGTGTCACCAACATCCATTTTGTGGTCCATGAAGTAGAACCGCAGGCGATCGATATAGGCCTGGGCCTCCTGGGTGGTCGTCCCCGGAAGGATGAGCACGAACTCGTCTCCGGCAAAACGCGCGATGATATCGCTCTGGCGGCTCATGCTGCTCATGGCGGTGGCCACGAACTTGAGCACGTCATCGCCGATGTCATGGCCGTAGGTATCGTTGATCTGCTTGAAATCGTCCAGGTCCATGAAGACCAACGCCAACGGGATCATGTAGCGGCGGGCGCGGTTGAACTCGCGTTTGAGGGCCTTTTCCATGGCGCGGCGGTTCAACAGTTCGGTCAAGGGGTCTTTGAAGGCCAGGGCCTTGAGCTCCTCATGCGCCGCCACGTTCGACAGACAGATGGAGACCACGACCCCCAGCTGCTCCAGCAGACGCGGATCGAGTCCGGGCCGGAAACGCTCACTGGAGGGGTCGGCAAAATTCAGGCTGCCGCAGACTTCGCCGTCAAAGGTGATCGGCACGATGGCCATGGATTTGAACTCCGTACTCTGATCGAACAGGTAAAGACAGGTCAGTTTGCCCAGCCCGGTATTGATCAGCTTGGGTTTCGTAGAGGCCCCCACGATATCCAGAAAGTCGACTTTCTCGACCACGTTCAGATGCCGTAAGAACTCCTCGGAGGCCACGAAGGACTTCAGAAAACTGAAGACCTTGCCTGAGGAGATCATGGAAATCCAGACATGATCGACATCGAAATTGTCCCGGATCTCGGTCAGGAGGCGATCGAAGAAGTCCTTGAAGTTCAGAATGGACAGGACGCTGACCTCAACCTCCCAGAATTTCTCTGACACCTCCTCGTTCTCTTGCAGGCGTGCGAACAGGCTATCCTTGTCATCCCGGTGTTCAATCTGCATCGTACTCACACAACCCCTTTTTAACGCTCTGCCCGTCCCCCCCAGGCCCGTTACACTCTTTCAGGCGCCCTTCAAGGAGATACCGGCATGCTTTTTACTGTATCTTGACGGAGAAAAGCGGAATTTTCTTAAGCACTTTTTTCCATAACGCATATTCTTTCTTTGCATTTGAAATCCATGCGGTTGATATGCTAGCGTTTCTTAAAATCCGATTTCTTTCTGAGGAGCTGCCCATGTTCGATTTTATCATGGACGATGCCAGGCGGGCCCTGCGCGATGAAGCACGGGCCTTCACCAAATGGGTCCCCAAGCAGATGATCCTGGATATGGATGCCGAGAAGATACAGTTCCCCCACGCCTACCTTGAAGAGGCCGGACGCCGTAACCTGCTCGGCATCCGCATACCCAAGGCCTACGGCGGCCGCGGGCTGGGGTGGGTCGATGATACCATCGTGGCCGAGGAGATCGGCGTGGCCAGTTATTCCCTGGCCTGCCTCTGGGGCGTGGGCGCCGATATCGTGGCCGAGGCCGTCTGCTCCTTTGGCAATGAAAAACTGAAACAGGATATCGTGGTACCACTGTTACAAGGCAAGGTCTACGCCGCCGAAGGGCTGACCGAGCCGCGCGGGGGCTCGGACTTCTTCGGCGCCACCACCAGGGCCGTGCGGGACGGGAACGGCTACCGTCTCACGGGTCAGAAGCGTTTCATCGTGGGCGGCGAGGGCGCGGACTGGTTCCTGATCTATGCCAAGACGGATGAGCAGGCGCCTGCCCACAAATCCATCACGGCCTTCATGGTGCCGCGCAGCGCGGGCGTCAAATCCGAGTACCTCTACGGTCT
>JAKQBR010000309.1 GCA_029574005.1 Deltaproteobacteria bacterium | reverse complement strand
CGACCTCAAGGCCTTGCTCGAGGACTATGAAGGCAAACTGCAGGTGTACCGTAATGCCCACATGGGCCAGTTGCCGGAGCAGCTCCAGAGCAACACCGCGACGCTTGCCAACCTCCAGAACAACCTGGAAACCGTGCAGCGCAGTCTGGCCGACGCACGCAACCGCAAGCTCCTCCTGCAAGGGGCTCATCCCCAGACATCCGGGTCGGTCCAGCCGTCGATCAGTTCGTCGCGGTACCAGCGTCTGGCGGAATTGAGACAGCGTCTGCAGGACATGAAAGCCAACTATACGCCTGAACACCCTGAAATCAAAAAACTCATGGATCAGATCAGGGAGCTGGAGAGCCAACCCGCGGAGACCGTCCAGGAGACGAGAGATCCGCAGATCCAGGCGATCAATGTCGAGATCGCCAACCTGGAAAGAGATGCCGCGCGCATCAAGGCGCGCATCGGCGAGTATCAGCAACGGGTGGAGAACACGCCCAAGGCCGAGCAGGAGATGGCGACCTTACAGCGCGACTACCAGATCACCCAGGAGAACTACCAGAGGCTCCTGGACCGCCTGTATGAAGCCCGGCGCGCCGAGAGTCTGGAAAAACGCCAACAGGGCGAGCAGTTCCGGGTCCTCGATCTGGCCCAGCCGCCGCGTGCGCCGGTAAGGCCCAATTTCCTGCGTCTGGGGCTGGTTTTCCTGGTGCTGGGGCTTGGGTCGGGCAGCGGCCTGCTGCTGTTGATGGAGCTTATGGACAATACGGTCAAGGGCATACGGCAGGTGGAAGAGCTCTCCGGCAATATCCCCTGCATCTCGGCCGTGCCTCTGGCCATGACCGAGGCGGACAAGGACCGCAGCCGCAGAAAGACCATGATCCTCATCGCGGCCAATATCGTGGTCGTGGTCGTGGGCTCGGTGATCGTGGTGGCCTCCAAGCTCTCGCATGTGGTGTTCGAGCCGCCTATCAATCTGCCTTTCTAGGGGAACGCAATGTATACTGAGTTTTTCGGACTCAAGATTAAACCGTTCACCATCACCCCGGACCCGCGCTTTCTCTACATGAGCCAGGTGCACAAGGAGGCCCTGGCGCATCTGGTATACGGCGTGCGCGAGAAGAGCGGCTTCGTGGTCATCACGGGCGATGTCGGCACCGGCAAGACCACCCTGCTCAATGCCCTGCTGCAGAAATTGCCCCCCGGCATGCCCAAGGTGGTCATCAAGAACCCCAATGTCAAGCAGGAAAACATCTATTTTTTGCTGGGCGAGGCCATCGGGCTGCCGGACGAGAACCGCGCGCGCGATTATCTCAACCTGTACGAGAACCGGCTCAAGGAAATCGGCGGCGCGGCCCTGATCGTGGACGAGGCCCAGGGGTTGTCGATTGAGATGCTGGAGGAGATCCGTCTGCTCTCCAATCTCGAGACCCCCAACGAAAAGCTGGTGCACATCATCCTGCTCGGACAGCCCGAGCTCAACGCCACGCTGCGCAGCCCGAACCTGCGCCAGCTTAAACAGCGCATCAGCGTCAAGTTCACCATATCGCCGCTTTCCCAGGCTGAGACCATTGAGTACATCAAGCACCGTCTGAGGGTGGCGGGTTATGAGCCCATGGAGAAGCCGATATTCTCCCCGGCCGCCATGCAGGTCATCTACCAGCGGACCAGGGGATACCCCCGGGTCATCAACATCCTGTGCGACAATGCCATGCTGGCCGCTTACACCGAAGACACCCGCGAGGTCACGCCGCGCATCATCAAGCAGGTGGCCAGCGAGATCGAGGGCACGTATGCCCAGGGCCCGCGCGTCCCCCTGCCCAGGACCGGGATAATCGCGGCGGCCGTCATCGCTCTTGCGGCCGGGGCTGCCCTCTGGTACGGGCTGGCGCGTGATGCGGATGGACCGGCGGACAAGCCCGCGCTTGAGCGTCCGGCCCAGAATCAGCCGGCCCCACAGGCGTCGCGGACTGTGCCGGTGCCGGTGATCCCGACCGGCCCCGAGGCGACGCCGGCCCGGAAAATGGCCGCGCAGGATGTTCCCACCGCCATGACGGACATCACCCCGCCCGTGGCGGCATCTCTTCCGCCGTCGCTGTCTCAAATCAAGCCCCAGGGAGGGTACGTGAAGGCCCGGGAAGGCGATTCCCTGGCGTCCCTGGCCATCCGCCATTACGGACGCATCGACGGAGACATCCTCAAATCCGTGCGGGATGCCAATGCCAATGTCGGCAACCTGGAACGGCTTTCCAAGGGCCAGTCGATCTTCCTGCCCAACATCGCCAAGGGCGAGATCTTCAGCGTCGGCATAGCATGGTATCATTCCGAGACCGAGGCCACGGCAGTGAAAGCCGATCTGAAGGCCGTCGGGTATGACCCGTCCGTGTTCCCGCTGGTGGATCCCCAGAAACGTCTGTGGTACATGGTCTCCCTCGGGCGTTTCGCAACGCGCGAAGAGGCCGTCAAGTACGCCCTTGAGCTGAGCGGGAAGGGATTTTTGTACGCGAAACCGATCAAGATCAGTATGGAGAGCTAAGAGATGGTCGACATATCCAAGGCGTTCGAGAAAGAGCATCTCGAGAAAGAGAACGTTGAACCCACCGAGGCAGGCCTCACCGGGGGCCTGGATGACCATCTGTACATGTATCACATGCCGTATTCCTATACCTCGGAGCAGATCCGCAAGATCCGCACCCATATCTTTCATGCGCCCGGCGGCGAACGCAAGCGCATCATCATGGTCACGAGTTCCCTGCCTTCCGAGGGCAAATCCCTGATCGCCTCCAACCTGGCTATCGCCATCGCCAAGGGCGAAGATCAGCATGTCCTCTTGGTGGAATGCGACCTCAGGCGCCCCGCGCTGCAGGAGCTGTTCCATTACCCGCCCACTGCGGGCCTGAGCGAGATCATCCAGGGCAAGCGCAGCATCGCCGATTGTCTGATCAAGACCCCCATCGACAAGCTGACGATCCTGTCATCGGCCAAGGAGGCACCCGCCAATCCATCCGAACTCCTGGAATCCAAGAACCTGGGCACCCTCATCGACGAGGTGGCCCAGCGTTACCCGGACCGTTTCGTCATCATTGATACCCCTCCCGTTCAGGCCACGGTCGACCCCAAGATCATCGCCGATCACGTGGAGGGCATCATCTTCGTGACCCGCTACCGCTACACCCGTACCACGGATTTCAAGATGGCGCTCAATACGCTGCCGCGCGAGAAGATCATGGGGATCGTGCTGAATGCCGTGGACGTCATGCCGGCCCAGAAGTTCAAGTATCGCAAGTACAGCTATCATAAGTACTATTAGAAGACGTCTTTTAGAGTTTTCAGGGTTATTTTTGAGAAAAGGCTGGATCACAGGCGGCATGGTGCCCCCATGCCGTTTCATCACCGGGTTTACCCGAGTTTCGATCGGCCCTGATGAATCCGGTCCCTGTATTTGCTTAACACTTAACACTTAACACTTAAAACTATGTTTAATGCATTGCTTGACACCCTCCTGCCGCCACGCTGTCTGACGTGCGG
>JAKQBR010000304.1 GCA_029574005.1 Deltaproteobacteria bacterium | reverse complement strand
GGGTTATTCCTCCAGTACGGCGATGATGGCGTTCTCGGGGGTAAGGTAGGTGCGGGCGCAGTCCCGTACCTGTTCCGGTCCGAGCTTCTCCATGACATCGATCATTCTATAGACATACCGATAGTCCCCGGCCAGGGTCTCGTAGAGCGAGAGAAGGCTCGCGGCCCCGGCATCGGTTTCGAGGTTCAGAAGCACGGCTTTCTTGACGGCGCGCACCGCCTTGGCGAGTTCCTCGGCGGTGATGCCGTCACGCCTGAGCCTTTCCAGCTCCCCCCAGATCGTCTGCTCGATCTCGGCATTGGTGCGGCCCTCGACCGGGCTGGCCGAGATCAGGAACAGGTTGTTGTAGCGGGTGCCGGGGTAACCGTTATAGGCGTCTACATCCGATGCCAATCCGCTGTTTATGAGGGATTTTTCCAGGCGTGAGGCATGCGCGCCAGCCAGGACCTCTTCGATGATATCGAAGCAGGCGTTGACCTCGATCGGCCCCTTAGGCTTGTGAAAACCCATGAGCATGAACGGTTGTTCCTTCGATGCCATGCGCAGGCGCACCTGGATTCGCGGGGGTGCTCCTCCCGCGGGCTGCCGCTCGGGAACCTGTCCGCGCTTGAGCGTGCCGAAACAGCGTTTCAGGGTCTCTGCGGCCTTGACGGCATCGAATCCGCCCACGATGGCCACGACCGTATTTTCCGGCCGGTAGTAGGCCTGGTAATAGGCCTTGAGGTCCGCGCTCGTCAGGCGCGCGATGTCCTCGCTCAAGCCGATGACCGGGGTCCGGTACGGTGAGCCCGGAAAGGCATGCATCAGGAACCTTTCAAAGAGCGTGCCCTTATCGCTCGACTCGACGCGCTGGGCGCGTTCTCTGAGCACCACCTCCCGCTCGGTGTAGAACTCGCGGAAAACGGGAAAGCGCATGCGCTGGCTTTCCATGACGGCCCAGAGTTCGAGACGGTCCCTGGGCAGGGTCACGTGGTAGGAGGTCAGGTCGGGCGAGGTGCTGGCATTCAGGCCGATCCCCCCGGCGCGGGCATACAGCCGGTCGAACTCCCCCGGGACCTGGTAGAGGGAGGCCTGCCGGGAAAGGCGCGCCAACTCGGCCTTCAATGCCTCCTGCTCGGCGCCGCGGGCCGTTTGCAGCGCTTGTGCCACCCGGTCCATCTCATCCAGCAGGGGCTTTTCCCGGTCGAAATCCCGCGTGCCGATACGGTGGTTGCCCTTGAACATCATATGCTCCAGCATGTGCGTCAGGCCGGTTTTGCCGCGGGGTTCGTCCACGCTCCCGGTCTTGACGCGCACCTCGAACGAGATGGAAGTGCTGGGGCGCGGCAGCAGCAGAAAGGTCATGCCGTTATCGAGCACGAGCCGTTCAACGGCCGGAGGTTCGAGCGCGGACGAAGGGGAGGGCCGCAGGAAGAACAGCAACAGGACGATGGCGGTGCACCCATATCTTCGCGTGCTTGTCATGGATATCGCTTTCCCCCCTTTCACCTCTGCATGCGTGGCCTCCTTGAGCCTTCAGCGGCGCTCATGCTCGGGCATCCCGTGCCAGAGTATTATCACTTGCTTGGGATATGTCAACTATACTATCTAGGGGAAGGAACGGAATGAAGACGCGCACGCACAAGCTCCTCATCGCCGCGGCCGTTGTCCTGGCCCTCATCGGTGCAGGGCTGGCCGTCTATCATGCCTACCTGAGCCCGGAGGCCTTGCGGGCCATGGTGCAGCAGACCCTGGAGGCCAAACTGCACCGCAGGGTGGCCGTCAAGTCATTCGAGATCGATCTGCTCAACCGGCCGCGCGTAACGCTGGGACAGATCGATTACACCAGTGACGGGGCCGTAAGGATCCAGGCCGAAAGCCTCATGGCCAGGTTTTCACTGCGCCATCTCCTCCTGGGCCGGCTCGAGATCAAGGATGTATGGCTCAAAAACCCGCTGGTCACCATTGATGTGGCCAAGTTCTCGGAGCAGGGACAGATGCCTGAAATGCCGACCATCAGGACCGAGGACGGGCGGGCCCGGCTGCTGTATCGCGGCAGGGTCCTGGCGGTGGACAACGTCAAGGCCAGGTTCGGCAACGACCGCATCAGCCTGGAAGGCGATCTCCAGGGCGGGACGGCGGCCTTGTGGGCCATGAAGATCTCGCGCGTCTGGCGGGGCGGGGCGATCGTTCACGGCATGCCGCTTGATGAGCTGCATGCCGGGCTCGATGGGAAGCTCGACTTTACGCTGGAATTCAAGAGCGAGAAGCAGGGCTATGAATTCACCCTCATCGGCGGCACGCGGGCGCTCGGTCTTCCGTGGGGCGCCCATGTCGGCAAGGCCCGGTTCACCTTCGGCGGCCGGGGCAACAACCATACGCTGGATGTGAAGGAGATAAAGATCGAGTCCCAGATCGTGGACATCAGCGGTTCGGCCAGGCTCTCAGGCTTCAAGGCGGGGGCCGATGCCGTGCTCGACCTGAAGCTCGGTTCAGGGGAGTTCGACTACAATCGGATGGTGGGCGTCCTGCCCACCGGCCAGTTCCCTGACTGGCTCGAAGATCTCTTGACCAGACAGATCCGCGGCGGTCGTTCGCGTTTCAAGGACTTCACCTATCAGGGGCCTATCTTTGAAACGCGAACGACCGCCGCGGATCTGT
>JAKQBR010000301.1 GCA_029574005.1 Deltaproteobacteria bacterium | reverse complement strand
CGGACAAAAGGAAAGTTCCCCGCCAAACCGACCAAAAAAGCGAAAGGCGCGGATCGCCGCGCCTTTCGGGTAGAGCATCACTCGGCCTGTCGGGCCGGAGCGTCCAGATCGAAGGCAGTGTGCAGCGCACGCACAGCCAGCTCCAGGTACTTCTCTTCGATGACCACGGAGACCTTGATCTCGGAGGTGGAGATCATCATGATGTTGATCCCGACCGCGGAGAGCGCCTTGAACATGCGGGCCGCCACCCCGGCGTGCGAACGCATGCCCACCCCCACGATGGACAGCTTGGCGATCGACGTGTCGCCGATGATGTCCTTGGCGTTCAGCTTGGCCGCCGCAGCCTTGATCAGCTCCATGGCCTGGGCATAGTCGTTCTTGGTGACCGTGAAGCTCAGGTCCGCGCTCTTGCCGTCCACGGAGACGTTCTGGATGATCATGTCCACGTTGATGTTCTTGAGCGCCAGCGGGGTGAAGATCTCGGCCGCCACGCCGGGCCTGTCCGGTACGGCTAAGAGGGTGATCTTGGCCTCGTTCTTTTCATAGGTTATGCCGGAAACGATCTCGCGCTCCATGTCCTCGTCCTCCCTGGCGACCACCGTGCCGCCCTCGTCGGTGAAGGTGCTCTTGACCAACACCGGCACGTCGTACTTCTTGGCAAACTCCACCGAGCGCGTCTGCAGCACCTTGGCGCCCAGCGATGCCATCTCCAGCATCTCGTCATAGGATATCTTGGCAAGCCGGCGGGCACGGGCGCAGATGTTGGGGTCGCAGGTGTAGACCCCGTCCACGTCGGTGTAGATCTCGCAGCGGTCGGCCTTCAAGACCGCGGCTAAGGCCACGGCCGAGGTATCGGACCCGCCGCGGCCCAGGGTGGTGATATCGTTGCCTTCGGTGATGCCCTGGAAGCCCGCCACCACCGCCACCTCGCGGGCCTGGAAGACCGCGCGGATGGACTTGTCGTCGATGGCCAGGATGCGCGCCTTGGTGAAGGCGTCATCCGTGCGGATAGGGACCTGGTACGCCAGGAGCGAACGGGCCGGGGTGCCCAATTCTTTCAGCGCCATGGCCAGGAGGGCGACGCTTACCTGTTCTCCCGTGGACACCATGACGTCGAGCTCGCGCGGGTCGGGCGAGGGGGTAAGCTCTCTGGCCAGGTTCAAGAGCCTGTCCGTCTGGCCGGACATGGCCGAGACCACCACGGCCACGTCATGGCCCTGGCGGTAGCATTCGCTCACCCTGGCGGCCACATGCCGGATGCGCTCGATGCTGCCCACCGAGGTGCCGCCGTACTTCTGGACGATGATGGCCATGTTCTCCCTTCTTGCGCGCCCGTGTCTTTTCCCCGCTGCGGGCGCTCTCAGAAGTCCTGGGTCCAAGGGGCCTCCACCGTGATCCGGCGGGAGGTCTCATCCAGGTACTCGATCTTCACCCGCATGCAGGCGCCCGTGAAAAAATCGCGCGCCATGTCTCCCCATTCCACCACCATGACATGCCCCTGGTCCATGTAGTCTTCCAAACCCAGGCCCCAGACCTCTTGTGAATCTAGCCTATAGAGATCTACATGCACGATGTCAAGCCTGGCCTTGTAGATGTTGACCAGGGTGAACGTGGGGCTCACCACGGGATCGAGCGACTCCAGCCCGGCGGCGATGCCCTTGGTGAACACGGTCTTGCCCGCGCCCAGGTCGCCGCTCAAGAGGATGATCTCGCCGCCCTTGAGCCCGCAGCCGATGCGTTCGCCCAGGGCGCGCGTCTCCTGCGCCGAGGTGGTGGTATAGGTGTTCACGCGTTCTCCTTCAGGATGCGCGGGATCTCCTCCAGCAGGTCGGAGGCGATCTGGCCCCTGGCCTTGCTTACGCCCACGCGGTCGGAGGCCAGGCCGTGCAGGTAGGCGCTTAAGGCAGCGGCCGTAAACGGCGGCAGGCCCTGGGCCAGGAAGGTGCCGACGATGCCGGAGAGGACATCGCCCATGCCGCCCGATGCCATGCTGTTGGAGCCAGTGGGGTTGATGGCCACGCTGCCGTCCGGTGAGGCGATCACCGTGCGGTGGCCCTTGAGGATGACCGTGGCGCCCAGGCTAGCGGCGCAGCCGCGGGCGGCGCCGATGCGGTCGCGCTCGATCTCCGCCACCGGCAGGCCCAGGAGCCGAGACATCTCGCCCGGATGCGGGGTCACGACCGAGGCCACCGACAGGCAGATACCCGACTGGCCGATGATGTTCAGGGCATCGGCGTCCAGGACCATGGGACAGGTGCAGCCGCAGGCCATGCCTTTGACGAACTCGGCCGTGGCCTTGGCCTGCCCGATGCCCGGGCCCATGATCACGGCGTCCGAGGCCTCGCTCAAGCGCAGGCAATCGTCCAGCATGTCCGGCGTAAAGACATGCGCGCCCTTCTTGCCGAGCGGCCTGGTCATGACCTCGGTGAGCTTGACCTCGAAGATGGGGTTGAGCTCCTGCGGGGTGGCCAACGTGACCAGGCCGGCGCCGGTGCGCAGCGCGGCCAGGCTGGCCAGGCAGGCCGCGCCCGTGAGCCCCGGCGAACCGGCGAACAGGGCCACGCGGCCGAAGTCGCCCTTATGGGCCTCGGGCGGGCGCACCGGGATGTTCTGCAAGACCGTGTCTTCCAGCAGGCTGATGTTCCAGCCGTCCTGCTCCACGGCCTTGGGGATGGAGATGTCGGCCACCACGAGCTCGCCCACGTAGGGCATGCCGGATGCCAGGACGCAGCCCACCTTGGGGTAGCCGAAGGTGACGGTCAGCGTGGCGCGCACGGCCCGGCCCAAGGGGAAGCCGCTGTCCGCGTCGAGCCCCGAGGGGACGTCAACCGCGACCACCGGCAAGGGGGAGTCGTTCAGGCACTCGATGACATGCGAATAGAGACCCTTGACCTGCTTGGACAACCCGGTGCCGAGGAGCGCGTCCACGCAGACGTAGGCCCGGCGCGAAGCCAGCTCGCGCTTGAGGACCTCGAGATCGTTCTCGTCAAGGACCACGGTGATGGGCACGCCCATGTTGATGAGCACGTCCAGATTGACGCGCGCGATGTCGGCGACCTGCGAGGTGCGGCCCAGGAGATAGACGCTGACGTCGTAACCCGCGTTCCACAAATGCCGGGCGATGACGAAACCGTCCCCGCCGTTGTTGCCCTTGCCGGCGATGACCACGATGCGCTCCACGGACTCGCGCCGGTAGCGCGCGCGGATCTCATCGGCCACGGCCCGGCCGGCGTTTTCCATGAGCACCAGGGCGGGTATCCCCAGGTCCATGGCGGCCTGGTCGGCCTGCCTCATCTCTTGTGTATACAGACACTTCATGGCCTCACCTCCACAATCACCATGGCTACGGCATGGGTGCGCTCGTGCGACAGGCTGACGTGCACGCCGCTAACGCCCATGCCGTCGGCCAGCTCGAGCGCCTTACCGTACAGCTCTACCCGCGGCGGTCGCGCGCCGGTCACCTGGATGTCGACAAACCGGATGCCCTTGGTCATCCCGGTGCCAAGGGCCTTGACAAAGGCCTCCTTGGCCGCGAAGCGCGCCGCCAGAGAGGCGGACGGGTCGATGCGCCCGATGCAGTGACGGACCTCTTCGGGACCGAAGGCGCGTTTCAGGAAACGCTCGCCGTAGCGCTCATAGAGGGCGCGGATGCGGCTGATCTCCACGAGGTCCACCCCGATGCCGGCGATCATCTGCTCTCCCGTATCGCGTTGAGCATGGCGCGCACGCGCGCCGCGCGTTTCACGTCGTGCACCCGGATGATGTCCACGCCTTCGAGCGCGGCCCAGGCGGAAACGGCGTCGGTGCCTTCCTCGCGCTCGTCCACGGGCGCTCCAAGGGTCAGGCCGATGAAGGACTTGCGCGAATGGCCCAGCATGAGCGCCGCGCCCAGGGATCGGAACTCGCCGATATGCTTGATGAGCGACAGGTTGCCGGCGAGGTCCTTGCCGAAGCCGATGCCCGGGTCGATCACGATGCTCTCCCGCGCGATGCCGGCCTCCACGCAGGCGTCGATGCGCGCCTCCAGGAAATCGTAGACCTCGGAGACGACATCGCCGTAGGCGGTGTCGGCCTGCATGGTCGCGGGCGTGCCGCGCATGTGCATGAGCGCCACGCCCGCGCCGCTTTCGGCGGCCAGGGCCATCATCCCCGGGTCGGACAAGGCCTGGACGTCGTTGATCAGGCAGGCGCCCGCGTCCAGGGCCCGGCGGGCCACGGGGAACTTGCGGGTGTCGATGCTGATGGGCACGGGGCTGGCTGCCGCGAGGCGTTCGATGACCGGGATGACCCGCTTAAGCTCGACCTCAGGCGGCACCTCGGCGGCGCCGGGGCGGGTGGACTCGCCGCCGATGTCGATGATCTGGGCGCCCGCATCGATCATGGCCAGGGCGTGCGCAAGGGCGGCGTCCGGGTCGGGGTGCGCACCGCCGTCGGAAAAGGAGTCCGGGGTCACGTTCAGGATGCCCATGATGACCGGCGTCATTTCCCAGCGCTCAAGGCGGCTGCCCAGCTTGAGCTCCAGGGTTGTACGCTGTCCGAAAACCTGGCTGATGATCAGCTCGACCACCGCGCTCATGCCGGGCTGGACATGGAGCTTTTCCACCAGCTTGCGGTAATGGCGCAGGTCGCCCATGAGCACGCAGTCGGAATAGTCCACGCTGCCGGCGATCACGCCGCGGTGCACCGCCACGTCGCCGCCGAAGGAGAGCATGGTCTGCTTCAGGATATTGGCGATGTAGATCTTGACGCCTTCGAGCAGCAGCACCCGATGGTTCAGCTTGGGCTCAAGGTAGGGCAGCGACGCCGGGTCGATTCCACAGGCCAGGAGGCATCCGGCATCCGGGCGGGAAAGCAGCCGCGCCCTAGGTTGCCGCCTCCGCGAGGATGGCGTCGATTTCGCTGCCATCGATGACCTCCTTCTCCAACAGCCGCTGGGCGATGGTATGCAGGGTGTCGATATGCTTCTCGATCAGGTTCCTGGCCTTCTGATAGCATTCGAGCACGATCTGTTTGACCTCCTGGTCGATCTTCTGCGCGGTTTCCTCGCTGTAATCGACCCGTTTGGCGATCTCGCGGCCAAGGAACATCTCCTGCTCCACCTTGCCGAAGCTCAAAGGCCCCAACGAGCTCATGCCCCATTCCGTGACCATGTGGCGGGCCATGTCGGTGGCGCGTTCGATATCGTTGCCGGCGCCGGTGGTCAGGTGTCCGAGCACCAGCTCCTCGGCCACGCGGCCGCCCATGAAGACCGTGATCGTATCCAAAAGATACTCCTTCTTGTAGGTGTGGCGGTCGTCGATCGGCAGCTGCATGGTCACGCCCAAGGCGCGTCCGCGCGGGATGATGCTGACCTTGTAGACCGGGTCGGCGTCCGGCAGCAGCTTGGCAAGGAGGGCGTGCCCGGATTCATGGTAGGCGGTGTTGCGCTTCTCCTCCTCCGAGATAACCAGGCTCTTGCGCTCCACGCCCATGAGGACCTTGTCCTTGGCCATCTCGAGGTCGGACATGTCGACCTTGGTCTTCTTATAGCGCGCCGCCAGGAGCGCGGCCTCGTTGACCAGGTTGGACAGGTCGGCGCCCGAGAAGCCGGGGGTGGCCTTGGCCAGGGTGGCCAGGTCAACGTTTTCCGCCATGGGGATCTTGCGGGTATGGACCTTGAGGATGCCCTCGCGGCCTTTCACGTCCGGGCTGGCCACCACGACCTGTCGGTCGAAGCGCCCGGGGCGCAAGAGCGCCGGGTCGAGCACGTCCGGACGGTTGGTGGCCGCCATGAGGATGACGCCCTCGTTGGATTCGAAGCCGTCCATCTCCACCAGGAGCTGGTTGAGGGTCTGCTCGCGCTCGTCGTGTCCGCCGCCCAGGCCGGCGCCGCGGTGCCGGCCCACGGCGTCGATCTCGTCGATAAAGATGATGCAGGGCGCATGCTGCTTGCCCTGGGCGAAGAGGTCACGCACGCGCGAGGCGCCCACGCCCACGAACATCTCCACGAAGTCCGAACCCGACATGCTGAAGAACGGCACGCCGGCCTCTCCGGCCACGGCCTTGGCCAGGAGCGTCTTGCCCGTGCCCGGGGGCCCTAAGAGCAGCACGCCCTTAGGGATGCGGCCGCCCAGGGTGGTGAAGCGCTTGGGGTCCTTGAGGAAGTCGATGATCTCCTCCAGCTCCTGCTTGGCCTCGTCCACGCCGGCCACGTCCGCGAAGGTCACCTTGATGCGGTCCTGGGTCATGAGGCGGGCCTTGCTGCGGCCGAAGCTCATGGCCTTGCTGCCGCCGGTCTGCATCTGCCGCATAAAGAGGATCCACACCCCGATCAAGAGGAGCATGGGGATCCATGAGATCAGCACCGACATGTACCAGGGGTCATTGGTCTTGGCCTCGGCCGAGACCTTGACGTTCTTGCCCATCAGGCGCTGCACGAGCTGCGGGTCTTCCGGGGCAAAGGTCCTGAACGGGGTGTCCTTGGCGTTCTTGGTGTAGATGCCCTCGATGTTCTGGCCCTGGATCTTGACCTCCTTGATCTGTCCGGTGTCCAGGATCTGGATGAAATCGCTGTAGGCGAACTCGTCGATCTTGGGCTTGGGCTGGTTGAAGAGGTGGTACAGCATGAACATGATGAGAATGATCACCACCCACAAGGCCGCGGTCTTGAGGAAGTTGTTGGCCGTGGTTTTATTTTGCATCGAGTGAAACTCCCGCTGTCGTGCTCATTTCCGCAAGGGCCACGGCGGCCAGCGACCGGTAGGGGGACGGCTCGGGCTGGAACAGCTCGCGGGATAATCCGGCCTCCGCGGTCAGCTTGACCAGATCGCCCAGGAGCACGGCCGCTTCCTTGTTCTTGCCCAGCGCCTTCAAGGCGACGGCCTTGGTGTACATGGCCTCCTCCTTGACGACGCCCTGGGCGCCGGTGATGCAGCTGTCCAGGGATGGCAGGGCCTTGGCGTACTCCTTGCGGTCCATATAGGCGCGGGCCATGATCAGCATGGACTGGTAGGTCAGGATGTCGTTTGAGCCCCAGGTGTCGATGAACTCGCCGGCGTTTCTGATCGCCTCGGCCGTGTCGCCCTTGGCATAGGCCAGCCCGGCCAGGCGGAGCTTGGAAAGCTTGCCGGCCCTGGTGCCGGTGTAGTCGGCGGCGACCCCGGCCACGAGCTTCTGGTCCGAGCCGGCCTTGAAATAGGCGCTCATGGCCGATTGCTCGCGGTGGCCCTTCCAGAAGTACAGGCCGAACCCGAGTGCCAGAATGACTATGATGACGGCGAGTCCGACCCCGAAGCGCCGGGGGTTCTCGCGGATCCATTTCATGACCGAGCCGGTGGTGGTGATGAATTCATCCGGTTCCTTCAACAGTTCCTTGCGCGTAACATTCGCCATGCGTGTTCTTCCTCCTCGCTTGCCATCATATAGTAATGAAGGCCTGCATCTGTCAATGTGGATTATCCGTCGCCCTTTCGCGCCCGGCCCCGCGGGGCAGGGCGGGGGGAATGGAAAAAGAAAAAAGCCCCGGCACGACGTGCCGGGGCTTAC
>JAKQBR010000299.1 GCA_029574005.1 Deltaproteobacteria bacterium | reverse complement strand
CATGGGCGCCGAGGTCACCACGGCCTGGGAGAAGGCCTTGGGCCTTTCGGCGCTCCTCTGCGCCGTGCTGTGCGTCGGGTTGCTGCTGACATTGGCCACCAAGGTCGAAGACGTGATCGGGGAAACGGGCCTGAAGATCCTGAGCAAGCTGACCGGGCTGATCCTGTCGGCCCTGGCGGCGCAGATGGTATTCACCGGCATAAAAAATTTTCTGGCGTGAAGACGGAGCCAGCGGAGGCTTAAAAAATGGCGCAACCGGAAGTGAACAAGGTCATCTACACCATGATGCGGGTCAGTAAGTACTATGAAAAGAAGCCCGTCCTGTCTGAGATATCACTGTCCTATTTCTACGGGGCCAAGATCGGCGTGCTGGGTTTGAACGGCAGCGGCAAGAGCTCGCTCCTGAAGATCCTGGCCGGCGTGGACAAGGAGTTCGAGGGCCAGGCCGTACTTTCGCCCGGCTACACCGTGGGCTATCTGGAACAGGAGCCCCGGCTGGATGAAAGCAAGACCGTGCGCGAGATCGTGGAGCAGAGCGTGCAGGAAATCGTTGATTTGGTGAGTGAGTACAACGAGATTAATATGAAGTTTGCCGAGCCCATGGACGACGAGGCCATGAACAAGCTCATCGAGCGCCAGGGCGAGGTCCAGGAAAAGCTCGACCACCTGGACGCCTGGGACCTGGACTCCCGCTTGGAGATGGCCATGGACGCCCTGAGGTGCCCGCCGGGGGACACGCCGGTCAAGGTGCTCTCCGGGGGCGAACGGCGGCGCGTTGCCCTGTGCCGCCTGCTGCTGCAGAAGCCGGATATCCTCCTGTTGGACGAACCCACAAACCACCTGGACGCCGAGACCGTGGCCTGGCTGGAACACCACCTGCAGCGCTACGCCGGAACGGTCATCGCGGTCACGCACGACCGCTACTTCCTGGACAACGTGGCGGGCTGGATCCTGGAGTTCGATCGCGGCAAGGGCATCCCCTGGAAGGGCAACTACTCGTCCTGGCTGGAGCAGAAGCAGGAACGCCTGCGCCAGGAGGAAAAGGGCGAGAGCGACCGCCAGAAGACCCTGCAGCGCGAGTTGGAGTGGATCCGCATGAGTCCCAAGGGCCGCCATGCCAAGGCCAAGGCGCGCATCAGCGCCTACGAGGCCTTGCTCGGCCGCGAAGGCGAGAAGCGCGCCCAGGACCTCGAGATCTATATACCACCCGGACCGCGCTTAGGCGGCGTGGTCATCGAGGCCAAGGGTGTCAGCAAGGCCTACGCCGACAACCTGCTCTTCGAGGGGCTCGACTTCGCCCTGCCGCCGGGCGGCATCATCGGCGTCATCGGGCCCAACGGGGCGGGCAAGACCACGCTCTTCAGGCTGATCACGGGCCAGGAAACGCCCGACAGCGGCACGATCAGGATCGGAGAGACCGTCCGCCTGGCCTACGTGGATCAGAACCGCGACGCGCTTAAGCCAGACAAGACCATCTGGGAGACCATCTCGGGAGGCAAGGACAGCATCCTGCTCGGAGGCCGCGAGGTCAATTCACGCGCCTATGTGGCACGCTTCAACTTTTCCGGCGCGGATCAGCAGAAAAAGGTCGGGACGCTTTCGGGCGGAGAGCGCAACCGCGTGCACCTGGCCATGATGCTCAAGTCGGGGGCCAATGTGATCCTGTTGGACGAGCCCACCAACGACCTGGACGTCAATACCATGCGGGCGCTGGAGGAAGGCCTGGAAAATTTCGCCGGGTGCGCCGTGGTCATCAGCCACGACCGCTGGTTCCTGGACCGTATCGCCACGCATATCCTGGCCTTTGAAGGCGATTCGACGGTCACCTGGTACGACGGGAACTACTCCGAGTACGAGGAGGACCGCAAGCGGCGCCTGGGAGCCGAGGCCGAGCAGCCCCACCGCATCAAGTACCGCCACCTTACCAGGGCCTGAGGAACAGGGAGGATAATGAAGCCGATCGCCATCGAGTACCGCATCACGCCGGTCGACGCCGCCACGGAGATATTCAACCTGTCGTTCGACCCGCACACCCTGGACCTGGTGAATGCGGTCCCTGACAATCCGCCGTCCTGGACCGACTTGGACTTTCATCAATGCCACCATTGCCCGCTGGTGCCGAGCCAAACGCCGCGCTGCCCGCTGGCGCTGCGCCTGGTGGATATCGTCCGGCGCTTCAAGGGCCTGAGTTCCTTTGACAAGACGCTCCTGACCGTAATCACCGAGGAACGCGTCATATCCCAGAAGACCACGGCCCAGCGCTCCATCAGTTCACTGATCGGCCTGATCAGCGCCACCAGCGGCTGCCCGCATACCATCTTTTTCAGACCCATGGCGCGTTTCCACCTTCCCCTGGCTAGCGAGGCCGAAACGATCTACCGCGCCAGCTCCATGTATATGCTGGCGCAGTATTTCAGGCGAAACACGGACAAAACGCCCGAATTCAATCTCCAGGGCCTCAAGCAGATCTACGCCAACACGGGCATCGTGAATTTCACCATCGCCCAGCGCCTGCGGGCGGCCTCGGACACGGATTCGGCGGTGAACGCCATCGTGCTCCTGGACATGTTCGTCAAGACGGTTCCCTATGCCATCGAAGAATCGCTGGAGGGCATGCGCCACCTCTTCGCGCCCTATTTTGAAGGGTAATCATTTGATGTGTCTGAACGTTTTTTTCACGGCCCGGCTGAATTGAACCGGAGGGCTTTTAGCGTCAGTGCCCATTGAAGTGGACCATAAAGAAAATGCCCCTTTCCGTGCGCATGAGACCGCGCCCTGGGGAAGGAGCATAAAATTGAGTAGAGAACAGATATATTCCTCAATCTACGGGAAAGGTGGGGGACAAGGCAAGCAGAAACTTCATGACAGCAGGAACTTCACGATCCCCAAACGGTCCCGCTGCTTGAAGAGACCGGCGGAGTCGAATCCCGGCCCTGTTTCAGAGCATGCGCGTCTTGCTCCGTCGGCATGTGCGCGCTATAATCATGGGCATCAGGCACGCATCCGCTTTCTCCATCACCACGAAGCTTTAACATCACATGCAGCGTTGAACGAATTGTTAAATAAAAACGTTCGACATCCCGGAGGGCGGGATAGAAGCCCTTCTGAGAAATGCCTGGCTAATCGGTCGGTTACGGCAATATCGACACGATACGATCGCGTGGCATGTCTATTGCTTTATGTGGGGCAGCATTGAGGGCTCAATCATTGAGCGCTCGATGCATAAAAAAATAAAAAATTTTACCGTATGAAAGGAGAAAAACATGTACCACAATTCAACCAAAGTCTTGTTCGTTGTTTTTGCCACCATGGCCCTCTGGCTCCTGGCAGGACCGCTCTTCGCCGCGGACGCCATCCCGGCGCAGGCCCCCTATGTGAAAGTGATCTTTTCCGTGGGCGGCATGATCGGAGCAGGTCTGGCAATCGGTCTGGGTTGTATCGGCGCTGGCGCCGGCATCGGTAACGCGGCCGCGGGGGCATCCGAGGCCGTCGGTCGCAACCCCAATGCCCAGGGTAAAATCATGATGACCATGATGGTCGGTATGGCCATGGCCGAATCGATCGCCATCTACTCCTTGGTTATCGCGCTGATCCTGCTCTTCGTGAATCCGTTCAAAGATCTGGTACTTGGTTAGACATGGCTCGGGTCTTGAAAAGACATGAGCATGTCTTAGACTAATAAGGGGGAAAAATACATGCCTGAATCAATCAAAGGAATGCGCATCTTAACAGTTGCACGGTTATTTTTCCTGCTTGTGGTCATCCCCTTATTATTGATCTCTTCCCTGGTAGCCTTCAGCATCATCCGCTTCGGCGGCATATCCAAGACCGGTACCATGGTCGCCCTGGACCAGAAAGCCCAACAGGAGATCAGCGTACGGGCCGCCGACCTGGCGCAGAACATCGCCGATTTCTTGCGGGAGCGGCAGCGGGATATCCTGGTCGCCACGATCCTGCCCGCCAACCCGGAAGCCGCACAATCGTTCCTGGCAACCAAGACCCAGGAACTCTGGGTCAAGAAGGACGGAGAGATCGTGAAAGAACTCTACCCCTTGTATACGGAGATGTCCTTCATTGACGCGAACGGCACTGAGCTCATCAAGATCGTGGGCGGAAAGGTCGTGCCCAAAGAGGGCCTGGTCAATGTGAGCAATCCCGCCAATACGACCTACAAGACCGAGGATTACTTCCTCAAGGCCAAGGATCTTGGCAAAGGCGAGGTGTACTTCTCTCCGGTCATGGGATGGTATGTGGACAAGGCAAGTTTCGAAAATGGGAAGCGATTTGAGGGGATCATTCGAATGGCCACACCGCTGTTCGACAAGCAGGGTTTCACCGGCGTCCTGACGCTGGCCCTCGATATGAGGCACCTGGCGCGTTTCACGGATAACATCGTACCCACACAAACCGACTATGTGCTGGAAGCCGATGTCGCCACCGGCGACTATGCCTTCCTGGTGGACAGCCGCGGCAACGTGATCTCGCACCCCGCCGACTATCACATCGCCGGCCTCGACCCGAACGGTGTTCCGGTCGCTCCCATCACCTCGGCCAATGCCGAGGAGATGAGGGGCAAGGGGTTCGAGGTCTTGAATTACACCCAGTTGGGAGACCTCGATCCGGCTATGGGAGAGGTCCAGAAAGAGGCCGCCGCCGGCAAATCCGGTTTCAAGACCTATGAGCTGGGAGGCAACTCCTATGTAGCGGCCTATGCCCCGGTACCGTTCTACACCCAGGAGTTCCCGAAACCAGCCGGGTTTGGTTGGGTCGGCATGACGGTGGATATCAAGAAGTTCCAGGAGCAGGCCAAGATCGCATCGGATAAGATCGAGAAGGAAGGTCAGGTCTGGCTCTCGACCATCGTTCTGATCCTGGCCCTGGCGATGATCATCCTCTTCGCCATCGCCGCCATCCTGGCGCGCGGCATCAACCGCTCGCTGGAGACGGAACTGCCGCCTGACGCCTTGAAGGATCTCGACAAGGAAGACGATTAAGACCCTACTGAGGTAAGGCCATACCACGCCCCGTCCAAGACATGGACGGGGCTTTCTTTATTCTCCCGGCCGTCACCCCTTATGAAAAAGGCGTATCACTTTCCGGGAATGACCTTGAGCACCCTGGCATCGTGGCGTGCCGAGGCCATTGGGACCTCCTTGGGATAGCCGAGGATGATCGGGGCCACGATCCTGCACTCGTCGGGCACGCCGAGCTCCCGCAGCAGGTCTGGATCACGGACAGAGGCACCCAGGTTGATCCAACAGGTACCGAGTCCGCGCGAGGTGGCCGCGAACATGAGATACGCCACCGTCAGGGCCGTATCGAAATCCAGGGTCGCCACCCCCTTATCGCCGATCACCAGTACCAGGCAGGGGGCGTTGTAGAAGACATTGAAGGCCTCGTCCTTGAGCACGTCAACGTACATCCTCAGCCGGTCATGGGGGTTGACGGCGAACTCCTTGAGCAGGTTGGCCTTGCTGTCATCCGAAATGCGCTTGATCACGGCGCGGTCCATGACGATGATGAAATTGCACGGCTGGGCGTTGCTGGCCGTAGGCGCCAGGGTGGTTTCCTTGAGCATCTCCATCACCAACTCCACCCCGACCGGTGTATCCTCAAAGTTCCTGATCGACCGCCGTTTCTCAAGCAGTTCCTTGAAATCCATTTTCACCCCTCCTTTCCATGCGCCCAAGCGGACGCGAATGCGCTGGTTCATTCTTGTAGCATACTTTGCGTCCCGGTCCACGCTCAATCGATGCTCTTGTATCCGCACGGTTCAGGCCTTGAAAAGAATTGCCTTATGCAAAAAGCTTGGCATATAATGTTTGAGAGGTGGCATGAACATGGCGGAGATACTCAGCTTTACCTATGACGACTTGTCGACCCTGCACAGCATTGCCAAGATCCTGGCCAAGGCCATGCCCCTGCGTGAACAGCTCGAACAGGTGCTCAACGAACTGAGCTCAAAGGCCGGCATGAAGCGCGGCATGATCTCCATCCTGGACCGTGAAACCGGTGATGCCATGCTGGACGTGGCGCACGAGGTCGATCTCTCAGGCATCCAGGTCAGCTACAAACCGGGCGAGGGCATCACCGGCCAGGTGGCGCAGACCTGCCGCCCCATGGCCGTGCCGTCTCTGGGAAAAGATTCACTGTTCCTTGATCGTACCGGCGCCCGTCGGGAACTGAGCCGAACGGATCTGGCCTTCCTGTGCGTCCCCATCATCTACGAGGGGCAGGCCGTGGGCGTGCTCTCGGCCGACAAGGTCAGCAGCCATGTCTATACCCTTGACTACGAGCTGCAGTTCCTCTCCGAGGTGGCCGGGCTGATGGCCAAGGCCGTGCACATGCGCCGCATCGAGGAGGAGAACATCCGCCTCAAGGACATGCTCAGCCGCAGCAAGCACCCCTTCCCCGAATTCAAAGGCAACTCGCGCATCATGAAAGAGGTCTTCGCGCTCATCTCTCAGGTGGCCGACTCCAGCACATCGGTCCTGATCCACGGCGAGACCGGGACCGGCAAGGAGCTGGTGGCGCGCGCCATCCACCACGGATCCCCCCGCAAGGACGGCCCCTTTATCGAAGTGAACTGCGCCGCCATGCCGGACACCCTGATCGAGAGCGAGCTCTTCGGCCATGAAAAAGGGGCCTTCACCGGCGCGCATCAGCGCAGGCGCGGCAAGTTCGAGGAGGCCCACGGCGGGACCATATTCCTGGACGAGATCGGCGAGCTCTCTCCCATGGCCCAGGCCAAGCTCCTGCGCGTACTGCAGGAAAAACAGTTTCAGCCGCTGGGCTCGGCCCGTACGGTCAAGGTGAACGTGCGCGTCGTGGCGGCCACGAACCGCAACCTGGAAGACGATGTAGCCGCGGGCGTCTTCCGCACCGATCTTTACTACCGCCTCAATGTCTTCCCCATCTTCATGCCCCCTTTGCGCGAACGCGGCAGCGATATCCTCCTGTTGGCCGACCACTTCATCGAAAAGTACGCCGAGGAATTCGGCAAGCCGGTCAAGCGCCTTTCCACCCCGGCCATCGATTGCCTCCTGGCCTACCACTGGCCGGGCAATGTGCGCGAACTGGAAAACTGCATCGAACGCGCGGTGTTGGTGGCCGCGGGTGACACCATCGAGAGCATGCACCTGCCGCCCTCGCTGCAGATGAAACAGCCGGGACCCGAACGCAAGAAGAAAGGCACCTTGCAGGGGCTGGTGGAGTCCTATGAACGCGCCCTGATCACCGACACCCTCAAGGACGTGCGC
>JAKQBR010000277.1 GCA_029574005.1 Deltaproteobacteria bacterium | reverse complement strand
TCCGGCCCTGTTCGAGCCTGCGCTTCTCGAAGCTGCCCAACCGCCACTTGCTGCCTTGCAAGTCGAGGATGAGCGGCGGCCGGGGTTCGTCGCAGGCCGTAAGAAAGGGTGTCAAACGATCCAGCCATTCGTGGAGACGGTCCAGGTCGAGGTGGGACGTATTCAGGCGCAGCGCGCTCGCGCCGGCGGCAAGCATCTCCCTCCAGAGGGTGGCGCCCTCGCTCGCGGGTCCCAGGGTGGCTATAATCTCGTAATCCACGCGCTTCCTCAGATGCCCTGCACAGGCATGGCGGCCGCGATGCGTTTCTGTTCTGCAAGGTAGGCTTGATATCTCTTTATCAGCGTCTTGACCGTCCAGGCAATCAGGCTCTTCGTGACAGGGTTTTGCACCAGGGCGCTGTGATAGAGCCTGCCGAACAGCCTGATCAACGCCGCATCGCCCCGGCTAGCTTCGGGGAGGGGCGCCTCGATATCCACGGGTTTGGGAATGAAGCGCCGGGGGGAAAAGGGCCATTTGAGCACAAGGCCGGTGGTGACGGCCAGGATATCCCAGGCGCGCTGTTTATGCTTATGGACGGGTTTTTCGCCGGCGGCGAGCTGCACCATCTCGATGGGCAGGTAGATGTCCACGTCGCTGTCGGTCAGCTCCTTGATGAGCGAGAGAAAGGCGCAACAGCCCGGGCAGGGCACGACCATGATCTGGGTACCGGTTTCCTCGGCCTCCCTCAGTCTGACATACAGGCTCTGCAGAAGGTTTAAGAGCGTGTGATACGGGTTGCCGGAGGTGGGTCCGAACAGGGTGGGCACGGTCCCAGCCCATCCGCAGCACAGCGCGTTGTCTCTTGTGTGCCGCATCTCGACGACCGTGCAGCCGATGTGCGCAAGGATCTCGCGCGTGATTTCCGGCAATGACCCGTTCATGTACCTGCCACAGCAGTTGTCATGCACCGTGACGGCCAGGTTCAGGGGATTCTTCACCGCGATCTTGCCTTCTTTGAGCCGGTTCAGGATCCAGGTATCGATGAGCTCCACCTCGAAGTCGAAATCGATGCCGAATTTCCTGGGCAGGACATCGGTGAACATCGAGGCCTCGACCACCATGAAGCAGTACATCTTCTCCACGCCCATTTTCGAAAACTTCTCTTTGGCGAGCCTGCCCAGACGCTCGGCCTCCTCCAGGAACCCGATCCGGTAGGCATCCTCCCCCATGCCGAACATGCTGTCGCTGCCCACGATGGCCGGCTTCAACTCGTCGAGCAGCGAGGTCTGGGCAACGTAGGGGATAAGGTTATTGTAGAAACCGGTAAGCAGGACCTCCTTTCTGGGTCTTTTCAGATTCTCTTCCCAGGAGCGCACCAGCGTAAGCTCGTCTTCATCCATCAACACGCGCGTGGAGGTCCACATGTTCTCGGGCTCATTGGGGAAGATGAACTTCGCCATGTAGGGAAGACCCTGTGCCCGACCGGTCGCGTGATGGCGTTCCAGGATGAGTCCATACGGATTGGCCTGTCTGGGGCAGGCAAAGTCGCAGATGTTGCAGGTCACGCAGCGCTGCAGCACCAGGGATGCAGCGCTCTGCCCGCGGATAAGCGTCTCAATTTCCCGTTTGGCCTCTTCTTTTCCAAGCTCAAGCACCGGGCAGCGCTCAAAGCAGATCCCGCAGCGGTCGCATGCATCCTCCTGAAAGAAACGGAAATCGGACTTCACGCTCATGTGCCCCCCTTGCCTTGATATCCACCATCGACCGGCATGAACATAGTGCATCATGATGCATTCGCAACATTTCCGCGCGCCTGGCGATGACACCTCCCGTTTTTTAGAGTCTCCAGCGGGCATGCATCACGGGCCTGAAGCCTGCCAGGCCTCTATTGTAGCATGGGTGAGCGCATCGATCCAGGCCCAACCGGTTTGCGGGAAGCCGGAAACAGCGCGCGCGTCCCAACACATGCAGGATGAGACGCCGGAACAGATGCCGGCGGTTTCTTCTCGGGCCTGCGCTTCAGTCCTCGACTGGTATGCCCCTGGAAAACAGCCGCGATTCGACTTATATAACATCCATGGCCGTTGACGATCAGGTCCGTCAGAATGGCATGTGCGAGGAGTTGGCCCGCAAGGACCGGGCGCTCGAGTGCCTTTTTGCAATCTCATCCGCCATTGAGAGACGCGGGGCAGGCTTCGACGAGATCATCCAGGATATCGCGAAGGCCATCCCGCACGCCTTTCCCAACCGGGTCGGCGTCAGGATCATGCTCATTTCCGGGGGCGAGTATGTATCCGAAGGCTTTCAACCTGCGGCCCGGGTGATCACGCTGGAGCTCTCGGCCCATTGCCACCCTATTGGAACACTTGAAGTTCACGCCGGGGAAGACCGGGTCTTTCACCCCGACGAGGACCGACTCTTGAAGGTCATCGCCGGGAGGATAGGCCGGATCTATGCGCGTCGGCTGGCCGAGGAGCAGCTCCGCGAGAGCGAGGCCAGATACCGCAGCCTCTTCGAGAACACGCGCGATGCCATCTATATCACCACGCGCGACGGCATCATCATCGACGCCAATCAGGCCACGGAGGACTTCTTCGGCTATTCCCGGGAGGAGATCATCGGCATGGACGTTGTCAGACTCTATGAGCGGCCCGAGGACCGTGAAACCTTTCGGGAGATCATCGAATCCCGCGGGGCGGTTCAGGATTATGAGGTGCGGCTGGTCAAGAAGAACGGCGACCGCATGTTCTGCCTCTATTCCTTCAGCGTCCGGAAAAACGAGGAAGGGGATATCATCGGCTATCAGGGCATCATTCGGGATATAACCGAAAAACGCCGTATGGAGTCCGAACGCGAGCAGTTCGTCGCCGAACTCCAGGAGGCGCTCGAGAGCATCCGCACCCTAAAGGGGCTCATACCCATCTGCGCCTCGTGCAAGAAGATCCGCGATGACCAGGGCTTCTGGAATCAGCTCGAATCCTATATCGAGCAGCACTCCGACGCGGTTTTCAGCCACGGCCTCTGCCCCGAGTGCCAGAAGAAATTTCTCGAAGGCGAATAGAGCCGGTAATCCGCAAAAGCGGCGATGGGCGGCCGCAGGGGCTTCGGCTCCCGCGGTGCCATGATCAAAAAATATCGACCCCCAGGGCCTTTCTCGCCGCCTTCGAAACATACAGAATTAACCCAAACCGAGCTGAATCCTGAGCAGACCGCGGCGGCTCTATGGATGATCAACCGGATCGTCCGGACCGACGATGGAGAACATCCGGAATCCGATCTCATCAAATCGGGAACGGGTGGTGGACAGCCAGGCGCTCGGTGGTTGATTAAAGTCCCGGGGCGGCCACGGGAATTACACAAACATCTCCGGTTCTTTCCTTTGGGTAAACGTTTCGCTCAACCAGTGCGCGATCTGTTGTATCAGAGGCTCTTCCATGACGCGCGCTCCCGTGGGGCAGGCCTTCACGCAGGCGCAGCAGTCGATGCACCGCTTCTTATCGGTCAGCACGGTCGTATCCATCGCAATGGCCCCGGCGGGGCATGCCTCGGCGCATATGCCGCACCGATTGCAGAGGTCTTCCCGCACCGTGGGGGACATCTCCGGCCAGACACCGGGATCCTTGAAGGGGAAATCGCCCGGCAACGGCAGGGCCTGGATGTCCTCCAGGCTCGGTATCCGCTCCAGCTTCTCCCTGATCAGGGCGCCGAAAACCCTGGCCTGATCCAGGTCTTGCGGGTCAGGGCGCCCTGCCGCGATCGGGGTTGTCATGGTCGAGTATGAATGCTCGCCGATGAACGCGCCGGCGGCTATAGGGATGAAGCCCGTCTCGCGCACGATCGTGCTGAGTTCCAGCAGGGCGTCTTCATAGGCACGGTTGCCGTAGACGACCACGATTACGGCCGGGGTCTTATCCGCCTTGAGCCGTTTCAGCCTTTGGACCGCCGTGTCCGGGATGCGGCCGGCATAGACCGGCGCACCGATCAGGGTGAGGCCTTCGGTCTTCAGCGCTCGGTCGTATCCTTCAGCAGACGGCGGGGTCAAGTCGATCTCATGGACCGTCCCGGCCTGGAGGCCCTCGATGATTCCCTTGAGGACCTTTCTGGTGGTGCCGGTGGGAGAGAAATAGACCAGGGTGGCGCTGTTGTCATGCATCGGCGATCTCCTTTATGACCGTGCCCGATAAAAGGGATGGAACAGTTGCTTTTGTCGACACCTTCATAGCAGGTGTGCAGTACTATGACAAGTCGGTCTTATCGCCTCCGGCAGGTATTTTTCACGTGCCACTGGTAAAAGAGAATGATTTGATCTATAGAGGGCTGCATGAATAGAGACGAACAGACGAACCAGCACAGCATGCTGGAAGAGCTGGCCCGCAAGAATCGTGAGCTGGAATGCCTCTTTGCGATTTCATCCGCCATCGAGAAACGCGGGGCGGGCTTCGACGACATCATCAATGGCATCACCAGGGCCATACCGCACGCCTTTCCCTATCGGACCGGCGTTCGGATCACGATCCTGGGGAGTGCGTACGTATCCGAGGGTTTCCAGCCCACGCCATGGGCGCTCACGCTGGAGCTTTCGGCGCTCTGCCAGCCCATCGGAACGCTTGAGGTGCATGCCGGTGAAGACCGGACCTTCCACCCCGACGAGCGCCAGCTCTTGAAGGTCATCGCGGGGCGGATAAGCCGTGTCTATGCGCGCCGGCTGGCCGAGGAGCAGCTCCGCGAAAGCGAGAACAGGTACCGCAGCCTCTTCGAGAACTCCCACGATGCCATCTACACCACCACGCGCAACGGGACTATCGTCGACGCCAACCAGGCCATGGTGGATCTCATGGGCTATTCCCGGGGCGAGATCATCGGCATGGATATGATCAGGCTCTACGCCAGACCCCAGGACCGTGAGATCTTCCAGCGAACGATAGAATCACGCGGATCGGTTCATGATTACGAGGTGCGTCTGGTCAGGAAGGACGGGACCCCCATGGACTGCCTGTACACCTCCAGTGTCTGGAAGCATGAGGACGGCAGCATTATCGGCTATCAGGGCATCATCCGTGACATTACCGAGAAGCGCAGGATGGAAGCGGAACGCGACCGGCTGATCGCCGAGCTCCAGGAGGCGCTCAAGAATATCCAGGCCTTGAAGGGCCTGATACCCACCCGCGCCCCGCGCAAGAAGGCCCCGGCGGCCAAGGCCTCCGGAACCGGATCGCGGTCTACCACCGGCGGAACCCGCAAACGTTCTTGAACCAGGACCTCGGCACCATAACGCCATGATGTCGCTCTTGGCGCCGACATCCTTCAAAGCGCGAATCCCCGAACCCCTGAGGCCGGGGTCCGGGGGTTCACCCGAGGCTTTGCCCCTTTGCTAGCAGTAGCAGGTGCGGTTGATGATGATCTTTTTCAAATCGTCGGAAAGATCATTGAAGTAGGAGCAGTACCCGGCGACGCGGACCAGGAGATGCGGGTATTTTTCCGGATGGTCGTAGGCATCCAGCAGTATCTGCCGGTCGATGACGTTGGGCTGGAACTGCATGCCGCCTTTCTTGAAATAGGTGCTGATGATGCCGGCGAGGTTCCTGACCCCCTGCCTGCCCTGGAACAGGGCCGCGTCGATCGTGAAGGTGACCGTGGTGCCATTGGGGGCGTAGCTGGCAAAATCGACCCCTGCCACGGCATTCAGGGATGATAAGAGGTCCGAGGTCTCCATGCCGTAATGGGGCGTGATGCTGTTGGCCAGCGGCACGCCCTTGAGCCTGCCTGAAGGGAGGGCGGGGGTCTTCTTGCCGTACACGTCGTTGACATTGAGGGCGTAGTATCCGGCGGTATAGATGCCGTCCCGCGGGCAGTTGGGCACCGACTTCAAGGCGTTGCAGTACATCTGCAGGGTCTTGTTCACCCAGGCCACGGCCTCCTGGGAGTCGTCCTGCCCGAATTTGGGGACCGCCAGCAACGCGGCGCGGACCTTCTGGTGCCTGGGACCTTCGAAATTGTTGTCAATGGCTTCGATGACCTCTTCGATCGAATACTGACGGTTCTTGAACACCACCTCGTTGAGGGCGAAGAGCGAGTCCGCCACATCCGTGATGCCCACGCCCTGGATGCCGCTGCTGTTGATGGTCGCGCCGCCTGCGCACACGTCCTTGCCGCTGGCGATGCAGCCCGGGAACAGGGTGGATGTCAGGGGCGTGGTGAAGTGTTCGCGGATCACGGCCTCGATCTTCTGATGGTCGGTCAGGATGGAGTTGGTCAGGAAATTCAGCCGCTTCTGATAGCGGTCAAGCAGCTCGTCCATGCTCTTGGGCGGCCTCGGTGTGGCGGCGCGCCGCTTCTTGAAGTTCTGCTGGGCCGCTGTGTATTTCGAGAGGATGAACCTGGAGACCCTGTCATTCCTGCGGCAGTTGTACTCCACGAATTTGGTGGTCATCTTCTCCAACTGATCAGTGAGGCCGAAGTTCCACAGGTCGTCCTCCTCTCCCTTGAGGGCCTGCAGGAAGGGCAGGGTGACATTCACATTGGCGCAGTCGGTGTTGCCGAAATGATCATCCGATGCATTGGGCTCCACGCAGCCGATGATGGCATAATTGCGCGTGTGCTCGACGGGCGTGTCGGGGTAATGCCTGGCCATGGTTTCAAGGTAGACGGTGTCGTTGTACAACGCCGGCATGGGCGCGCCGTTGATGTACACCTCGGCCAGCCGGTCCAGGTACTCCTGGGGGCTGTTCTCATGGATGCGGGCCGTCATGTTGACGGAGTAGGGCTGCAGCTCGCAGATGTCGAGCAGCATGTAGGTGAGGTCGTTGGTGGCGTCCTTGCCTTCTCTGTCGACTCCGCCGGCCGTCACGACCTGATCGGTGGACATGGTCTCGAAGAGCCTGCCGATCCTGAGGTAGGTGTCGCCGTCATTGACCAAGATGGCCTCGTCCATCTTGAGGATAAAGAGGGCCAGCAGCTCCTTGGCCTGCTCGTAATCGATGATGCCGGCCTCCTTGTCGCGGCGGTAATAGGGATACAGGACCTGGTCGAGTCGGCCATGGGACACCGCGTTCTCGTAGGACTCGATGCACAGCCCGATCTGCAGGAACAGCATGCTCTGGAGCGCTTCGTGGAAGGTGCGGGCCGGGTTTTTGGGCACATGGCGGCAGATCGCGGCCATCTTCTCCAGCTCCTGGCGGCGCCTGGGGTCCTTTTCCTGGGCGCTGAGACTGGTCAAGGCTGAAGCATAGCGGGCCGCAAAGTCCTCTAGGGCCTTCAAGGCGATGATGGCGCCCTGGTAGAAGTCCTGGCAGTCCTGGGGCTTGTCCTTGCGCATCTCCTCGATCTCGTTGATGATGCCCGTGGTGCCCAGCCTGATCATGCGCTCGTAGTTGACCGTGAAGTGCGCGATGGCGGCCATGTTGTTGTTGAACCCGGCCACGTTTTCCGAGGCGCGCGCGATGGTCAGCATGAACTTCTTGACCGAGTCGTTGACCTTGATCAGCAGGCAATGCCCCAGCCAGAAGGGCAGGGTGCGGTAGAAGAAATTGATGCGCTCCTTCCAGGTGCACTGGAAGGCGACCGGCTTCTGGCGGTGGATCTGGTGCAGGATGGACGCAAAGAGCGCCCCGTAGTGCTCTTCCCAGATCTGTCCGGCGCAGCGCTTGGCCGTGAAGTTGCCCACCAACAGTTCCTGCGGATAGATGATCACGCTCTTGTTGTTCAGGACGTACGCCAGGCGCTCGGAGCGGTGGATGGGGTTGGGTTTGCCAAAGCCATGCCGCTTGTAGTAATCCGTCTTCAGCCGGGAGACCTCGAAGCACAGGCTGCGGCCGCTTTTACGGATGTCGTTCTGGATATCGTACACGCGCTGGGTGAAGACGGCCTTGTGCCGGGCGGCATCCAGGTCGTAGCAGGCGGTCTTTATGCCCAGCGAGGTCAGTGTTGCGACCGCTGCCTTGACCGCGGCCAGGCCCTGCTCGTTGGTGATGTTCAAGGACTCGGTGAGAAGCCCCAGACGCTTGGCCTTGTCTTCATACATGTTATGGTATTTCAAGAGTTCGATGGAGTCATGGCCTGCGGATTTCAGGAATTCCGCCGTGGCCCTCATCCGCTCTTCGCCATCGTTGTAGCCCGGCACGATCACCATGCGGAAGTTGATGTTGGCTTTGAGGTCGATGAGTCTTTTGATGTTCTCATGGATCAGTGTGCTGTCCTGCTTGGTGCAGCGTTTGTGCAGCTCATCATCGCCGATGACTTTCAGGTCCACGAGGAACAGGTCCACGTGCGGGGCGGCCTTCCCGACATGCTCCCACGGCACGTGCAGGGAGGTTTCCACGGACACATGGATGTCCTCGCTCTTCAGGCGCTGCAAGAGCTCGGTCAGGCTGTCCGGGTCCTGGAGCAAAGGATCGCCGCCCGAGAGCGTCACGCCGCCGCCGGTTGCGTGGTAATACGCCTTGTCCCGCAACACGACCTCCATGATACCGTTCATGGAAGTACTCGCGTCAGGGGCAAGGTCCGCCTTGATGGACAGGGCTTCGGGATTCTGGCACCACAGGCAACGCAAGCCGCAGCCCTGGAAGAATATGGTGGTGCGGATGCCGGGGCCGTCATGCACGCATGTGCGCTGGATCTTCAGGACGTTGAGCTTATCGGTATTGGCGCTCTGGCTCTTCTTGCGGGATCTGGCCGGTTCGTGTTTTTTCAAAGGTCTTTCGCTCCGTACTGTCTCCATGTTGACTCCTTTGCCCTGAAAGAGAGCTCTTAAATTGAATGATCATTTTATATAAGATTGCCAAGGCCGTGTCAAACCAAATCGCCATGGCACTTAGACCATGGCGGGATGTTGGTCAATCCCATTGCTGGGGAATCTGCTCCATGCCTGCCGGGGTGAACAATCTCATGATAGGGGCGCCGCTGAGAGGCAGAGCTCCAGAACCTTGCCGACCAGCTGCGGCGTGACATCGCGGTGTTCGCCCAGTTGAACCATGCCGTGCGCACTCAGCTGTTCCTGCACGCGGCTGATGCATTCCTTGCCGATGCCGTAGGCGCTCAGTCGGGTGGGCACCTGCATCTGCTCGAAGAAGGCCCGGGTCTTTTCGATGGCGGCCTTGATGCGTGCCTCTTCATCGCCGGTTGTCAAATCCCAGACGCGCTCGGCTTACTACAGGAGCTTCAGGCGTTTGTCTTTGGTACGGACCGTAAGCATGGCCGGCAATACGCATGCCAGGGTCTTGCCGTGGTCAAGATCATACAGTGCGCTAAGCTCATGGCCGACCATGTGCGTGGCCCAATGAGGTTGGCGCGCACATCATAGCTTTCGGGTTCAGCCAAGGCCCTGGGCCCTTCCTCGATCAGGGTCAGGAGCAGGCCTTCTGCAAAGCGGTCCTGGACCTTGGCCTGGGCCGGGTAGGTGAGGTACTGCTCCATGACGTGCACATAGG
>JAKQBR010000273.1 GCA_029574005.1 Deltaproteobacteria bacterium | reverse complement strand
TGCTCCAGCAGGGTGCGCAGAGGGTCTTCGCCCGAATGATCCGCGCCTTCATTCAGGATCATGTCGCGCATATAGGTGAATCCATAGGGCGAGTTGAGGTACTGCTCCATGAAAGAGGTGACCCGGCGGTTGTCGATCATGTATTGGAAGGTGTTCCGCATGAGATGGAAGAACTGGTCCTTGATCGGCACCGTGGTATCCCAGCCCTGCATGACGGCTCGGCTGCATTTCTCTGACAGGTGGGCAAACAACTCCTGGATCAGGGACTCCTTGTCCTTGAAGTAGCGGTAGATGGTGCCGATGCCCACCCCGGCCCTTTCCGCGATCCGGGCCGTGGGCGCGGCATGGAACCCGCCCTCGGCGATGAGGTCCAGGGCCGCCTCTAGGATGGCGGTGCGCTTGGCCGGCGATTCCTTGATCTCAGACATGGTCCTTTCTTCTTAGCGGAGTGATCAGTCACTCCGCTTCCTAGGGAAAAAATCGTTGCCTGTCAAGGTGGAAATACGCCACGAACAAATCCCTCCGCTTGAGTTCTGACTCGTTCACGGTTCGTCTTTTTTTAGCGCCAGATCCGTGCTACCAATACCGCGCATGCAAAGCCGTCTTTCCGATGCCCTGCGCGGGGTACTATGGATGCTCGCCTCGACCGTCATGTTCAGCCTGATGTCGATGCTGGTACGTCTCGCGGACCTGAGCTATGGCATAAACGCCTGGAAGACCACGGAGTTCCGTTTCGTGATCGGCCTCGTCGTCGTGCTTCTCATCTCCTTCTGGAAGCGCGACCCACTGCGTTTCGTGAACCGCCGCTGGCTTTTTAGCCGCGGATTCTTTGGCGGGGCCGCGGTCTGCATCTTCTTTTTCTCGATCAACCGTATCGGCATCGCCAAGGCCGCGATCCTGACCTACAGCTACCCGCTCTGGGCGGGACTCCTCGCCCCCCTGCTGCTGAAGGATCGCATCACCCCGGGTCTGTGGACCGCGCTGCTGGCGGCCCTGGCCGGACTCTACCTGATCATCGTCCCCGCGCACGGCCTGGGGGGCGTCTCCTGGCTGGATCTCCTGGCGCTTGCTGGCGGACTGCTCTCGGGCTGGGCGATCCTCTCTATCAAGAAGCTGCACGCAACCGATAGCTCGCGGGCGATCCTCTGCTCGCAGTGCTTCTTCGGCCTGCTCATCGTGGCCGTCCCGGCCCAAGCAGGCGGATACGCCTTTCCGGCCCTGGCGTGGATCGTGCTCCTGGGCGTAGGCCTGTGCGCCGCCGTCGCCCAACTGCAGATGACCTATGCCTACAAGTTCATCGGGGCCACGGAGGGTTCGCTCCTGAGCATGCTTACCCCCGTGATCAATCTCGGGCTGGGACTGCTCTGCTTCCGGGAACCGGTGAGCCTGCGGGCGCTGATCGGCTGCGCCATCGTGCTGGTGAGCTGTGTCTATGCCGCCATACCCCAGCCGCTCCCCGAGGAGGGGGGAGGATAAAAAAGCTCAAGCCCCCTGAAGATTCAGGGCCTTGAGCTTTTCCCGCCTTGACCAGAGCCCTCAAATTGCATAAGGCACATGGTATCATCCATTGAGAGGGGGCACGACATGGCATCGGCAAACCATCCGGTAACGGCGGAAGAGTTTCTGCAGGCGGAACGCCAGGCCATCACGGGTGTGTTCGCCCGGCTGCTGCCACGCTACCGTACGAAGTTCGGCGAAGAGCTGGCCGCCGGGTATGCCATGGCCGTGACGAACATCCTCTTTTCCCTGCCGCCCCAGGAGAAGGATCAGGTCTTTCTGGAGGCCAACCGCGCGGCGGTGGATGGAGAGGTCCAGGCCCTCAAAGACGATCGCGAGATCAGGGAGGTGGTGACCGAGGCCGTCACCATGCACATCGTCTTTGAGGGCCTG
>JAKQBR010000270.1 GCA_029574005.1 Deltaproteobacteria bacterium | reverse complement strand
ATGACGGCGACATCGCCACACCCAGGGCCTCGGGATTCAAGGGCGACGGCACCGTCGAATGCATCGACGTCCAGAGCCTTGAGCACACCGGCACGGTCTACACCCTTGCGGCCGCGCCGTTCGCCGTGAGCATTTCCGATGACGGCATGCTCTTTACCTCGAACGCCATGTCCGGCGAGATCCCCCGCATTAACGTAGGTACGGGCGAGATCAGCTATCTCGATACGGGCGGCGGGTTCATCTCCAGCGTGCTCTGCGCGTCAGACACCCTGTATGCCCTGGACTGCGCGCGGGATACGCTTCTGGTCATCGGCTTAAGCGGTACGGTGCAGAGCCGTTATCCCGTGGGCGACGGGCCGGTCGCCATGGTCTCGCTGGCCGATGTCGTGGCCGAGGGCTTCATCAAGCCGGTGATAACCGCCTATCCGGCTATCGCCTCTCCTGGCACCACGATCACCTTCGATGCCTCCGAGAGCCTGGCCTCGGAGGGCGTTTCTTCCTGCACCTGGGATTTCGGCGACGGCGGGAAGGCCGCAGGGTGGACGGCGACACATGCCTACCAGGACGCGGGCGTTTATACGGTAACGCTTGCCATGAGCGGCGCCTCCGGCCGGGCATCGGCCGCGGGCACGGTTAGGATCGTGGACCGCTCGCCCTTTGCCGCTACCGTGATCGACTATACCCCGGCCGCCGGGCAGTTCACCGACACCCCCCGCTATGCCAACCCGCTCAAGGCCCTGGGTCCGCCGGCGGGCGGGGCCAGTCCCTATCAGCCGGACACCTCGTCCGTGGTCAGCCTGGGCGGGTTCGGCGGCGCGATCACCTTGGCCTTCGACCATGAGGTCAAGGACAACCCCGGCGCGCTGGACTTCATCGTGTTCGGCAATGCCCAGTACGACCAGGCGCCGCTCAGGTTTATCGAGCCGGGCCTGGTGGAGGTCAGCCCCGACGGCATCAATTGGTATCTCATTCCGGGATCATGCGCGGATGTCGATGTTACGAACCGTGCGCTGCCCGCCGACCTGGCCGATAGGCTGGTGGGCGGCAATTACGCGCTCTGGGGCTATGCCGACCTGTCGCCGGTGCTGGCCCTGCCCGAAGGCGCCGACCCCCTGGTGTACTTCACTGCCCCCGATGACCCCTTCTCTGCGGGCATCGATCCCGGCACCCCCGGCGGCGACGCCTTCGATATCGCCTGGGCCGTCGACCCGGCAAGCGGGGCAGCCGCCGGCCTGAGCGGCTTCACCTACATCCGCATCACCACGGCCATGGACGCCAGGCATGGCGGCACGCTGGGCGAGTTCTCGACCGAGATCGATGCCGTGGCGGATATCGGCCTGGAAGGCGGCGATTGATGCACGTGTGCAAATCCCCTCAATGGAGGTTCATTATGAAAAAAAGGTATGGATTTTTGTGGGCATGGCTGGTGATGGCGATCCTGGCGGGCTGTAACGGCGGTTCGAGCGGGTCGGACGCCTCGAACGACGATTCGAACCAGGGCGAGGAGACCGCCTGGGAAACCCTGGCCACGCCCGTTACGGCGGATGGGCATGCCATCGCGGCGCCCCTGGTCGATTTCCTGCCCGACGGCCGCATGGTCATCGCCGAGGGGAACAGCAGCGCCGAGATCGAGATCGCGGTGGAAAAGAGCGCCGGCAGTCTGAGCTTTCAGTACGTGACGAGTCTGATCCCGGGCGGGACGTCCAGCTTTGGAAGTTTCATCAAGGCCAGGGATAATGCCACGGTTGTCATCGGCGCCAGCACCGTCATCTACATGGTCGATCTGAATACCGGCGCCAGCGAGACCTTGGCCGAGATCGACAACTTCGACGCCGCCCTTCAGGGCAACGAGCTGTACATCACCCGTTCAAGCTATAATCCCGATTGGACGGCCAACAGCTTTGTCACGCGCATCGATCTCGAGACTCCCAACATCCCCGTGGACGTGGTTACCGGCATCCCGGGCGCCTCGGCCGGGATCTGCCTGGATGGCGACGGCAACCTTTATACCGGCAACGGCTACGCCAATGCCGGCGTGGACGAGACCGGCCTGATCAAGCGCTTCAGGCTGGCGATCCTGCCGCTGGAATGGAAGGCCGGCATCTCCTGCGGCGATGTCTTAAGCGCCGGGACCTTGATCTGGGCCGGCGAGGGCACACTCCTGGTGGGCGGCGGCGACACCTTCGGCAGCGGCGACGATGATTACTTCGCGGCCCTGGATACGGCCACGGGACGGCTGGTCTGGAAAATGGACCCGGACGAGGGTGCGGATTCCAATTACAAGCTCAGCGCTGGCGCGGGCCGCTTCGCGGCCAGCGTCTGGGACTATGCCACCTCGACCGGGACCATCTACCTCGCTGAGGTTTCCGAACTCGGATTATAAGAAGGCCGGTTCAGGCATTTGAGCGCCCCCGGCAGCAGGTCCGTTCTATCGGCGGGCCATACCGGCAGTGGACAAATCACCGGGCACGGTATATATGTCCGGCATTACATGCATGAACGATGGGACATGGGGAGATGCTGACCTTTTATACCGCCGGTGAATCCCACGGCCGCGGCGTATTCGCCTTTCTGGACGGGGTACCGGCCGGACTCAAGCTGGAGCGCGATCTGATCGACGCCGACCTGGCCCGGCGCCAGATGGGCTACGGCCGGGGCGGCAGGATGAAGATCGAGCAGGACAGGGTGGACTGCCTCTCCGGCGTGCGCGGCGGCATGACCTTGGGCAGCCCGATTCTGTTGGCGGTGTGGAACAGGGATTTCGAGAACTGGCGCTCCTTCATGGACCCCTGGGAGATTCAGCCGGGCAGGGAGCTCTTTACCCCGCGGCCGGGACACGCCGACCTGGCGGGCGCGGTCCGCTTCGGGCACACCGACCTGCGCAACGTCCTGGAGCGCGCCAGCGCGCGCGAGACCGCGGGCCGGGTGGCGGCCGGCGGCGTGCTGCGCTGCTTCCTGAAGGCCTTGGGGCTAGAGGTTATAAGCTGGGTCACGCAGATCGGAGATGTCCGCTACGAAGGCGGCTTTGACCGCGCACGCCGCGACGCCTCATCGGTGTTCTGTCCTGATCCCGGAACGACCAAGAAGATGGAACAGGCCATCGACGCGGTCATGCAAGCGGGCGACACCTTAGGCGGCGAGTTCACGGTCCTGCTGCGCGGCCTGCCGGCCGGGATCGGGTCCTATACGCAGTGGGACCAGCGTCTGGACACCATCATAGCCGGGCACCTCATGTCCATCCCGGCCATCAAGGCCGTGCAGATCGGACTCGGAACGGCCAGCGCCGCCGCCCCCGGCTCGCGCCTGCACGACGCCATCCTTCCGGGCGGCACGCGCGGCTCGAACAATGCCGGCGGCATGGAGGGCGGGGTTTCGAACGGCGAGGACATCACGGTCACCTGCACCATGAAACCCATCCCCACCTTGATCAAGGGCCTGGCGTCCATCGATATCCGCGACGGGTCACAGGCGGCGGCCCGCTACGAGCGCTCCGATTACTGCGCCGTGCCCGCGGCCTCGGTCGTGGGCGAGGCCATGCTGATGATCGCGGTTTCTAAGGCCATCTTAGACAGCTTCCCTCTACCGAACATGACGGCGCTTCTGGCCGCCTTCGATCAGCACGGGAGCAGGCATTGATCTATCTCACCGGATTCATGGGTTCCGGCAAGACCACGGTCGGCCATATCCTGGCCGGGATGTTCAAGGTGCCGTTCATCGACATGGACGCCACCATCGCCACACAGACCGGATCGAGGATTGCGGACATCTTCACGTACGCGGGCGAAAAGGCCTTCCGGATCATCGAGGCCGATGTCCTGAGCCAGATCGCCACCGGCGGCGACGCCGTGGTGGCCACCGGCGGCGGCCTGCCCGTCGATCCGGCCAACCGCGCCCTCATGAAGGCCTCGGGGGTGATCGTGTACCTGCGCACGGGCCTGGAGGTCTTGAAGGCCAGGGTAGGGGACGACCCCGAGCGCCCGCTGTGGAACAGGGATGTCGAAGGGCTCTACGAGGCGCGCGAAGACGCCTATGCCGACGCCGACCTGATCGTGGATACCGACGGGCTCGCCCCCGACGAGGTGGCGCACAGCATCTACGACAAGACCAGCGACATCGTCATGCCCGAGCCCGTGGCGCTGAAAGGCAGGCCCTATCCGATTTACATCGGCAACGGCATCCTGCCCGAGCTGCGCAACCTGATCTCGCGCCACCTGCAGCCCGAAGGACTCTTCGTGCTGGCGGACCAGAAGGTGCACGGTCTCTATGCCCGTCTGCTTGAAGAGAGCCTGGCAGGGATCCATTACCGTATCATGGAGATCCCGGGCGGCGAGGGTTCCAAGTCCTACGGCTACCTGGAAGAGGTCCTGGGCCGCATGCTGGCATACGGCATGAACCGCGCCTGGGCCTGTCTGGCCGTGGGCGGCGGCGTGATCGGCGACCTGGCCGGATTCGCTTCCGATGTCTTCATGCGCGGCATCCCGGTCATCCAGGTCCCGACCACCCTCCTGGCGCAGGTCGATGCCAGCATCGGCGGCAAGACCGCCATCAACCACGAGCTGGGCAAGAACCTGATCGGCACCTTCCACCAGCCGCTGGCCGTGCTGTGCGACAGCGCCTTTTTCGCCACGCTCGCCCCGGAAGAGATGAAGGGGGGCCTATCCGAGGTGATCAAGTACGGCGTCATCATGGACACGCCGCTGTTTGAATACCTGGAAGGCGGAGCTTACGATTATGAGAAGATCGTGCGCATGTGCTGCCGCGACAAGGCCTCTGTCGTGGCTAGGGACGAGCGGGAAGGGGACCTGCGCCGCATCCTGAATTTCGGCCACACCCTCGGGCATGCCCTTGAAAAGTGCATGGACTTCCGGATCCACCACGGCCAGGCCGTGGCCTTAGGCATGCTCTTCGCGACCTGGCTTTCGCACGACATGGGGCTCCTTGCCGATGAGGACCGGCGGCGTATCGTGGCCCTGATCGAACGTCACGAGATTGTACCGTCCTCGCTCGAGCTGCCGGATAGCGAGGCAATCGGCCAGGCCATGGCCGTGGACAAGAAGGCGCTGAAGGACGGCATCAACTTCGTCCTGATCTCCGGCATCGGGAACTGGGTGGTCAAGAAGCTCGCCATACCGCATATCCTGGATGCCTACGCGAGGTTCCGCAGTGGATATAAAAAAGGCGTTTGAAGAAGGCCGGTTCCTGGACATCGTCGGCTCGGCCGATTTCCTGACCTCCTACGAGGAGCGGCTCATCCTGGGTCAGAGCCTCATGAAGCTGGGGCGCGACAGCGAGGCGCTCACCGTATTCCAGGGGATGTACCGCGAGATCGAGCACCGCATCAAGAGCCTGTACTATATCGCCCAGATCCACCAGCGCTCGGGCGATGAAGAGAGCGCGCGCTTCTATCTGGCCCGTTACCTGGCCTTCCGTCCCGATGACGACGAGGCCGCCGACCTCATGGAGGCCGTACAGGAAACGCCCATGATGATGGAGCCGTCGCTCGAACTGGCGCGGCTCTACGGCCGGCAGGGGCACTTCTCCCAGGCCCTGGATATCTACGGCGGGCTCCTGATGACCTCCATGGACCCCGAGGTCAGGGACGAGGCGCTCAAGGTCCAGAACCTCTCCATCATCAAGACCCTGGAAGGGTGGCTGGAGCGTTTGAAGAGCGGCAGAAGCGATACCCCCCTGTAAGGAGGCGAAGGCATGCGCATACTGGTGATCAACGGACCGAACCTGAATCTGCTGGGACAGCGCGAGGCATCCATCTACGGCGAGGTCACGCTAAAGTCAATCGAGCGGATGGTGGGGGAGAGGGCCGGTGAAATGGGCCTCGATGTGGAATTCTTCCAGTCCAACAGCGAGGGTGAACTCATCGACCGCATCCATGCGGCTCATGAACAAAAGGTCGATGGCATCATCATCAATCCGGGCGGGTATACGCATACCTCGGTGGCGCTGCGCGACGCGCTCTTAGCCGTGAGCATCCCCTTTATCGAGGTGCATATCAGCAATGTGGCCAGACGCGAGCCCTTCCGCCAGGTGAGCTACTTTTCCGACATCGCGCTGGGCACCATCACCGGCCTGGGGCCGCACGGCTATGTGCTGGCGCTGGAGGGCTTGCGGCGATGCATTCACGGCTAGACCGCCTGCGCCAGGCCTGCGCCGGAACGGATGCGGTCCTGCTGACGGGACGGGTGAACATCGCCTACCTGAGCGGCTTTACCGGCACGGAAGGCCTCCTGCTGGTTACGCCGGGCGATGCGATTCTGTGCGTGGACTCGCGCTATACCGTCCAGGCCGGGCGGGAAACGGCGCTTGAGGTGCGCGAGATCACCCGGCGCTGGGAAGACGTGTACGCCCTGATCAAGGACCTGGGCATCAGGTCCTTGGGGCTGGATTCCAATGTCATGGACTACGATACCTATGAGCAGGTCCGCAAGCTCTGCGAGGGCGTGGAGATCGTGCCGGTAGGACCCAAGCTCAAGGACCTGCGCCTGATCAAGGACGCGGATGAGATCGAGCGGCTCAGGACCGCCGCGGCCGTGGCCGAGGAGGCGCTGCGGGCCGTGCTGGAAAAGGGCATCGTCGGACGCCGGGAAAGGGACGTGGCCCTGGACATCGAGTGGCAGATGCGCACCCGCGGGGCCAGCGCCGTGTCATTCGAGCTCATCGTGGCCGCGGGCGAGCGTTCGGCCATGCCGCACGGCGTGGCCTCCGATGCTCTCATCCCGGCCAACGCGCCGGTGGTGATCGACTTCGGCTGCATCGTGGAGGGCTACTGTTCGGACCAGACCGTCACCGTCACCACGGGCAACGTGAGCGACGAGTTTGAAGCGGCCTATGCCCGGGTCTTCGAGGCGCAGCAGAAGGCCATCGCGGCGCTTGCACCCGGCACGGCTGCCGCCCAGGTCGATAGGCTGGCGCGCGGACACCTGAACGAATACGGCCTGGGGGCGTTTTTCGGACACGGCCTGGGCCATGGGGTGGGCCGCGAGGTCCACGAGCCGCCCAGCGTGTCATCGCGGTCCGAGGATGTGCTCTCTCCCGGCATGGTGATCACGATCGAGCCCGGCGTGTATTTCCCGGGCAGGTTCGGCATCCGGCTGGAGGATTGTTTCGTGATCACAGATATCTCTTGCCAGGCGCTGACAAATATGGCTAAGGGTGCTATTATATCTTTCAACTAGAGGGGCAGCAATGCAGTATTCGACAGCGGAATTCAGAAAGGGTTTGAAGATCGAGCTGGAAGGCGATCCGATGGTGATCGTGGACTTTCAGCACGTCAAGCCGGGCAAGGGCGGAGCGTTCGTGCGTACCAGGCTCAAGAGCCTCATCTCCGGCAGGGTCCTGGAAAAGACCTTCCGTTCCGGTGAAAAGGTGGATGTGCCGGACCTGGAAGACAAGAACATGGTATTCCTCTACAGCGACGATTCCGGCTACCACTTCATGGACAACGAGACCTACGAGCAGATGGTCATGACCAAGGACCACATCGGCGGCGCTCTGGGGTATCTCAAGGAGAACGTGGCCATCGACGTGCTGTTCCACAACAAGAAGCCCATCGGCGTGGAGATCCCCAGCTTCATGGACCTCGCGGTAGTCGAGACCGTGCCGGGCGTACGCGGCAATACGGTCAGCGGCGCGACCAAACCCGCCAAGCTCGAGACCGGCGCCACGGTCCAGGTCCCGCTGTTCATCAATGAGGGCGATATCATCAAGGTCGATACGCGCACGGGGGATTACATAGAGAGAGTGAGCTAGATGAACCTCAAGACGCTCAAGGACCTGATCGAGCTCATCAAGGGTACCGATATCGTGGAGCTGGAGTGGACCCCCGAGCGCATCCACATCGTGCGCGGCATCAAGCCGCAGGCGGAGAAGATGGAGCGCAGCGAGGCCAGGGCCGGGACCGCGTCCCAGGATAAGCCGACCGTAACGGTGACATCGCCCCTGGTCGGCACCTTCTACCGTTCGGCCTCGCCCGAGACCCAGCCCTTCGTCCAGGTCGGCGACCGCGTGACCAAGGGGCAGTGCCTGTGCGTGATCGAGGCCATGAAGCTCATGAACGAGATCGAATCGCATGTGGACGGCATCGTGAACGCCATCCTCAGGCAGGACGGTGAGCGCGTGGGCTACGGCGACCCGCTGTTCATTATCGAGGAGCTGTAACCGACAGGCACAGCGGGCGCAAAGGTTCAGGGCTGAAGGCGGGACGCGATGCATCGCGTCCTTTTTTATTGTCGAGGTGAGCATATGGCCGCATCGATTGAGGGCTGGCGTCTGATCGTGGACGGCCGCCGGCCGCCTGAAAGCAACATGCCGCGCGACCTGGCCTTGTTCGAGGAGGTCGGTCGGGGGGCAATGGCCGGATGCCTGCGCATCTACAACTGGCTTACGCCAGCCATCACCATCGGCTGCCATCAGAAAGGCTTCGCCCCCTCCGACCCCGGCCTGGACATCCCGGTGTTCAGGCGGCCGACCGGCGGCGGCGCGGTGCTGCATGTGGACGATATCACCTACAGCATCATCACCCCGCTCAAGGGCCTTTTTGCATCGGGCATAGCGGTCACCTACGCCACCATCGCGGCCGTTTTCGCCCAGGCGCTGAAGGATTGCGGTCTGGCCGTCCGGATGGGGGCCTCCGCGCCCGGCTTCTCCGAGGTCTGTTTCGCGCGCACGGCCCCGGTTGAGCTCAGGCTGGACGGCGTCAAGGTCATGGGCGCGGCCCAGCTGCGCCGGGGCGGCATCCTCCTGCAGCAGGGGGTGATCCCCCGCCGGGTCGATGACGAGCTGCTCTTAAGGACATTCGGCCCGGGGATGCGCGCCTGCGGCATCCTGGATTTTCTCCCCGGATTCATGACGCGGGAGTTTGTCGGGCATCTCAAGGCAGGGTTCGAGGAGCGGATGGGTCTGTATTTCGAGGAGGAAATTTTAGCGCCTGGTATTGATAGCTGGTGATTATTGGTATAGAATGCCAGCATGAAGTATTCTGCGGTTGCGAGGTTGCTCGGCCTTGGAGTGTGCCTGTCCTGCTGTCTGGCATTGGCGGCCTGCGGCGAGGAGTCGCACCGCGGCGATATCGAGACCGGCAGCGAAAAGGCGCTGTTCATCGCCTATGCCGCGTCGCAATCCTCCGAGGACCTGCATACGATCATGTTCACGAGCCTGCAGAGCCCGGTGGGTACGCTGATCTCGATCCTGGGCCCATACTACGTCGAGTATGCCCTGGATCACGAATATACCGCGCCGGCATCCGTGGACCTGAGCGACGCCTCCTTGGGGCTTGAAATCCCGTCGGGCATCACCGGCACGCTGTACACGACCACCACCGATGCGCTGTACAGGATCGAGCAGGCGAACTCCTTCCTGGAGCTTGCCGGCTATTCCAATAACCTGGGCTCGTACAGCGGGCGCGTGAGGGTCGGCGGCGAAACGACAAACAAAACGAGTTTTATCATCAACAAACAGACCATCAGCCCCACGAACCTCACAATCAATTTTACGGACAAGAACTTTGACAAGGCCACCTATTCTCTTTTCTCCTTCGCCTATGACAATTCCGGCGCCTACCCGACGTACACGTTCAACGGCAACCTGGAGGTCGACGGCAGCAGCTACGGCTTCACCAACCTCACCTATACGACCACCGGGCTCAATACACTGTCCATCGCGGGCACGCTCAGCTACGGCGGCGACGACTACGCCGTCTCCGGATCGGTGACATTCAACTCCTCGGGCATCTGGGTGGACGGGACGCTGACCATCACGGTCAATGACGAGGATACGGTGGAAGTGGCCTTGAGCGAGTCCGGCGCCACCTTCACCCAGGGTGAAGAGGAGTGGGAAAAGGACACCTGGTGGGACGACCGGCTGGCCCCATAGGCCGCAATGGCGTAAACACCGATCCCGATCTGGAAGGATGGTATGTTCGAAGGCGTAATGACGGTTTTCTCTCAAGTGGTCGCGAATTTTCGCGTCCAGGACCTGTTCGATATCCTGATCATCGGCAGCCTAATCTATGTGCTGCTCATCTGGTTCAAGAACACCACCAGCCGGTTCGTCTTCGTCGGCATCATCCTCTTAGGCGCGATCTACTTCCTGGCGCGTCTTTTCAACCTGTATCTGACCTCCATGCTGCTGCAGGGCTTTTTCGCCATCCTGCTGATCGCCCTGGTCGTGATCTTCCAGGAGGAGATCAGGCGCTTCTTCGAGCGGCTGGCCACCTGGGGCACCCTGCGCAAGGCCAAGCATTCAGACGGCGGCGCCGGACCCTATCACCTCGACATGGAGATCATCGTCGAGAGCGTGGCGGAACTGGCCGATACCAAGACCGGGGCCTTGATCGTGCTGCAGGGCAAGGACCCGCTGGACCGTCACCTCAAGGGCGGATACGGTCTGGACGGCAGCCTGTCGCAGCCGCTCTTGGCCAGCATCTTCGACACGCATTCGGCCGGG
>JAKQBR010000265.1 GCA_029574005.1 Deltaproteobacteria bacterium | reverse complement strand
GGACCTGCTGGGCTCGATTTTAGGGGACAATGCCGGCGGCATCGGCGACCTGATCGCCTCGGCCAGCGGGATCAGCAAGCAATCAGGGACCTCTCTTCTGGGCATGCTGGCGCCCATTGTCATGGGCTTCCTGGGCAAAACCCTCAAGACCCAGGGAGGTTTGAACGCTGCATCCCTCACCAACCTGCTCGCCAGCCAGAAGGATTTTGTCAAAGCCGCCTTGCCTGCCGGAGCTGCCAACCTGCTCGGCGTGAGCGATCTGGGAGACCTGGGGCAACAGGCCATGCAGGGCGCCGCCGCGGCCGGGGCGGGCATGAAGATGTGGCAATGGATCGCGGCGATTGTCATTGCGATCCTGGTGATCCTGTTGCTGTGGCGCAGTTGCGGCAAGCAAGTCCCGGTCCAGGAAACCCTGCAGGACACCTCCAAATCCGTTCAGGAAGCCGTCCAGGACACCACCCAAAGGGTTGAAGAACAGGTTGGCGGAGCCATGGCGGCCTTGGGCAAGTTTTTCACAAAAAAACTGCCCAGCGGCGTTGCGCTCAACATCCCCGAGTTCGGCGTGGAAAACAAGCTGATCGCCTTTATCGAGGACGCGAACGCCCCGGTGGATGAAAAGACCTGGTTTACCTTTGACCGGCTCACCTTCGAGACCGGCAAGGCGACGTTGAAGCCCGAATCCCAGGAACAGCTCAAGAACATCGCCGAGATCATGAAGGCCTACCCGAAGGTATCGATCAAGCTCGGCGGGTATACCGACAATGTCGGCGACCCTCAGGCCAACCTCCAGTTGTCTAAAGCGCGGGCCGAGGCCGTCATGGCTGATCTGGTCACATTGGGCATTGACGCCAAGCGGCTTCAGGCTGAGGGCTACGGCCAGGAGCACCCGGTGGCCGACAACAGCACCGAGGAAGGCCGCGCAAAAAACCGCAGGATCGATCTGCGCGTCACCGCCAAGTAAAAAGAGAGGGATCCAGAGCCGACCTCGTCGCCATCGGCCGTGCCGACGAGGTCGGCTCGCAGGGAGGACCAAGGGGCATGAATGTCAAGCTGCCGGAGACCGACAAGCTGTTCGGGCGATTTTTGGAACTGATCGTAAATATCCTGATCCTGTACATCATCGTGGTCCTGGCCATCGGACTGATCAAGACCCTTGCCGGCATCCAGGTCCTGATGGGGGCGACGAGCTTCAGCCGTGGTTTTTCGATGGTGGTCACCGACATCCTGACCTTTCTGGTCATTATCGAACTGTTCAAGGGCTTTGTGGACTACTTCAAGGCCAAGCGCTTCCGCCTGCACAGCATGCTCGATCCGACCATCCTGTTCGTGATCCGAGAGCTGATCGTGACCCTGTACCAGCAGCAGATCGCATGGCTCAATGTCTTAAGCTTCGCGGCGCTGATCCTGAGCATGGGCATCTGTCGCACCCTGGCGGTCAAGTACAGCCCCGTATAACAGGCGAGGCGTCTCCCCCGCCGGCACAATCCGGGGCCGACCCATCGGGGGCTCAGGTGTATGTCCCGATTTTTTCGCGCTTGGGCCGCTTCTCCTGCTGGTTGCGGTAATCGATGAGCCTCAGGATGTGGTTCTTCTCTTCGCCGCAGATCTGTTCGACGATCTTCAGGGCGTCGTCCTGCAAGGAGGCCTTTATCTCAGTAAAGAACATCAGGGTATCCTTCTCGAAGCGCAGGGCCATTTCCAGACACACCTCGTTCGAGAACGGTTCCGGGATCTTGAGGGGTCGCAGCACCTCGTCACTCAAGGCCTGGATGAATTTTCCATACCCGCCCACGAGCTCCACCTCCTGAAAGGCGCCGCCGCTGAGCTTATCGAGAAGCTGACGGTACAGGCCGAGGTGCCGCTCCTCTTCGGCCGCCAGGAATGCCAGCAGGCTTAAGAGCTGAGGTTCCCTGGCCTGATCCTTGGCCTTCAGGTAGAAATCCCGGCCGCGCTGTTCGATGCTGATGGCCACATCCAGGGCCGTCTGTGCCGAATGAACCATGTGGGCTGAATCGCTCATCGCCAGACCTCCATGCCCTATCATAATAAGCGGGATAGCCAAGAAAACAAGGGAATGAAGAGATCCTCCTTCAGGGCGTGGAACCCCAGGCTCTTCATGCCGCGCGGTTCCAGATTCATTCAAGTATGAACGTCTGTCCGTGCTGTAAGGGGACCAGCTTGTGCGCCAGCCCGGCCTTACCCATCTCGCGACGGATGTCAAGGGGCGGCAGAAAAACCGGTTCATCGCCGAGCCTGAAGGTGCCCCAGTGGATAACCATGAGCTTTTGGGCGCCCAGCTCCTTGAAGGCCCGGACCGTTTCCTGGGGATTGATATGAGAGGCGCGCATGAACCAGCGCGGCTCATACGCGCCCAGGTTGAAGACGGCCAGGTCGATCCGGTAGCGCTTTCCGATCTCCGCAAGGCCGTTGAAGTAGGCCGTATCGCCCGAGAGGTAGATGGTGCGGCCTGACGCGGAGCGGATGAGGTAGGAGCCCCACAAGGCCTTGTTGGGGCCGGTCACGGGATTGCGCATGGTCCAGTGGTTTGAGGGCAGGAAGGTGATCTCAAACGGCCCGATCTTGACGGTATCGAGCCAGTCCAGCTCGTCAACCCGCCGCGCGCCGGTTTTCCTGATGAGCCTGCCGTACCCCAGCGGGCAGAGAACGCGCGCGCGACGGAAGGCCGTAAGCGATCGCAGGTCGAGATGATCGTAATGTCCGTGGGTGATCAGGACGGCATCGATTGCGGGCATCTGGTCCGGGGTGAAGGTCAGAGGGCTGTAATTTTTGATAGGCATGGGCAGGCCGAACAGCACCGGGTCGACCAGGAGGCTGACGCCGTTTTCGCGCACGAGCACACTGGCGTGGTTCAGATAGGTGATGCTGACGGAATTGTGCGAGACCACCTTCTTCCAGTCGATGGTCACCGGCGTCACGGCCTCCTGGGCATAGTCCGGCTGAAAGGGGTTGTCGGCCAGGAGCCTCCACCGCAGGAACTCGATTACGCTGATGCGGCGCCTTTCAAAGGGCGTGAAGGGGTTGATGAACCGTCCCTGCCCGTGATGGGTCTTGCGCTGGACCATGTCCCAGAGGCTCGTGGCCTGAGACGCCTCCGGATGCGCCGCGGCCGGATATGACCCCGGCGCTCTATCCGCGGCGAGCATCACGGAGACACCCAGAATGGCGAACGTCGACGCCCAGACGGCGATAGCCTTTATCCATATCAATCCCACGCACGTCTTCTAGGGCAGACGGTGCTGAAAAGCAAGGATTCCCGTCAATCGGCCGAGAAGCGGTCTGTCAGGGGCTACTTTTTACGCTTCTGCAGGTATTGCTTCACCCGGCTCAGGCCTTCCTCGATCTTGTCCACGTCCAGGGCGTACGAGAAGCGCACGCGGTCCGGCGCACCGAACCACTCCCCCAGGTAGGTGATGACCTTGTAATCGTGGAACATATCCCAGACAAAGTCCCGCGGCTGCTCGATCTTGGGCAGGACATAGAAGGCCCCTTCCGGCTTCCAGAGATCGAGCCCGAGGGCGACCATGCCCGTGTAGATCATGTCGCGGCGGGATTCCCAGATCTTGAGCTGCTCATCGATGTAGTGTTTGGGGACGGTGGTGGCCGTATAGGCCATTTCCTGGGCTATGATACTCGTGTTCATCGAGGTGTGCGACTTCATCTCGATCACCATCTTGACCAGCTCCTTGTCCAGGGACCAGAGGTACCCCACGCGCAGTCCCGTCATGGCGAAGGTCTTGGAAAACGAGTTGATGGTGACCACATGCGGCCCCTTGATGAGATAGTTTTCCCGCACATAGATCAGGTCCTTGTAGACCTCGTCCGAGAGGACATACACGCCGTGCTCTTCCGTTATCTTCTCGATGGCCTGCAGGGTCTCGATGGCCTCGACCCGCCCGGTGGGATTCGAGGGCGAGTTGATCAGTACGGCCGTGCAATCGATGACCTTTTTTTCAAAGTCCTCGTAGACGATCCGGCCTTCCTTGAGGTCCGTGAATACCGGTTCGAAGCCGGCATATTCCACCAAGGGGAGATAGGAATAGTAGTAGGGGCGGCACAGCAGGCATTTGGGCTTGCCGCCGCCCTTTTTCATGTGGAGCCAGGCTATGGCCCTCAAGGCCAGGTCCAGGGCCTCCGAGGCACCGTTGGTAATGACGAAGCTGTCGGCCGTGGAGCGCGGGTACTGTTTGGCAAGCGCTTCCCTCAAGTTTTCCTGCCCCTGGATCAGGCCATACCGGAACCCGCTGTACTCAGGCAGGATATCGTAGACGGCTTTGGGTGGAGGCAGGTCGGGCTGGCCCGAGCCGAACGAGATGATGCCTTCGCCGCGCACGCCGATAAACATCGCCGGCGTAACCTTCTTTTTACTGTCCATCCGGATCACCCCTGCGAATCTTCATGTGACCTCCCGTTGCATTTCATCATTATCCTGGTTCCATACCACAATCCGAGCGCATATGTACAAAAATTCATTCATCGGCCGCCGCTGCCAGCGTGACGCAGCGCCCGGCGGTGCGTCTTTGGAGGGCAGAGGGGGCTTCCCTCGGTCTCGTTTCCATTGACAGGACTGGCTGTTCCCCTTATAGTTTTTTTGCTGAAGAACACGGCAGCGCACCGTCACTAAGGAGAGTGTTAGATGATGCCATTGCGAAAACCGTTGCTCAGGGCCCTCAAGACCACCATGGCCTATTCGATGTACCTCATACCCCCGCAGGACAGCGTACTGTTGCAGGGACCGGGAAGCATCAAGAAACTCCCCGCCTTGATCAGGGCACAGGGCGTGCGTAAACCGCTCGTGGTCACCGATGCCGTGCTGATGGAGCTCAAGCTGCTCGACGGTCTTTTTGCGGCCTTCGATGCGATCGGCATGTCCTATACGGTCTATGACGGCGTGCAGCCCAATCCGTCGGTGGATAACGTTGAGGACGCGTACCGCAGGTACCAAGGGAACGGCTGCGACGCGGTGGTCGGTTTCGGCGGCGGATCTTCCATGGACTGCGCCAAGGTCGTGGCCGGCCGGGTGGTGAGACCCAACCTCACCACCGACCAACTGGGCGGATACTTCAAGGTCATGCTGCCCATCCCGAAGAAGCTGCCGCGCATCTTCGCCGTGCCGACCACGGCCGGCACCGGGGCCGAAACCACCAGCGCCGGGGTCATCACCGACCCCAAGAAGAACACCAAGTACACGGTCAACGATTTCCTGCTCCACCCGCACTTCATCGTGCTCGACCCCGAGCTGACTTTGGGTCTGCCGCCCTTCTTCACGGCCATCACCGCCATGGACGCGCTCTCGCACGCCGTTGAGGGCTATATCGGGAGCGGCCATTGCCGCGAGTCCGATATCTATTCCGAGGCCGCGGTCAGGATGATTTTCGAGAATATCGACCGCGTCTATAAAGACGGCAAGGATCTGGCAGGGCGCAGCCAGATGCTGCTGGCATCCTATTACGCCGGCGTCGTGCTCAACCGCGCCTTGACGGGCTACGTGCACCCGTTCGCGCACAAGATCGGCGGCATGTACCACCTGCCGCACGGCAGGGTGATCGGTGCGGTCATGCCCCTGGTCTTTGAGTATTACGGCTCCTCGGCGAGTAGGCGCCTGGGACGGTTGGCCGATGTGATCAATGTCTCGCACCCCGATATGAGCGATGCCCAGAAGGCGGCGGCCTTTATCGAGGCCATCCGCGGGTTCAACCGCGCCTACGGCATAGCCGAGACCATCCCCGAACTGAAAGAGTCGGACTTTGCCGAGATCGCGCACTCCATCCATTGGGAATGCATCCCCTATCCCGTGCCCAAGATCATGGACGACAAGGACGTCTATGCCATCCTGAGGAGATTGAAGGGCTGATCCCGACGAGGGCCTAGCCCTGGTACACGATACGGCCCTGGCAGATGGTGTAGGCCGCGCGGCCCTTGAACTGCATGCCCAGGAAGGCCGAGTTCTTGGACTTGGAGCGGATGAGGTCTTCGGTCAGGGTCCAGGGGGTCTCTGGGTTGACCAGCGTAATATCGGCCGGGCCGCCGACATGGAGGGTGCCGGCCTCAATCCCTAAGATGCGGGCCGGATTCACCGTGACGGCGGCGATCAGCTTGAGCAGGTCCAGCTTGTGGTCAAAGTGCAGCTTGAGCAGGGCCGGCAGGAGGGTCTGGAGTCCTATGGTGCCGAAGGGCGCCACGTCGAAGTCCAGGTCTTTTTCGTCAAAGGTGTGCGGGGCGTGGTCGCTGGCGATGCAATCGATGATGCCGGCCGACAGGCCGTGGATCAGCGCCTTGCGGTCCGATTCCTCGCGCAGCGGCGGATACATCTTGGCGTTGGTGTCGTAATCGCTCACGCGCTTTTCGGTCAGGAGCAGGTTATGGGGGGTGGCGTCGCAGGTGACGGGCACGCCGCGCTCGCGCGCATGGCGGATGATGGCCAGGCTGTTGCGGGAAGACACATGCGTGATGTGCAGCGGTATTTTCAGGTCCTCGCAGATGGTCAGGTCGCGCGCCACCATGACGTCCTCGGCTAGGCGCGGGATGCCGGGTAGCCCCAGGGAAGATGACAGGGCGCCCTCATGCATGACGCCCTTGCCGCTTAACGAGAGGTCCTGACAATGCACGATCAAAGGCAGGCTGAAGGTGGCGGCATATTCCAGGGCGCGGCGCATCATGGAGGCGCTCTCGATGGGCCGCCCGTCGTCCGAGACCGCCACGATGCCGGAGAGCTTCATGAGCC
>JAKQBR010000252.1 GCA_029574005.1 Deltaproteobacteria bacterium | reverse complement strand
GGCAGGCTACATCCCCTAACTGACCAAAAGCTTATCGAAACATTACGTTCCGATCATGCATGATCCGTCGCTCGTATCTTCGGGAGCCTGATCGTGAACGTCGAGCCTTTTCCGGGTTCACTCTCAGCCCCTATCATGCCGCCATGGGCCGTGACAATGGTCTTCACCAGGCTCAAGCCCAGACCGTTGCCCGGGGTTGAGCGACTTCGGTCTCCCCGGTAAAAACGCTCGAATATCCGTTCACGGTCTTTATCTCCCAGACCGGGGCCCGTATCGCTGATGCGGATGAGCACCTGCGAGGGGGTATCATACGCATCGATCAGAACGCGGCCGCCTTCCGGCGTAAACTTGACCGCATTGTCGATGAGGTTGGATACGGCCCGCTGCAGCCGGGCGCGGTCGCCTGAGACAGGCAGCGGGGTCTGCGGGCAGACGATCTCCAGTGTCAGGGACTTTTCATCAGCGACCGCCTCGAAGAGCTCGTGCGCTTCCCGCAGGACCGAACACATGTCCACCTCCGAGGTCTGAATCGCCACGGCATCGGTTTCGGCAATCTCCAGCATGGTGTTGATCATGGATACCAGCCGGTCGCATTCCTCGACAACCGTTCCAGCCAGATCCTGATAGTCGCTGAGGTTCTGTTCTCCGATCAGGGTGGTTTCGGCCGCTCCGCGCATTCTGGTAATAGGGCTGCGCAGGTCATGGGCGATATCGTCGGTCACGTTCTTCAGGTCCTCGATCAGGAGACGAATCTTTTCAATCATCTCGTTGAAGGCGGTAGCGAGATCGACGATCTCCTGACCCTCGTTGCCCAGAGGCACCCGGCGGCTAAAATCGCCGGTGCCGATGCTTAAAGCCGCCTCGCGTACCCGCTCTACACCGCTCATGGCACGCTTGGATAAGAACCACCCCACAATGCCCCCACATACCAGCATAAAGACAAAAGCCTGAGAGAAGACCTGGCGGAAGTCCTCCAGGATTTCATCATCATCCCTGAGACTGTATCCGACCTGGTAGACCGTTCCATCCGCGGTCTTGAGGTTCACGCACCGCAGCTTATGATGACGGTTCGGCATGCTCATGGTCCGGAAGCGGGGAAGCTTGGGCTCAAGGTCCTGGAGCTGATCGACGCCCCTATCCACCCCCCCCCAGGCGCTCATTTCCGTAGTAGCTATCACCTTATTATCTGCGTTCAGTACACGGGCGAACATGCGGTTCGCGCCCTCGGTTTTTTCGAGGATCTTGAGCTCCGCGATGGTCCCATCGCGGCCGGTGGCCTTGTGAATATAATGAAGCTCCTTGACCATCTTGAGCAGTTCTTCGTCCGTGCGTTGCATGAGGTCGGTCGCCAGGGTCAGGTAGACAAGGGTAAACACCACCCCGGCAACGGCCGAGGACAGGATCACGTAGAGGAACGCAATACGGAAGGTTACCGTACGAGGGCTCAGACGAATCATTCGATCTTGTAGCCGATACCCCGCAGGGTGTGGATAAGCTTGGGTTCGAAACCGCGGTCGATCTTGTCGCGCAGCCGGCAGATGCGGGCCTCCACGATATTGGTCTGGGGATCGAAATTGTAATCCCAGACATGCTCGATGATCATGGTCTTGGAGACCACCCGGCCTTTGTTGCGCATGAGGTATTCGAGCAGGGCGAATTCCTTGGCCTGCAGCTCGATCTCTTTGCCGCCGCGCCAGACCTTGCGGCGGATGAGATCCAATGAGAGGTCGGCCACCGTGAGGGACGTGGGCTCGGCAATAGCCGCGGCCCTGCGCATGAGGGCCTGGATGCGCGCCAGGAGTTCGGAAAACGCGAATGGTTTGGGCAGGTAATCGTCTCCGCCGCTCTGAAGGCCCTTGATGCGGTCGTCCACCGTCGACTTGGCGCTCAGGAAGATCACCGGCGTCAATACCTTATGCCGGCGCAGCTGCTCCACCAGGCTCAGGCCGTCGCGCCCAGGGAGCATGATATCCACCACGGCCGCGGCATACTGTTCGCTCGACGCCAGGGACAACCCGGTCTCACCGTCTGGGGCATGCTCGACGACATAGCCGGCCTGTTTGAGACCTTTGATGATAAAGGCCGCGGTACGCTCATCATCCTCAACCAGTAAGATTTTCATGGCTTATAATTTTATTATAACATGATGTCATCATCATGCAAATTACCTATTGGTCAGCTTTCCAAGCAAACATGATTTAAAAGTAAGGTGACCTGAATATAATGATCGTATAATCATTCGATCACATTTGCACGCCATAAGTGTATGCAAGAGGGAGGCGGAGCCATGGAGAAACAACAGACTCAAGGCCGGATATGGTACAAACTTCGGGGCGCGTTGATTGCACCCGCCTACATCTTCACCTTTTTCTGCTCCTATCGCGAGAGCGAGCACGGGCTGGTTTTCGCCCTGGGATTGGCCTTGTTCACTCTGGGGCTATTTTTGCGGATCTGGTCACAGATGCATCTGCATTACCGTCTGAAGGAGCACAAGGTCCTGACCATGACAGGCCCCTATGCAAGGGTGCGCAATCCCATCTATATTGGGAACACGCTCATTCTCGTCGGTACGACCCTGATCGCGGAACTGATGTGGTTTGCTCCGGTAATGCTCCTGGTGTGCATGCTTACCTATTCCCTGACGGTGCGGTATGAAGAGCGCCACCTCAGCGAAAAGTATGGGGAGCCGTATCGTGAATTTCTTACCCAGGTCCCGCGCTGGGTGCCTCGTATCCAGACAACGCCCAGCGCCATGGCGCATAATCGCCTGCGATTCCTCCTTCCCAGCGTGGGAGCGGAGCTCCATATCCTGCTGCTCCTGGTCTTGCCGCTGACCAAAGAGGTGATCTTCCCGCATGCCTGAAGATGATCATTGTTTGAGCGGCATGCTGCCGGTTGGCACAATGTGGGCGAGCCGAGCCTGCTTACTGCCGATCTTTTGTTCCAGCAGGACGTTTACTCGAGACATTTCTTGTGCCGCCTTAAAGATCTCATCGTGTCTATCCGCCCAGATATAAAGCCCTTCGCATTTGATATCCCTGGGCTGGGATACGGTTGCATAGGTCTTGCCGGTCTGCATGGGCAGAAGGCCCTCAAAGATTTCATCAGGAGACAAGACAATGATGTCCTGCTTGCCGGCCGTTTTCAATGCAGCCCTGGTAAATGGCAGATAATTCTCCTTCGGCTGAAGATACGCGAAATATACCGTCATGCAGGCGCACAGGGCCACGCACATCGACAGGCTCAGGTTCAGTCCGTACAGCCGCAGAGCAGGGTCCCTGTTGATAACGATCAGGCCTGCCAGCGCCACGATCCCCATGCCGATTCCAATGTCTGGCAGCCCCAGGAAAATGCCTGACCAGGGGGCCGCTGCGCCGACAAGTACGATTCCCCACGTGATCTTGTTGATGATATCTTCCCCGCGCACCTTGATCCCCTCGTACAGGTAAAGACCGATCATACAAGCCGCGGCGGGGAAGAGTGGGGCAAGGTATATGCTGCGCTTGGTTGAGGCCAGTGAGAGCAGGATGAAAGGCCCGAGAAACCAGCCCAAATAGGGATTCTGGCGCCGGCCTTTCCAGGATGAGATCAGGGCTGGAATGAAAAGGAAGGTCCAGGGCAGAAAACTGCGCGGAAAAGAGGCCAGGTAAGAGAACAGACCATGCTGATGTCCCAGAGCCGCGCCTTCCGGCGCTCCGGTGAAACGCATGAGGTTATTGACCACGATCACCTCTCTGACAAACGGCCATCCTCCGCTCTGCCAAAGGCCGATCACCCAGATTCCCACGGGCAGGCAGCAACAGAAGAGCATCGTCAGAGGCTTGAGTTTTCCCCAGATGCCTACATCTCTTTTGATGATCGCATCCCCCAGGATCCCGGCTGCGATGATAGCCGGACCGACCAGGCCCTTGGCCAGAAAGGACAGGCCTAGCGCCAGCCCGAGCAGGACCGCATTCCAATGACTGGGGCCTTGAGTAAGTCTCTGATAGGCATAGAGCCCTAGGGTCACGCCCAACACCAGCGCGCTGTCCACCTGAATCCAGCGCATGCAGATGAAGAACTTCCAGGCGCTGGCCAGGATGGCCGCGCTCACGATCCCGACAGCGTCCCCCCCCCGCTGGCGGGCGATCAGGAAGGTTAACAGGATGGTCAATAGGCCGAAGAAAAGTGAAGCCGCTCGATAGGGTAGATCCTGATCAACGCCGAAAACGCGGCCGGATAGCGCGGCCATGGCATAGTAAAGGGGTGGTTTTTCCAAAAAAGGCACCCCGTTGAGGCGGGGCACGACCCAGTCGCCGCTGCGGGCCATCGCGGAGCAGATACCCACAACCTGTGGTTCATCCGGGCGCCAGATCCCATGATTGATGCCCGGTATAAGGATGAAGACGCATAGTGCAAAAACAATGGCCCATTGACGAGTCTTCATGCAATGGGCCATTAGCATAGAATTGTTACGTAAGACAAATTAGATGTTGATCAGCTAACCTCCTCTTAAGGTCGCCAGGAATACGTTGTTCATCCGATGCCGGTTCATTCCTCCATGAGCAATGCAAACAATATACCGAGTGGTACACACTATAACTATTGAATATTATGATACCTGTCTGACGATTGCCCGGCACTTGGAGAAAACATTTTCCAAGAAAAAGGAATGCTGTTATCATCATTGGAAAATCGATACACGGTTGCGGCGGGAGGTCGGTATGAGCGATGTACGGAAGTGGTACCGTTTGTTCATCATCATGGTCTGCATCTGCCTTGGCGGCTGCGGTCTGTTCGTCAAGCGCATCCCCGCGGGACAGATACCGACGGCTACCCCGGCGGCCGAGGACCGGTTCATCAAGGTGGGGGAGGTCAACTATCACTATGCCGAATATCCCGGCAACGGCCCCGATGTTCTGATGGTGCACGGCTGGTCGTCATCGACCTACACCTGGGAAAAGGTGGCGCCCGAACTCCAGAAAAAGGGCTATCACGTATGGTCGCTCGATATGCAGGGTTTCGGCTGGACGGATAAGCCAAAAGGCGCGGCCTATGATCCGTTGAGCCTCATGAAAGGCGTTAAAGCGTGGATGGATGCGGTGGGGCTCGAAAAGGTCATCTATGTCGGCAACTCGCTCGGCGGCGGGGTGGGAATCATTATGAGCGTCGAACATCCCGAGGCGATCGACCGTCTGGTCCTGATCGACGCGGCCATCTACCCACACAAGAAGCCTTTCATCATCGCCCTGGCCGGCATGCCGGGGGGCTCAATTGGCGGGAAAATGATCTTCGGCCGCTGGATGGTATCCTCGACGTTGAAGGAGGTGTTCTACCATGCCGATTGGGTCACGGACGAGCGCATCGATGCCTACTATACCCGCATGCGCACCGAGGGCGCCCTGGAGGCCATGATCAGAATCGTCAAGGCGCTGGATTTCAAGAGATTGGAGCCTTATACACAGCGCGCCAGCCAGATCAAGAGCAAGACCCTTATCATCCACGGCAAGAACGACAGGTGGGTCCCGATCGAAGACAGCTATACGCTGCGCCGCCAGATCCCGGATTCCGTCATGGCGGTCATACCGGATTGCGGGCATGTGCCGCAGGAGGAACACCCCGGGATCACGAGCGGGTTAATCCTGAATTTCCTGGACGGCACACTCAAAAAGGACACCCTGCTGCCCGCTGTCGCCCAGCCCTAGAAGCCGGCTGACAGCAGCATATCGAGCGAGGATATGCGATCAAAAGTGGGCCTTCGCGGTCCTGAGGGTTTACCCCGCCTGGTCAGGCCGGATTCGACTGTTCTTCCTGGTATCCCGTTATGGCTGCCAGGACGATACGGTCAAAGAACAGACCCACCGCATAGTTCAGCTCGAAGAGCTGGTCCAGCTGATATTCAGTGGAAAAAGTCGCATGGCTTGTAACGAACTTCCAGATGCGTCGCTTTATCAGCATCAGCACCAGAACCACCTCATCCAGGGGTATCCCTTCCCGGAAGCGTTCGCGTCCCAGCTCGCGATAGTAGGCAAAGAGGGTATCCTTGGGCTTGTTCTTGGAGAGCCAGCTTGAAAGCCTCCTCGTGACGTTGGTCAGCACCCTGTTCACCCGCTCGCGCAGGACATCTTCAGGCAAGGTGCGGTAGTGGTCGGTCTCTTTCCTGACCCTGAGTTCCTTTATCAGCTCCTGGGTGAGCGTCTCCGCGTTCCGATCGATAAGATCGATGAATCCCTGTACGATCATACCACCTCCTTGTTCGGCACGGCAACAGTGCGAAAACTTAGCAGTAGCTGCTGCCGTCCCAGCAATGGGTGCAAAGCTTCTCCTTAGGCAGACCGATGGCCGCCACAAGATCATCCAGCCGCTGGTACTGCAGGGTGGTGAGCTTGAGACGCCGCCGAATGCATGCGACCATGTCGTGATGTTTCCGAGAATCCGAGCAGGCATATTCCATCAGGTCTTTTTCTTCACAGCCTTCCAACTGCTGTATGGCCGTGCGGCTGGCGAGGTCCAAACTCGATCGCGACCGCGAAAAGTTCAGAAATTCGCAGGGGAAGACCAGGGGAGGGCAAGCCACGCGCATGTGCACCTCGCGGGCACCGAACTGGAAAAGCACCTGGATGTTATCCTTGAGTTGGGTGCCGCGCACGATGGAATCGTCACAGAATATGATGCGGCGCCCCTCGATGAGCGACCGGTTGGGGATCAGCTTCATGCGCGCCACGAGATCGCGCACGGCCTGGTTCTGCGGCATGAAGCTGCGCGGCCAGGTCGGGGTGTATTTCACATACGGCCGCATATAGGGGATATGCTTTTCATTGGCATACCCTATGGCATGCCCGATGCCGGAATCCGGAATACCGGCCACCAGATCGGCCTCCACCGTATCGTTTTGGGCTAAGGCCTTGCCGCACTGATAGCGGACGTATTCCACGTTGATGCCTTCGTAACATGAGGAGGGGTAGCCATAATAGACCCAGAGGAACGAGCAGACCTGCATCTTGTCCCGCGGTGCCCGGACCTGCTCGTAGCCGTCCGGAGTGACGAAGACGACCTCGCCGGGACCCAGGTAATAATCGGTTTGATAGCCGAGATTGTGAAAGGCGCTGGTTTCTGATGAGACGGCATAGGCGCCTTCTCTCTTTCCGATGGCGATCGGGGTCCTCCCCAGCTTGTCCCGCGCGGCATAAATGCCGTCCTCGGTGAGGATCAGCAGGGAGCAGGAGCCTTGAATGGTTTCATGGACCTGATCGATGCCTTCTTCGAAGGATTCCCTGCCGCAGATGATCATGGCCACGAGCTCGGAGGGGTTCACGGCATCGCCGGAGGTCTCGGTGAAATATCGACGCTGGCCGAAGGCCTCCTGGGCAAGCGGCTGGATGTTGTTGATCTTGGCCACGGTCACGATCCCGAACCTGCCCAGATGTGAATTGAGGATCATGGGCTGGGCTTCATTGTCGCTGATGACTCCGATGCCGATGTTGCCCTGGAACTCGTGCAGATCGGGTTCGAATTTGGTCCGGAAATAAGCGTTCTCAAGGTTGTGGATCGATCGGTTGAAAACCCCCTTATGGGTCACGGCCATGCCTCCGCGCATGGTGCCCAAGTGGGAATGGTAGTCGGTCCCGTAAAAAAGGTCCTGCACACAATCTTCATGCGATGCAACGCCGAAAAAACCGCCCATATGCGCCTTTCCTTTCTCTGCCGATCAACGGGTCGCCCTTGGGCACCCTTCATGACTTTTGTATATGATAAAATCCCACGGATGCAAATGAAATAAAAAATGATTCAGGCCTGTGTCCGGGGAAGGGGGGCAAGGGGCCTGGAACAGCGGTTCCAGGCCCCCGATAGTTCATGCCGCCGGCATGGTGGTGAAAACACCGCGTGGGTCGACCTCGGTGCGCAGGATCTTGAGGGCCTCGGGCGTGATCAGCTGCGTCTGCGGGATCTCGCCCTCGGGCCTCAGAAGCTCAAATCCGGTCAACTGCTGGACCAGCTCGAAGGTGACACCCGGGGTCAGGGATTTGACCCGCATGCGTTTGCTGACCGGATGGAAGTCATAGACGCCCCAGGGGCTGATGACAGCGGAAGGTCCCTTGCCGATGAGTCCGGCCTCCTGCCGCGAGTTGCCGCCGGTCAGATGTCCCACGGAGGTGATAAAATCAACCTTTTCCGGGAACTTCTCAGGGGTCTGAAGTCCGACCAGCACCATGTTCTCGGTCAGGGACGACAGATCGTTATTGCCGCCGCTGCCGGTCATGCGGACCTTGGGATGATGAAAATCCGTGCCGATCTGGTGGGTATTCACGTTGCCGTACATATCCACCTGGGCGAAACCGAGGAAGCCGATATCCACATAGCCGTTGTAACACTGCGCGAAGGAATAGGCCATCTCCAACACGGTCGGCGATTTGCGCCAGGTGAAAGGACAGCCCACCGACCAGGGCATATCGCCCTCAATGGGGTCCTGGCCGCCTGATTCGTAGACGATCGTGATGTTGGGGGCATGGGTCTTCTTGGCCAGGATGCCGGCCACCATGGGTAACCCCGTTCCGATATACACGATGGAATGGTCGTGGATCTGCTGTGCGATGATGTAAGCCAATGTCTCCAGGGGATTGGCGGGAGCGTTCATGTCTTTCATGGTATCCTCCTGTCCTAGTAGTAGAGTCCTGAATCGTGCGTCAGGGTATATTCTTCATAGGAGAAATCGATGTCTTCATTGTCGCCTTCGGCCGCCTTGGTCTGGCGGCGGGCCTCGGAGATCCATTTGGCGCCGCCGAGCTTGTCGACAAACTCGAACTGGTCCTTGGTGCCCAGGATCCATTCATCGAGCACCTGCTTCATCTGTTCCTCGGAAACGCCTCCATAGCGGATGAGCTTTTCCCACCACTGCCGCGACCAGTAGTAGCAGCCGGGCATGTTGCCGGGTACCGCGCCAAAGGGCATCTCTACCACGGCGTCGGCATAGAAGAACGGGATGATCTGCCCCTGACGGTTGTAGCGGATGTCCGCCTCGGGTACGATCTCCTCGGCCGTGATGATGAGCTTGCGCGCCGCGGCCGCCACGGCCAGGTCATTGACCGCCGGACCATAGATATAGGCGTTGCCGTACTTGTCCGCCACGTGGCAGTGGATGATGGACACGTCGGGATACAGGGCCGGAATAAAGACCACCGGATCCGGTTCATCCCTCATGGGGTTCTGCATGACCTTGAGGTAAGGATTGTATCGCACGATATCGCTGCCGAGCATCTGTTTGCTGAAAACCCCCGGCGTTCCCAGCTGCGCGGCCTTGAATCCGAGCGCCACTCCTCCATGACTCCACTCGGAGATGATCTTCACCCGGCCGGCCTTGAGCATGCGGTCGTAGCTCTTGTCGATTCCGCGCATCTCCACGCCGACATAGGAGTTGTGGGAATAGCCCACGGTGCCGTATACGATCTGGAAGCTCTGATTGGTATTCGGCGCTCCGATCATCTGGAGACCCTTTTTCCCCTGGCGGATGATCTCGTGGAAGGCCTGGTGGGGCGTCCTCACATAGGAGAAACCGCCGTCGGTAATGATGTCGCCGTCCTGCACAAACGTCGCGATCGCCTCTTTAATCGACATGCGTTTGTCTTTCTTGCCGTGCTCCTTGTTGAGGTGCGCGGCTCGCGCCGACTCGAAATCGATCAAGCGGTCCAGAATAGACGTATCGCTCAGCTTGAGGTTCTCAACCGCCTCCTGATTGTAGACATATTTCGCCATGAATTCACCCTCCTTATCTGCGACCTATACGATATATTTTCATCTTTAACCGGATAAGAAACAGGCGGTCAAGAAAAATCGACAATAGTTGAAATGACTTATCGTATATTATGTAATATTATAAGACTATGAAACAATCAAAACCGGATACGAGCCCCGCGCGGCCCGCACCCCTTGTGCCCACCGCGGACAGGATCAACACCGGGGGTGGTGCCTCGCGTAAAGGGCATCGATCACCCCGCGATGGCCCGGACCTCCTTTCTGCGGGTATCCCACATGAAGATGGCGAACAGGATCGTGAAAACGAAATCGACGCTTCCCGCCAACACGGCCAGGATCTTGACCTGCCTGAGGCGGTAGTACCAAACGAAGGTGCCGAAGATGATGACCTTGGCGGCCATGCCCATCCAGATGATGCCGCGGTTCTCCTTAAGGTTGCGGGATACCATATAATAGCCCCACCCGAACAGGGCCACGGCGATATAGAAGAATCTCAGCGGCAGGGTGGATGTGATGGCGTTGGTCACGGCATTTTTCCCAAACATGATCCGCATGCTGGTCTTGAAGAAGGTCAGGTTCCCCAGGCCGACCATCAGGTTCCACAACGCGCCCACAAAGAAGATGTCACGATACGTCTTTTCCGAGAGGTGTGCCATATACGCTCCTTTATGCAGTTTGAACAACGTATTTCCTGTCCATAGGATTAACCAATTATCATTATTAAATCAACCAAGAAGTGTAGACACCGCAATCGCATGCTGCGATGTCGCGAACCCTTCAAGGATGATTATGACCCGGGGATGAAGATATTGAGAAGAAAGCTTACGATCGACATGACGATCGCGGCCAGGAGCGCCGCGAAAAAACCCTCGACAGTGAAGCCGCCTACGATCTTGGCGGTGAAGAGTATCATGGCGGCATTGATGATGAAGGTGAAGAAACCCAGGGTCAGGATATTCAGCGGCAGTGTAAGCAGGATGATGATGGGGCGGATAAAGGCGTTCAGAAAGCCAACGACAAGGGCCGCGAAGAGGAGGGTCCAGCCGTTCTGAATGGTGATCCCCTCAATCATCCAGGCGGCCACGGCCAGGGACACGGTGCAGACAAACCATTTAACCATCACCCTCGTCATGCGAAGAGAGTATAGGGCATCGAACGGAAAAGGTAAACCACATTTGCACGCCGGGCCTTGCATACGCCCGGCATCACCCCTCAACCGCTCGGAAGGCTCGCGATTCCGCGCACGCTTGCATTTCCTCCTTGCATATCCGCCCTCTTTGATATATGAGGTTTCCGCTCCTTGCTCCAAGCGGGGCTAATAATCCATAAGGAGGGCGGCGTGTACTACGAGCTCATGATGATCATCAACCCCGACCTGGGCGCTGATGAACTCGAAAAGGTGACGGCCCGCTTCACGGGCAATGTCACCAAAAACCTCGGCGAGGTGATCCGGATTGATGACCTCGGCATCAAGACCATGGCCTACAAGATCCAGAAGCGCAGCAAAGGCCATTACCTTTTGGCCTATATCGGCGGTCCCGGCACGATGCTTTCGGAGATCGAGCGCACGCTCAAGATCGACGAGAATATCGTACGCTTCATCATCATCAAACTGCCCGAGGATGTCAAACGCGAGGACCTCGAAAAGGCCAAGGTGGAGGAAGAGGCTGTAGCCAAGGAAGAAGAATCCGCACCGGAAGCGCAAGCGCCACAGGGGACCGATACACCCGCAGAGGAGGTTGTCCATGGAGAGAACTAAGCGGCCACGTCCGTCATCCGGGCAGAGAAGCAGGCCATATTTCAAAAAGAAGACCTGCAGGTTCTGTGAGGACAAGAACATCAAGATCGACTATAAGCAGCCCCAGATCCTCAAAGACTTCATCACGGAACGCGGCAAGATCCTGCCGCGCCGCATAACCGGGACCTGCTCGCGGCATCAACGGGAGCTTACCATCGAGATCAAGCGGGCTCGCATGATCGCATTCCTGCCGTTCACCGTGCACATTTGAGGCCATGCCTCAAGCAGACCGTCGTTCCACGACCCTGTTGGTCTTAAGCGGGGTCTTTCTTTTTCTCGGCGGTCTGCTGATCACGATGCCTGCCCCCGCCACCATGACCCTGGCGCTCTTTCTTCCAGGGCTCTACTGCATATGGGCGGGGGTTGCCGGCGGTATCAGGTCGGGGATCATCGGCCTTTTACCGGCGCTGTTGGGTATCGTTCCGGCATATGTCCATGGGTCCATACTGTATATGAGCCTCTACTGTTCCGGCTTGAGCATGTTCGCCCTGATCAGGCGCGATAAGATCGGCCTGTCGGTCGTGGCGCCGACCGCGCTCATCATGCTTTTTCTCGGCGCGGGCATCGCGATCCATGCCGAGCAGTCGGGTATCAGCGTGATGAAGATCCTTCAGACCTGGGTGCATCAGGTCATGAACCAGGTCGCGGAGGTGTACACAGGCATCCTGACCCCGGCGGATATGGCGAGCTTCAACGCCCAGCGGCCTTTCTACGAACGCACGCTGACGCGCCTCTTGCCGGCCATGACCGCGGCCACCTTTGCATTCTTGTTCTGGGCGAATCTCCTCATGGTCGTCGGCATCGAGAAGCGACCGGATCTCAAAAACTGGCGCACGCCCGATAGCGTTGTGGCGCTGTTTATCCTGGCCGGGGCATGCACGCTGGTGGCGTCACCCGTTGTTCAGACGCTGGGGGTTAACCTCCTTATCCTGGTTTCGATCGCTTACTTCTTTCAGGGATTTTCCATTGTCGCGTATTACCTCAGCGAACACCAGTGGTCGCGCGTGCTCCGCTGGGCCATTTATCTGTTGATATTGAGCCAGTTCTATATCATTATATTGACGGCTGCACTCGGTCTCTTCGACACCTGGTTCTATTTCAGAAAGCGGATACAAAGAAAAGGAGAAGAAATATGAAGGTAGTTCTACTGGAATCTGTGGAAGGCCTTGGCATCGTAGGGCAGGAAGTGAAGGTCAAGGACGGCTATGCCAGGAATTATCTCATTCCCACGGGCAAGGCCCTGGCGGCGGATGACAAGACACTCCATTCCTTCAAGGATAAGATCCAGGCGGGCATACGCGCCGAAGCCAAAAACAAGGAACAGGCCCAGCGTCTGTCCGCCGAGCTTGCCGGCATCACCCTGAGGTTCGCCATGAAGGCCGGAGAAGACGGCAAACTTTTCGGCTCGGTCACCACCACCCAGATCCACGATGCCTTGAAGGACCAGGGCTTCGAGATCGACAAGAAGAAGATCGTCTTGAGCGAGCCCATCCGTCATCTCGGTACGCACGAGATCGTTGCGCGTCTGTATCCCGAAATAACGGCGACCTTCAAGGCCGAGGTGGTCCCCGAGGAAGCGTAAGGTTTGGAAGACGCCGCCATAAGCCTGCCTCATAACCGCGAGGCGGAAGAGTTCATCCTGGGGGGTGTCCTCCTGGAGAATGCCGCCCTCGATGCGATCACCGAGAAGATCGCCCCCACGGACTTCTACTCCGAGCGGCACAGGATCATCTTTGAAGAGATGCTCTCGCTGCGTGAGAAGGGGCTGCCGATCGACTTCGTCTCGCTGAGCGAGGCCATCGAGGCCAGGTCATTGATGGACAAGGTTGGCGGGGCCAGCTACATCGCTCAGCTGGCGGACCGCATCCCCACCACGGCCAACCTGGAGTACTATGCCAACCTGATGCGCGATAAGGCCATCCTGCGCGCCCTGATCAGCGGCGCCGGTGAGATCATAAAACTGGCGCGCACCCCGGTGGCTTCCGTGAGCGAAGCGGTGGAATCCGCCGAGCAGATCATCTTCAACATCAACAAAGAACTCGGTGTGCAGAAGAAGGGGCTGGTCAAGGCCAAGGGCCTGGTCAACGACCTGTTTAAGAAAATCGAGTCAATCCACAAAGGCGAGATCGATCAAGGCAGTGTCCCGACCGGGTTCATGGACATGAACACCATCCTCATGGGAGGGCTCCATCCCACGGACCTGATCATCATTGCCGGGCGTCCGTCCATGGGCAAGACCTCCCTGGCCATGAACATCGCCGAACATGTCGCCCTGGCCGAGAAGGTCCCGGTGGCGGTATTCTCGCTCGAAATGGGTCAGGAACAGCTGCTGTTACGGCTCCTGGCCTCGCATGCACGCGTCGATCAGACACGGCTGAGGAACTCGCGCTTTTTGAGCAAGGACGACTGGAGCAAGCTCGTCAATGCCTGCGGCGACCTCTACGAGGCCCCCTTGTATATCGACGATACACCCGGGATATCCCCCATGGAGATGCGCGCCAAACTGAGGCGACTGGCCCTGAACGAGGACCTCGGGCTTGTCGTGGTGGATTATCTCCAGCTCATGACCTCCCGGGTACGTACGGATTCGCGCGAACAGGAGATCTCCGATATCTCCCGCTCATTAAAGGCCATCGCCAAAGAGTTTCATCTGCCCGTGATCGCCTTGAGCCAGCTCAACCGAAGGGTCGAGGAACGTGGAGACAAGCGCCCCATGATGTCGGATCTGCGCGAGTCCGGGGCCATTGAACAGGATGCCGACATCATCTGCTTCATCTATCGTGACGAGGTCTATAACCCCGATACCGAGCACAAGGGTGAGGCTGAGATCATCATCGCCAAGCACCGCAACGGTCCGACCGGACACTTCAAACTGCGGTGGGACGCCGAACTCACCAAATTCGAGTCCCTGGAAGAGTATCACGTCTGAGGCCTTAAAACCTCCGGCGGCGCATCGGGTAGGTATGCTCCAGGGAGATGTCCTCGGCCAGGATGGACTGCTGCCGGTCGATAACGGACTTGATGCGCTGTAACGAACGGGCCTCAATCTGGCGCACCCGTTCGCGCGTCACCCCAATGGAGGTGGCGATGTCCTTGAGTGTCGCCGGGGGATCGCAGAAAAATCGTTTCTTGAGGATATAGATTTCCCGGTGGGAGAGGATAGGCGGGTGCGAGCTGATGAGATTCAGGAGAAAAGACCTTCTCTCCTTGCAGACGTAGCTGTCTTCCTGGTCTGGACTCTCGTCGTGCATATGATCGATCAACTTGTCTTCTTCTTCACCGTCGCTGGAAAGACTGCAATCCAGTGAGACAAGCCCCTTGGCATGCATCAAACTGCCGGTGTGGGCCTGGTAGCTCTTGTAGATATAGTTCTTGATATAGGCCTTGATCCACCAGATGGCATAGCAGATGAATCGGACGCCCTTATCGGGGTCATAGCGCGTAAGCGCCTTGACAAGGCCCATGTTGCCTTCCTGGATGATCTCAAGGGGGCGGTATCCGAGATGAAAGTACGACTGGCTGATCTTGACGACAAAGCGTAGGTTGGATGACACGATCCTCTGGCCCGCCTCCACATCGCCGTTGCGGTAATCAGTGGCGAGGCGCACCTCTTCATCACGGGTAAGTAACGGATAGTCCTTTATTCTGCGGGTGTAGATCTCTAAGTCGGAAGAAGAATACCTGCTCCCCATAGACCCCCCTTCCAAGCTTTCCCTGTAAAAAACGAGCGGATAAATATCACCATTATCCGATATATTGCACATTGTCAATGACAATCATCGCCCAACCGCAATATCCTTCGGCAAGTTTCATGATTTTAAAGTTATTTTTAATCGACCGGTGCCGGACCGATATTGTTTATCTTGCACAAAAATGAATTCTCATTCAATTTGAGGCCATGGCGAGGTTTGCGGACAGTATTTTATATATTACCGCCGGACACGGCCTTATTCCTCATTCCACTTTTCTACGCCGCATATGATCCGGCCCATGCGGTGAAGCGCTCGGGCAATTATCCTGCGATTTGTGGTTGCCACCCACCAGCGCTCTTGGTAGGGGGAGTATCACCATGAATGGCGATACCTTCATCATCGGCATCGAATCGCTGGCCCATGGCGGCAAGGGCGTCGGCCGCCGCGCTGACGGCAAGGTCGTCTTCATCCCCCGGGTCATACCCGGCGAGGTCGTCAAGGCCCGTGTCGTTGATGAACACCCCTCGTATTGTACGGCCCATCCCGAAGAGATCGTGGAAGCCTCGCCCTCCCGGAGGACGCCTGCCTGTGCGCTCTTTGATTCCTGCGGCGGCTGCGACTGGCAGCACATCGCCTATCCCGAACAGCTTGTCTTCAAGAACGATCTGCTGGCCCAAGCCATCAGGAGGGCACTCCCCGAGGGGGCAGCCATGCCTGGCCCGCCGGTTAAGGCCCCGAGCATATTCGCCTATCGGTGCCATGCCCGCCTGCACTATCGCAGGAGGCCTGAGGCCGTGCTGGGCTTTTACCAGAAACGCTCGCACTGCATCCTGGCCTGCACGCAATGCCCGGTGATCAATCCACGGCTGCAAACGACCTTGGAGGGGTTGAACGACGCAATCCGCCAAGACCCGCTGTCCGGCATCACGTCCCTTGAGATCTATGCCCCCGCAGACGAGGTCCTGCTGCTGGCTCATACCAGAACCATGCGAACCGCCCAGGAAATCCATGCCTTGGAAGAACTCTCGGCCCGCATGAAACTTTCCGGCTGCCATCTGGTTCATGACCCCACGCGCCGCATGCAGCGCATCATGGGTCAGACGTGTTTCACCTATCGCATCGATACTCCCGACAAGCCCTTTCTGCTTTCCGGACAGCTGGGCGGATTCATCCAGGCCAACCAGGAGGTGAACGGCCTTATGGTACGGCATGTGATGGAACTGGCCCGCGATGCCGGCCGGGTACTCGACCTCTACGGTGGATGCGGCAATTTCGGCCTGCCGCTGGCCCATGCGGCCCACGAGGTGGTCGTCGTGGAAAAAGACCGGCGCCTGACTGCCCTGGGCTCACGCAATGCCGAACGCAACCGGCTCTCGAATGTCAGCTTTTTTGCAGGTGATGCGATGCAGGCCCTCCAGTCTCTCCGGCGGGAGGGGTTCGACACCGTTGTCCTCGATCCTCCGCGCGAAGGCGCCAAGGCAGTCATGCCTGCATTGTCCGCATTAAAGCCCGCCCGGATCATCTATGTATCCTGCAATCCCGTGACGCTGGCGCGTGACACGGGCATGCTCGATAAAAGCGGGTACCGTCTCAAGTCGCTGAAGCTCTTCGACATGTTTCCCCAAACCTGCCATATCGAGTCCATCACCCTGCTGGAGCTCGACTGAACCCTTTCAAAGGCCGCGTGTCCGATCGCCGTTGCATTTTCAAGCTGGACAAAGTTCACCCCGGGCTTGTATAGATAAACCGATGATCGTAGGGGTCGTAAGCAAAGAAGATAACAACGAGGCCCTTAGCTATGCGGCCAAGGTCATCGCCTGGCTCGAAAACCGCCGGGTCCCCTGCCTGATCGAAGACCATCTGGCTGATTTCACCGGACACGAGCGCACGCCCGGGCTGTGGAGCCAGGCCGAGCTGCTCGTGGTGCTGGGTGGAGACGGCACACTGTTGCGCGCCATCCGCATGTCAGCCGAGCGCGAGATCCCGATTTTGGGCGTGCACATGGGCTATCTCGGCTTCTTGAGCGAGGTGACGGAGCAGGAATTGTTCCCTGCCCTTGAGGCGGTCCTGCGGGGTGAGTACGTCCGGGACGAACGGGTGATGCTGGAAGCCACCCTCTTGCGCGGCCCCGAGCTTATCGTGCGCCAGCATGTTTTGAACGACGTGGTGATCAACAAGAGCGCCCTGGCAAGGATCTTCGATATCGAGGTATGGGTGGATGAGACCTTTATCACCTGTTACCGGGCCGACGGTCTGATCGTCTCCACGCCCACGGGATCGACGGCCTACAACCTCGCCGCGGACGGTCCCATCGTGCACCCCAAGGTCGAGGCCCTGGTCCTGACGCCCATCTGCCCGCACATGCTTTCCAACCGCAGCATAGTCCTCCCCAATTTTCAGGCCGTTACGCTGATCGTAACCTCCAAGAAGGCGGCGGACAACATCTTCCTGACCCTGGACGGACAGAGAGGCTTCCCGCTCGAGGTAGGCGACAGACTCATCGTGCGCAGAGGTTCACAAAGGGCAATCCTGCTCAGATCACCGCAGCGGGATTTCTTCCAGGTCTTACGCTCAAAGCTGAAGTGGCAGGAACGATGATTGAGTTCTTAAAGATCGATTCGGTCGCCATTTTCGACGAGATCGCCATTGAATTTTCCGCCGGGCTGAACTGCATCACCGGCGAAACCGGCGCCGGCAAATCGCTCATCATCGGGGCCTTGACCTTGCTGATGGGCGCCAAGACCGGACCTGACCTCATCCGCCCGGGGCGGGAAAAGGCCACGGTGGAGGCCTTATTCACCCACGCGGGGCGGGAGCTGGTCTTGAGACGAGAGATCTTCGCCTCGGGCCGAACGCGCTGCTATATCAACGGCGAACTGGCCACCTCTGAAAAGCTCTCCGAGCTTACCGCCGGCCTCATCCACATCTACGGCCAGCACCAGTACCAGGACCTGCTGAACGCCAGAGAGCAGATGCGCATCCTGGAAGAACTGGACGGGCTTGACCGCCAGCCGGTCATTCAGGCCTACCAGACCCTGGAGGCCTCACGGAGAGACCTAGCCAGCCTTGAAGAGACGATCGCAAAGGCCAGGCGCGAGCAGGAGGATGCCGGGTTCTCGCTCTCCGAACTCACGGACGCGCGCATTGAGGACGGCGAGGAGATGCGTGTCGCCCAGGCGCTGGAAACGGCCCGGGCCGCCGAGACCCTCAAGCAGTCGGCCGTGGATGCCTTTGCGCTCCTGTACTCCGAGCCCCACTCGGCCATGGACCAGCTATCGGCCGCCAAGTCCCTGCTCCAGCGCATGAGCGCCCATGATCCGCGCGTCAACGCCGTGCTTTCTTCGCTCGAGAGCAGCATGGCGCAGGTAGAGGATGCGGCCTTGAGTGTACGCGACCTCAAGGACGGCTACGACTATGACCCCGACGCCATCTCAAGGCTCGAGGAGCGCCTGCATCTCATCCGCGACCTCAAGCGCAAATATCATACGGATGAGGCCGGTCTCCTCCGTATCAGAAACGAACTTTCTGAGCGTCTGAGCGTTCTCGAGGACGCAAGCCACCTCATCAAGGCCGCGCAGGATCGCGTCGCACAGTCACATGCGGCCTACCTTCGTGCGGCGGCCAGATTCCTGAAAGACCGGGCCGCCTTTGCCCGCGGCTTCGCCGAGCGCATCAACGCCGACCTCAAAGGCCTGGGCATGAGCGGGACGCGCTTCAGCCTGGGGCAGATCGATCCTACCACCATAGCGCGTCCAGGCTGGGATACCGACGACATCTCTCCGGCGCGGCTGTTGCAGGGTGAGTTCATGATACGCACCAATGTGGGCCAGAAGATGCTGCCGCTGACCAGGATCGCCTCAGGGGGCGAACTGAGCCGGATCATGCTGGCCATCAAGGTCCAGCAGCGCACGCACCAGGACGCCACCCTGATCTTCGACGAGATCGATGCCGGCATCAGCGGGCAGACCGCCATCATGATCGCCAGCAGGCTGAAAGCGCTGGCCCGGCACGCGCAGTCCATCGTCATCACGCACCTGCACCAGGTAGCGGCCCAAGCGGACAGCCACCTCAGGGTTTTCAAGACCGTGGCCGGCCAGGAGACGGTCGCTTCCATAGAGCCGGTGGCCGGCCAGGACCGGGTCATGGAGCTGGCGCGCATGATGGGTGGAGAGAATCCCGGGCCCAAGGTCATCGCGCATGCCAGAGAATTGATGAAAGGGTGATCGTCCACCCTTTTTCTCCAACCTGGTCAAGGCATTGCGGTACGTTTTTATGCTTTGACTTTTCCGGTCAGGGTGCTAGATAACCAGGATTATTATGATCAGGAAAGCCCTAGTCACGGATGTGCCCGGAATCAAACGCCTCATCGAGCCGTTTGTCAAAGAGGGCCTGATGCTGCCCAGATCCCTGCATGCGCTGTATACCTCGATCAGGGACTTCTGGGTCTGGCAGGAGGACGGTGTGATCTTAGGCTGTTGCGCGCTTCAGATCTCCTGGGAGGACATGGCCGAGATACGCACCCTGGCAATCGAAAGGGACCGGCAGGGCAGGGGGCATGGCCTTGAGCTCCTGAACACCTGCAAACAGGAGGCCCTCGATTTAGGGCTCGGCAATCTCTTCACGCTTACCTATGTACCGGGGTTCTTCAAGCGGGCCGGCTTCACCGTTGTCGACAAGGCCACGCTCCCCAACAAGATCTGGGCGGACTGCATCCATTGTCCGCATTTCCCGGAATGCGACGAGACCGCCCTGATATTCAAGCTCAAGGATGATGATCATGCAGCCCCTTGAAATGATTGCGCGCATTCAGGAAGTGCTGGCGAGAAAAGCACTTCGCGAGTACGAGATCTTCGTGGCGAGCACGGACAAGCTCCGCGCCGAGGCCAAGGACGGATCGGTGCATTCCCTGGACCGCGCCTCGGAGACGGGCCTGAGCCTCAGGGTCCTCGTGGACGGGGCATTCGGATTCGCCTATGGCAGCAGGCCGGACGAGGATCTGGTCGAGGCCGCTCTGCTCTCGGCCCGTCACCAGTTCAAGGATGAGTTCAACCATATCCCGCAGGCGTCCGGGGCCTCGGCGGAACTGGATGTCTACGACAAGCGCATCGCCCGGGCCGGTGCGGACGCCTGCATCGAACGCGCCATCGAGTTGGAGGCCGCTGCCAGGGCGGCCGACCACCGTATCCAGCAGGTCCGCAAGGCGAGTTTCAGCCGTTCAATCGCGCAGGTGCACCTGGCGAACTCGAAGGGAAGGGCTGTCAGCGCCCGGGCGAGCACCTGCTCGGCTTCCATCATGGTCATGGCCAAGCAAGACGATGACATGCAGGCGGGGTATGAGTTCGGCTTCAGCCATGCCTGGCCGGACATCGACGTGGGCTGGATCGGTGCCGAGGCCGCACGCCGGGCGACCTCCATGCTGGGCGCCCGGCATATCAAGACCATGCGCGTCCCAGTATGGTTCGACAATGCCGCCACGTCAGATATGCTGGGAATCATTGGTGAATCATTCCTGGGCGAGAATGTCGTCAAAGGCAAATCCTACCTGAAGGACAAGCTGGGTACGGCATGCTTTTCGCCCGCGATCACCCTGGAGGACAATCCGCTTGACCCGCAGGCCGCTGATGCCTGCGGCTTCGATGGAGAGGGCATGCCTTCACGCGAGACCATCCTGGTCAAGGACGGGGTCCTGCAGGGCTATGTCTATGACAGCTACTGGGCCAAAGTGGCAGGAACCTCCTCGACCGGCAATGCCGTGCGGGGCGGCTACCGGTCGACACCCAGCCTTGGTTTGAGACACCTCTGTCTGAAACCCGGCCCGGACATGGGGCTTGCCGACCTTGGGCAGGTATTCAAGGTCACCGATGTCATGGGACTGCACATGGCCGACCATATCTCCGGCGAGTTCTCGGTGGGCGTCAACGGCTTTCTCATGCAGGACGGGCAGGTTCTGTACCCCGTGAGAGAGGCGGCCCTCGCCGGCAATATCTTCGAGATGTTCACGCGCGTCCTGGCGGTCGGCGGCGATGTGCGAGCGTTTGGAAGCGTCAAGTGTCCTTCCATACTCATTGATGCCATGGACTTAAGCTCCAAGTGATCGAGGGATAGGTGAAATAGCATGTTTGATTGGCTCATAAAGATCTTCGGTTCCCAGAACGAACGCGCGCTCAAAAGGCTCAAACCCATGGTCGAACAGGTCAACAGGCTTGAGGCCACGTATGCCGCCTTGAGCGATGCGGATCTCAAACAGGTCACGCCGCGCTTCAAGGAAATGATCGCAAACGGCGCGGGGCTGGATGACATCCTGCCTGACGCCTTTGCCGCCGTGCGCGAGGTATCCAAGCGGACGCTGGGCATGCGCCCCTTTGATGTTCAGGTCCTGGGCGGGATCATTCTGCACCAGGGCAAAATCGCCGAGATGAAGACCGGCGAGGGCAAGACCCTGGTCGCCACCATGCCGGTCTACCTGAACGCCCTGATGGGCAAGGGCGTGCATGTCGTGACGGTCAATGATTACCTGGCCCAGCGCGACGCCGAATGGATGGGGAATATCTACAGATTCCTGGGGTTGAGCGTAGGGGTGATCGTGCATGGACTTGACGACCATCAGCGCCGGCAAAACTATCTCGCCGATATCACCTACGGAACGAACAACGAGTTCGGTTTCGACTACCTGCGCGACAACATGAAATTCTCCCTGGAAGATTATGTCCAGCGCGATTTCTTCTATGCCATCGTGGACGAGGTCGATTCCATCCTGATCGATGAGGCCCGCACGCCGTTGATCATCTCCGGGCCTTCCGAGGAATCCACCACCAAGTACTATGACGCCAACAACGCCATCGTGGCCCTGTTGCGCAGGGACCATGCCGAAAGGCTCTACAGCAAGGACGAAAAGGCCCATACCGTGGTGCTTACCGAAGAGGGCGTCGATTTCGTCCAGCAGTTTCTCGGCAAGGAGAACCTGTATGAACCCTCGGAGTTCGAGACCGTCCACCACTTGAACCAGTCCTTGCGCGCGCACGTGCTCTTCAACCGGGACGTGGATTACGTGGTCAAGGACAATGAAGTCCTGATCGTGGATGAATTCACCGGTCGGCTCATGCCGGGGAGGCGCTACTCCGAAGGGTTGCACCAGGCCCTGGAGGCCAAGGAGGGCGTCAAGGTCGCCAACGAGAACCAGACCCTGGCAACCATCACCTTCCAGAATTACTTCAGGATGTATGACAAGCTGGCCGGCATGACCGGTACGGCCGAGACCGAGGCCCTGGAATTCAAGAAGATCTACAACCTGGACGTGATGGTGGTGCCCACCAACATGCCCATGATCCGCAACGACCACAACGATGTCATCTACAAGACCGAGCAGGAAAAATATCGCGCCGTGGTCAAGCAGATCGAGGAATGCCATGCCAAGGGGCAACCGGTCCTGGTCGGCACCATCTCGATCGAGAACTCGGAAAAGGTCTCTAAACTGCTCAAGCGCAAAAACCTGCCGCACCATGTACTGAACGCCAAGCACCACGAGCGCGAGGCCGAGATCGTCGCCCAGGCAGGCCGCAAGGGCAGCATCACCATCGCCACCAACATGGCCGGCCGCGGCACGGACATCATCCTGGGGGGCAACCCCGTCTTCCTCACCCGGCAAAAGAACGTGGAGGACGAAGCCGATTACCAGAAGGCCCTGGCGCAGTTCAAGGAACAGTGCGCTCGTGAGCACGACGAGGTCGTCGCCGCGGGCGGGCTCTTCATCCTGGGTACGGAGCGCCATGAGAGCCGGCGCATCGACAATCAGTTGCGCGGACGTTCAGGCCGGCAGGGCGATCCCGGCGCCTCGCGGTTCTACCTTTCGCTGGAAGACGATCTGATGCGCATCTTCGGTTCGGAGCGCATCGCCTCCATCATGGATAAGCTCGGCGTGGAAGAGGACGAACCCATCGTGCACCCCCTCATCAACCGCAGCATCGAGGGTGCCCAGAAAAAGGTGGAAGCCCGCAACTTCGAGATCAGAAAACACCTGCTCGAGTATGACGATGTCATGAACAAGCAGCGCGAGGTGGTCTATACCGAGCGCCGCCGTATCCTGGCGGAAGACAGCCTCAAGGACACGGTGCTCGATATGGTCGATGATGTCGTAGCCGGCATGGTGGCCGAACACGTCCCGGACAAGGGCCCTTTCAGCGACGAAGACATCAATGGCCTCAAGCTGAGCCTGAAGAACACCTTCGGCCTGGATCTGGCCTATCAGCCGCCGCCGAAGCCCGATGTCGACGAGCTCCAGAACGCCATCATCAAAGAGATCACGGCCCTCTATGACAGGCGCGAGGCCGAATTCACGCCTGAAGTCATGCGCATGTTGGAACGCCAGATCCTGCTCATGACCCTGGATAGCTTCTGGAAGGATCATCTGCTCTCCATGGACCACTTGAAGGATGGCATCGGCTTGCGCGGCTACGGCCAGAAGAACCCGCTGCGCGAGTATCAGCGTGAAGGCTATGACGCCTTCGTGGCCATGCTCGACCGCGTCAAGGACGTCTCCCTGGAACGTTTGTTCAAGATCCAGATCCAGCGCGAGAGCGATGTCGAGCGCATCAACCGGCGCGAGCGCAAGCAGCGCATCCAGCTGAGCCGCGGTTCTGACGTCCCGCAGCAGACCACGGTCAAGCGCCAAGGCCGCAAGGTCGGCCGCAATGAGCCGTGCCCCTGCGGGTCGGGCAAGAAGTACAAACAGTGTTGTGGGAGGGATGAATGAAGGTCCCGCGGGGTTTTCGGTTTGGTGCGGTAAACGCCGGGGTCAAGTCGCCCGAGTCCACCCGACTCGATATGGGTCTGATCGTATGCTCTGTTCCCGCCGAGGCCGTGGCGGTCTTTACCCGCAACCAGGTCAAGGCCGCGCCGGTGCAGATCGGCATGCGCCAGGCAAAGCTGGGCAAAGTCAGGGCCGTGCTGGCCAACTCGGGCAACGCCAATGCCTGCACGGGCGAGCAGGGCGTTGATGACGCGCGGCGCCTTATGCGCGCCCTGGCGGACAATCTGGGGATCAGCCTGGAAGAAGTCTTTCCCATGTCCACCGGGGTGATCGGCGTCAGGCTGCCCGTTGAACGCATGCTGGGAAAAGTGGCGGGGCTTGTGGATACGCTCGGCGATGATCCGCAATGCTTTGTGGAATCGATCATGACTACCGACACCTTTGCCAAGACTGCTTACCGACAGGTGGGGGATGCCTCTGTCTTCGGCCTCGCCAAAGGGGCGGGCATGATCGCCCCGAACATGGCCACCATGCTGGCTATCGTGCTCACCGATGCGTGCCTTAACCGCGTTGAGCTCGATGGGGCGGTGCGGGGCTGCCTGGAAAAGACCTTCAACGCCATCACGGTCGATGGCGACACCTCCACCAACGACACCCTGCTGGCGCTCGCATCCAACCGCGCCAATACAGATAAGCCATCGATTATATTAGCTATTCAAGAGGTCATGCAGGAGCTGGCGATCAAGGTCGTCTCCGACGGCGAAGGGGCCACAAAATTGATCACCATCACCGTGACAGGCGCGCGCAGCGATGCCGATGCCGCCTCGGTGGCGCGCAGCGTGGCCGATTCGCTCCTGGTCAAGACCGCATTGTTCGGGCAAGACCCCAATTGGGGCCGCATCATGTGCGCCATCGGCAACAGCGGCGTCCCGGTGGACGAGCAGGCCGTTGCCATAACGATCGGTGGTTTGCCGTTCGTTTCAAATGGGCGGGAGGCGCCGGGATTTGACGAGGGGCAAGGACACGCCATGCTCAAGCCGCGGGAGATCGCTATCGACATCGACCTGGGGCTGGGTGATGGGGTCTTCCGGGTCTGGACAACGGACATGTCGTACAAGTATGTGGAGATCAATGCCGCGTACCGGACATGACAGCGCGCCCCGGCATAATGTCTGATAATATATGTTATGTTAAATTATAATCCCTGACAAGAACAGGCCCCTTAAAAAGGATTGACGCACTTGATTCCTTTATGATGAGAATTAGTACCGGCACCTCCCCTAGAATGAGATGACAGGCAAATGGTGGGCTTTTTTTCCATGTGAGAACCGTCCCTTTTCCGGGAGTGCCGCTATCCCGAATGGAGAACCGGATATGCAACTAAAATCGACCATGCTTTTCGAAAAGCCCGGCATTCTGAATACGGATATGTGCATCCAAACGGTGCAAGACTATCTGAGATCGAATGCCACGCGGCATGTCGTCGTGGCCTCCACCTCGGGCACCACGGCGCGTGCCTTTCAGGCTGCGCTGAGAGATATGGATGTCAATCTGGTCGTGGTGACTCACAGCGTCGGCTTCAAGGAACCCAACCGCGACGAGTTCGACCCGGGTGTGCGCGCCGAATTGATCGCAGCCGGCGTCAAGGTATGCACCGGGACCATCCTGACCCATGCCCTGGAGAAATCCATCATGGATTCATTCGGCGGCAGCTACCCCGGCTACATCATCGCAAGCACCTTGCGCCGCTTCGGCGAAGGCACCAAGGTCGCGGTCGAGATCGTCATGGAGGCCTGTGACGCCGGGCTGATCCCTGAGGACGCCGAGGTCCTGGCCGCAGGCGGCACCGGCCGCGGCACCGATACAGTTTTGCTTGTAAAATCAAAGCCTTCCAAGCGCTTTCTCGACCTTGAGGTCCTGGAAATCCTGGCCCGGCCGCGGGGGCGATGAATCCCCCCGTGCCCTGGCTTCAGCCGCCCTTCCCTTGCGCCGCGTACTTGCGCAAGTCTGGCGATATGCAAGCGGCGCGCGGGATTGGTTCCCACGCGCCGCTTGCGGTTTCATGGCCAGAAGCGCCTTATTTCGCAGCGGCCTCAGCCTTCGGTGCCGGAGAAACCATGATGATGGCGTCCACCGGGCATTCAAGGGCGCAGAATCCGCATCCGATGCAGGCCTTTTCGTGGCGGATATAGGGATGCCCGTGCTTGTCCGTTCCGGCCGCTCCGCTCAAGGCCAGGCAGGCGGTCGGACAGGCATCGATGCAGATATTGCACGACATGCATTTCTTGCCGTCAATCTCGGGCTTGGGCCAGGTCGGACGTTTCATCATCGTGGCCACGCGGCCGATATTGTCGATGACGGCCGCCCGCGGGCAGATGCGGCCGCAGGCCCCGCAGTCGATACACAAATCAGGGTTGATGCCATGGGGCTTCTTGTTTTCCCCTGAGATGGCCTTGGTCGGACAGACCCGTTTGCAGGCGCCGTCGCCGATGCAGACTTCAGGATTGATGGTGTGCGACATATCCTTCTCCTAATTGGCAATGCCGAGCCTGGACAGCGTCTCGGGTTTTGGCTTGCCGGTTTCGGGGTCCCAGCCGAAATACGCCCAGTAGTCATGGGAGAGCTTGTCGATCGCCACGGTGCGCCCCTTGTTCATGCCTTCGAGCTGAGGCGGGATCCCCAGCGCCCTGTCCGAAAGGCGGAAGCTCTTGGGCTCGATCCCGTGCTTGACGTTGAAGGCCTGCTTGATGGTCTGCATGCGTTCGCCGATCTCCATATAATCATCGGGGGTCTTGGACCACCCCGTGGCTGCGTTCAGCCATTCAAAGACCGGGATGCGATTGACGCCGATGAAGCAGCCGAAGATGCACAGCCCGCTGCCGTTGATGATGTTCGTGAACTTGCTGCAGGCCGCCGCCGAAAGGATCTTCTCCTCATCGGCGACATATTTCCCATTCTTGCCGTAGAACGGCTTGACGCTGGGGAGGCCTTTGACCTTTTTCCAGAGCTTGTACATTTCGTAATACAGCCCCGCGCCGATGGTATGACGGCCCGGCGTCGGCTCAATCGAATAGTGCAGGGCGAAACCGGGATCGTTGCGTCCGTCGTGCATGGCCGGCTCCTGGCCGCCTGCCTGTATGGCGAAGCATTCGGAGCCCTTGCCGATCTTCCTGGCGGCCGCCTTTGACCCGTCGGCCAGGATATCGCCGATGCCCTCGCGTTTTATCATTTTATGGATCAGGGCAATGATGGCATCGGCATTGCCCCAGGTGAGCTCGATCCCGTCGGTATCGTCACGGGTCAAGATGCCCTGCTCATAGCATTCGATGGCATAGGCCACGGTGCCGCCGGCCGAAATGGTATCCATCCCGGCGCGGTTCAGGAGCTCGTTCAGGTAAAAGATGCTGTCGACATCTTCATTCATGAGCAGGCCGCCCAAGGCCAGCACGGTCTCATACTCCGGTTTGTGGGTCTCGGAATACTTGCCGGTAAGCGAGCAGATCCCGCCGCACCCCAAGGGGCATGAGTAGCAGTGGTATTTCACGGTCTCGCATCGGGTAAAGATATCGGAATTGACGCTCTTGGATTTGCTGAACCCCCAATCTGCGCTGCTGCCCTTCCAGTTCTTGATGGGCGAATCGCCCATGCCCACCGACATCTCGTTCATGCTGCCGGTGCCCCACTGTTTGAGCAGCATTTTATAGAGGAACCCGTCCATGGCCATACCCACCGGCGCAATGCCGAGGGCCCAGCCCATGTAGGCGTTTACGACGCCGGGCCACAAGGGAATACCTGCCTTTACCCAGCGATTGGCCTTCTGGCTCAAGCGCTTCATCTCGTCGCGATTATTGGGCGCGATGCGTTTGTAGCCTTTCAAGACCAAGGCCTTGAGCTTTTTGGAGCCCATGACCGCCCCCAACCCCGAACGGGCCGCGATGCGACCACGGTCGTTGCATACCCCGGAGATGAGGGAGAGGTTTTCACCGGACTGTCCGATCGTTGCCACGCGGGCGTCGTCGCCGTAGGTGTGCATGAGCAGCTCCTCGGTCTCAACCGCGTCCTTGCCCCACAAATCAGCGGCATCCTTGAGCTCGAGCTTATCGTTGTCGATGAGCAGGTATACTGGCTTGGGGCTGATGCCGGTGAAGAAGATGCCGTCATAGCCGCAACGCTTGATGGCCGGCGCGAACTGGCCGCCGCAGTTGGCATCGCCCCAGCCGCCGGTCAGGGGCGACTTTCCCACCACGCTCCAGCGGCCGGTAAAGAGACTGCCGGTGCCGGTCAAGAGCCCTGCCACAAAGCCCAGGATGTTGTCCGGTCCGAGCGGATCGGCACCCGCCGGAATGCGGTTGTACAAGAGATAAGCTCCCAGTCCCTGACCGGATAGGTATTGCTCGTACACCTTGTCCGGGATGAGCTCTTCCCTGAATTCTCCCTTGCCTAAATCGACAAACAGTACCTTCCCCATGTAGCCTTTTGCCATAAAACCTCCTTAGCCCTTGTGCGGCGAATCTCTACATGCTTGCGGTGTCCGCAGTCCTGAGAAAAAATGCAGTGTCCCCTATTCTCTAGGCGCGCTCATGAGCCTTCTTGCCGTAGACCTTTTCATAGGCCTTGCAGAACGGGCACAGACCGTCTTCGATGTTCTTTACAAACCAGAAGGCAATCCCCTTCTGCTGATCCCGCGCATGTCTGCATACAGGGCATTCGACACAACGCTGCGCCATCCACCGGTCCCTCTGCGAAATCTGAGACATGAAAACTCCTTCTGAATAGTATTGAACAGGTAGTATATTATACGAAATGCCACCCTCCCGTAAAGCCCATTATATTGTATATTTTATGGCATAATTGCCGGAGAGGCGCCTTTCGGTCAGGGGAGTCCTTTTCCTCGCCGCGGCGTTCAGCTCATACGGTTGCATTCCTCAGGCGCAGGGCGTTCGTGATGACCGAGACCGAGCTGAAGCTCATGGCCGCCGCGGCGATCATGGGGCTTAAGAGCAGACCGAAGAACGGGTAGAGCACACCGGCGGCGATCGGGATGCCGAGCGCATTGTAGAGAAACGCAAAGAACAGGTTCTGCTTGATGTTTCGCATGGTGGCTTTGCTCAACGCACGCGCGCGCACGATCCCGCGCAGATCTCCCTTGACCAGGGTAACGGCCGCGCTCTGCATGGCCACGTCCGTACCCGTGCCCATGGCGATGCCGACCTGAGCCTGCGTGAGCGCCGGGGCGTCATTGATGCCGTCGCCCGCCATGGCGACAAAGCGACCTTCGGTCTGGAGCCGTCTGACGGCCTCGAGCTTCTCATCCGGCAACGCCTCGGCGATCACCTCGTCGATGCCCAACCTGGCGGCCACGCCCTCGGCCGTAGCACGGTTGTCTCCGGTGAGCATGACGATCCGCAGGCCTTCCTCGTGCAGCGACCTGATAGCCTCCGTGGTGGATGCCTTGATCGGGTCCGCTACGGACAAGAGGCCGACGAGCTCGCCGTCTTGGGCAACAAACACCGTGCTTGAGCCGTCAGCCGTATGAGCCTGAAAGCGCTCAAGCCCATCCAGGCCGTTTTCGCGCATGAAGGCTTCATTGCCGATCAGGATCCGGTGAGAACCGATCATACCGCCGACCCCCCGTCCAGGGGTGCTTTTGAAATCCTCGGCCTT
>JAKQBR010000251.1 GCA_029574005.1 Deltaproteobacteria bacterium | reverse complement strand
CGCAAGGCCCACGAGGCAGGGGCCAACCTCTACCTGGTCAAGCCCTCGCCGCCGCACATCATCCTCTTCAAGGTTCAGAGTCTGCTCGAGGCGGAAGGATAAACGACTCCATCAAGGGCGTTTATCCTTCCGAATAGTGTCACGGCTCAATAAAGAGCTCAAAGCGATGTTTTGGATTCGGACCCTTTATGCTCCCACCGCGGTTTCGATAAAACACGCACCTCCGCTGCCACCTTCCGAGGAGCCGCTGCCAGCGGCGTTTGCGGCCTTGGGCCCGGTCGATGACGACCCGGATTCCGCTTGAGCGGCTTGCCTGGCACACTCCCTGTCGAGCCATTCGCCGACCAGCGGGAAGGTGATGTATGGGGCATTGAGCCCGCAGATTACATCCAGGTGCGCCGAGTTGGGGATCAGATGGTACTCATCGCCGGCGTTATAGGTCTTGGCCTCCATGAGATACGTGATCACATCCTCAGCCCTAACCAAGGCATCGGAATAGGACAGAACGGCAATCGTCGGTATGGTCAAGAGGTCCATGTTCCGGTCATAGTAGTAGTAGCCGTCATTGCCGGGATCCGGCTCGGGGGCCTGAACGACATCCTTGTTCTCGACGCCGTTTCGCCAGAACTCACGGATAGCCATGTGCAAGCCGATGTCCCCCCACTGGCCCAAACCACGGACATAGACGCTGGAGCAGGCATAGCGGGCGAAAAAGTCGTTCATAAAGGGATGCATATTGCTCATGTACCAGAAATCAAGGCAGGGGATGACGTCGAGATACTCTCCATACGCACGGTTGGTCTCGGAGATCAGGTCGAAAACCGTATCGATGGTCGTGATCATGATATCGCTGTCTGTGATCAAGGGATTGACGACATTCTCCATGAGGGTATCCAGATCGAGATAGGCGGCCTGGCCGAAGAGTTGCCACATAACCGGCACATCGATACTCTGAGGCACGTTGGGCGTTAACCCCGGATCGAGGGCGATAAAGCCCTTGATCATGGCGTTGCGCGCCGCAGCCAGGAGGGGATTGGCCTTGACATGCGGGGTGTATCCCTTCCTGGCCCCCTCTCTGAGCTCGTCCAGATCAAAGCTGGCGCCCTGCAGATAGGCATAACAGGAAAATCCGCCCGTGCTGTGTCCGCCGATAAAGGGCGCCTTTCCGGTCACTTCGACGACCTTCTTCACACATGCATCGACATCAAGGATGCCCCAGACATCGTTGTTGGTCATGAGATTGCCTTTGTCGCTCTTGAATTCGCCGCGTCCGGTTCCCCGATAATTGGCGAGCCAGACATCATACCCTTTCAGCCATAGATAGTGGGCCAGACTATAATACCTCATGGGATCAGCCTGTATAGTTGGATCATCCTTGGCCCAGTCGGCTATGGGCGTAGGCAGGGTCATTCCGGCATAATCATGGATACGCTCATCCGGGGTGTGGCTGAGAAACGCGTTCATATTGCATACAATCCCCGGGAACAACAGGACCGGCTGGCCGTCCTCCCGGAACGTTGCTCCGGGGACAGGGCGATAGCGCAACATTTTGAGCGTCACGCCGTCATCGGTAACGGTCGAAAAGAGGCCGTCAGCAGCCATCGCCGGATCGGCCAGCCAGAGGCAGGAAAGGCAGCACCACACGACACGCATCCACCGGTTGTTTTTCATAGCCATAGTCAGTTCTCCTCATTCGTGGATTGTTTTCTTAATACAGATCTTTCATCAAACTCCCCGACCACGCCAAGGCCCTGCGAATATTTTCACGGTCAGTAAACTATTGACATATAATACATTATACTATCATGGCATTTGTCAAGCCATGATTTCTACGGGATCGGCCATGTCCCAGATCCGGGGTCATCGCGGTCCCCTTCTCATTCTAGTCGCCGAGCCATCGGCCAGATCCTGGCCATACCCCCTCTCAGCCTCATGCGTGCCGCCCGGTTCACTAAAAAATTCAGGACTCATCCGTTTCGGTATGCTTCCGCTGTAAGTCCTTGCGCGATATCCCGATTTGCCCTAGATGGAATGGCTATGGAGCATTTCGACATCATCGTCGTGGGCGGCGGGCATGCCGGGGCCGAGGCCGCGGTGGCGGCTAGCAAGCTCGGCTGCAACGTCGCGCTCTTCACGATCAATCTGGACACCATCGGCCGCATGCCCTGCAGCCCTTCCATCGGGGGGCTCGCCAAGAGCCACCTGGTCAAGGAGATCGACGCCCTGGGGGGCATCATGGCCGAGGTCGCGGACGCCACGGCCATCCAGTACCGGGTGCTCAACACCAAGAAAGGTCCGGCGGTGCGCGCCACGCGCACGCAGAACGACCGGCGCCGCTACGAGGCCGCGATCAAGGCCCGATTGGAAAGCTCGGGGGTACATATCCGGCAGGCCAAGGTTGTACGGATCATATCCGAAGGTGGTCGCATCACGGGCATCTGCGACCAGAAAGGCGACCGCACAGCGGCCCGGGCCGTGATCGTGGCGGCCGGAACCTTTCTGGACGGGCTCATCCATATCGGCGCTCAGCGTTATCCGGCGGGCCGGGCCGGGGAAGAGGGCGCGGACGAGCTCTCCGCGTCTTTGAAGTCCCTGGGGCTGAAAACAGGCCGGCACAAGACCGGGACGCCTCCCCGGCTCCACCGGGACAGCCTTGATCTGGCGGCCATGGAACGCCAGGATCCGGAGCAGGGGTGCCTGCCCCTTGCGTTTAGCTCTCAGCCATCCGGACTGCCGCAGCTGTCCTGTTACCTGACGCGCACCACGGCCGCCACGCACAAGATCATCCGGGACAATATCCAGGCCAGTCCGTTGTATTCCGGGGCCATCACCGGGACGCCTGCACGCTACTGCCCTTCGCTGGAGGACAAGGTGATGCGCTTCGGCGACCGCGCCGGACATCAGGTGATCATCGAGCCCGAAGGCATCGACACCAAGGAGGTGTACGCATCGGGACTGGGAAATTCCCTGCCCGCGGCCCTGCAGTGGGAGGTCGTGCGATCCGTGCCGGGCCTTGAAAAGGCCGAGATCCTCAGGCCGTCATATGCCATCGAGTATGACTATGTCCTGCCCACGCAGCTCAAGCGCACGCTCGAAACCAAGCATGTGGCCGGCTTGTACCTGGCCGGACAGGTCA
>JAKQBR010000204.1 GCA_029574005.1 Deltaproteobacteria bacterium | reverse complement strand
CCTGAGCACCTCTCGGAATATCTTCTTCTGCGAGTTCGGCGTCCCCCGTGAAAATCGCGTGGTCCTTGTCACCCTGATCTGATCCGGCCCTGCGTCAGCGGCCGCCAAGAGGCTTCCTTCAAGCCAGCTCTTGCATCCCGGATTCTGCGCCTTATTACTATCCCGTAAGCAACCCTGATTGAAGCCGAGTCCGCCACAGATATAGGGAAGGGAGGTCAGGTCTCATGAAGATCCTGTGTATCGGCGATGTCATGATCCCCGGTGAACAGTTCCGCCAGGCCTGCGCCGAGATAAACCTCAAGTCCAAGGAGGTGCTTGCCTCGGACTGGGAGACCGACTGGGACAAGCTCCAGAACCGGCGCCTGGTGATCGAGAAGCAGGGCCCCGAGGCCGAGCCGGTGCTGCCGCAGATCCTTTCAGCCGACAAGGACACCGAAATGCTCCTGGTCCTCTTCGCGCCGGTCAGCGCGGCGGCCATGGATGCCCTGCCCAGGCTCAGGCTCGTGGGCGCTGCCCGGGCCGGTCTCGAGAACGTGGATGTGAAGGCCGCCACGAAGCGCGGCATCATCGTGCACAACATCATGGGACGCAACGCCCACGCCGTATCCGACTTCGCCATCGGGCTGCTCTTCGCCGAGGCGCGCAACATCGCGCGCGCCCACCACGCCATCAAGTCCGGCACCTGGCAGAAGACCTTCCCGAACTCGGATGTCATCCCCGAGATCACCGGCAAGACATTGGGGATCATCGGCTTCGGCTATATCGGACAGCTGGTGGCCAAAAAGCTCTCCGGCTACGAGCTGAAGGTCCTGGTGTACGACCCGTTCGTGCCGGATGCGGTAGTGGCGCGGGCCGGGGCGGTAAGGGTCTCCATGGAAGAGCTCTTTTCCCAGGCTGATTTTATTACGATCCATGCCCGGCTTACCGACGAAAACAAGGGCATGATCGGCAGGGCCGAGATAGCCCTCATGAAGCCGACGGCCATCCTCATCAACACCGGCCGGGCCGGGCTCGTGGACGAAGACGCCCTGTATGAGGCCTTGAAGGAAAAACGGATCGCAGGGGCCGCCATGGATGTCTTCTGGACCGAGCCTCTTCCGGACGGCAGCCGCTGGCGCGAGCTCGACAACGTGACGATCACCACCCACATCGCCGGCACCACGGCGGATGCCTTGAAAAACTCCCCGTACCTGCTCACCCGCGATATCAATGCCCTGGTAACCGGCGGCGAGCCCCGCTTCATCGCCAACCGCGAGGTCTTGGACAGGCCCGAGGTCAAGGCCTGGCTGGACAGCCTCAAAGCCTAGGAGGCCTGCATGCTCGTCAATCTCGATGCGGTCTTGAAGCCGGCCAGGGAGGAAGGCTATGCCGTGGGCGCGTTCAATGTCTACAGCCTGGAGACGATAAGCGCTGTCTACCGGGCCGCGCTTGAGTGCCGGGCGCCGGTCATCTTCGCCTTTGGCGAGCGCTACATCGATGTGGCCAACATCAAGGTCATCGCCTCCATGGTACGGACCCTGGCCCTTGACACCGATATCCCCATGGTCCTGCACCTGGATCACTGCAAGGACATAGCGGTCATCTATCGCGCCGTGACAGCCGGTTTCACCTCGGTCATGTTCGACGGCTCGCAGCTTTCCTTCGACGACAACCTGGACGGTTCCCGGCGTGTGGTGGAATTCGCGCACAGCGTTGGCGTCACGGTGGAGGCCGAGCTCGGGTCCGTGCCCTTTGATGCGGCCGGCGCCGAAGTGCCCGAGGAATACCTGACCAGGTCCGACGAGGCGGCCAGGTTCGTGCAGGCCACCGGCATCGATGCCCTGGCCGTGGCCGTGGGCACCGCCCACGGCGAGTACAAGGGCAAGCCCAAGATCTACCACGACCGCCTGGGCCAAATAGCCTCCGCGGTGCCCTTGCCGCTGGTTCTGCACGGCGGTTCGGGCATCCCGGACGAAGACGTGGTCAAGGCCATCGGCGCCGGCATCGCCAAGATCAACGTGAACACCCAGATCTCGTCGGCCGCGGTCAAGTGCATGAAGGAGATCACGGGCAGGGAAAAACCCGGGGCGCTACCCGACATCATGAAGGAGGTCGAAGACGCCATGATGTCGGAGGTCAAGGGTTTCATACGTCTATTCTTAGCGAACAAATCCATGTAAGGGGAGGTGCGCATGGTTACGGGACCAATGCTTCTGGTCATCTTCGTCATCAGTATCGCCGTCCTGCTGGTGTTGATCATCACCTTCAAGTGGCAGCCGTTCGTGGCTCTGTTGCTGGCCACCATCATCACCGGCCTTATGGTCAGGATGCCGCTGGCTGATATTGCCAAGAACATGACCAAGGGCTTCGGCGACACCCTGGCCGGCATCGGCATCGTCATCGGTCTGGGGGTGATGCTGGGGCAGCTCCTGGCCGCCTCCGGGGCCACCACCACCATCGCCGAGTCCATCCTGAGGCTCTTCGGCAAGCAGAAATCGGTCCTGGCCGTGACCTTCATCGGCTGGATCGTTTCCATCCCCGTGTTCTTCGACGCGGCCTTCGTCATCCTGATCTCGCTGCTCAGACAGCTCTCCAAGAAGACCGGGATCGCCTTCGTCACCTTCGTGACCGCCCTGGCCATGGGTCTGATCGCCACCCACGCCGTGGTAGTGCCGACACCCGGACCCCTGGTCGTGGCCGAGAACTTCAAGCTCGATCTGGGCCCGTTCTTCCTCTATGCCTGTGTTGTGACCATCCCCGCCGTCATCGTGGGCGGCTTCATTTACGGCACCATGATCGGCAGGAAGGTGACCACCGGCCCCGGGGCCGCCATCACCGAACTCAGCCCCGATGAGATGGAGGCCCTGGATCATAAAAAGCAGCTGCCGGGTCCTTCCCGGTCATTCCTGATGCTCCTGCTGCCCATCATCCTGATCCTGCTCAATACCATCACGGCCGTGACATTTGAAAAAGGCTCCATGGTTCAGTCCTTTTTCGGCTTCGTGGGAGAGAAGAACGTGGCCCTGTTCATCTCGGTCATCGTGGCGGCCTTTGCCCTGAAACCCTACATCAAGGAGAATGTGCAGGATATCTACGTGGATGCCATGAAGGCGGCCGGCATCATCATCTTCATCACCGGCGCGGGCGGCGCCTTCGGCAACTCCATCAAGGCCTCGGGCATCGGTGACTACCTGGTGACCACCATGCAGAACTGGTCCATACCGCTGGTCCTCTTCGGCTGGATCTTTTCCCAGATCCTGCGCTCGGCGCAGGGCTCCACCACCGTGGCCCTGGTCACCACCTCCGCCATCTTAGGCCCGGTGGTCGCGGCCCAGGGCGGATCGGCCATGCTGGTGGCCCTGGCGGTATGCGCCGGCGGGATCGGGCTATCCCTGCCCAATGACTCGGGGTTCTGGGTGGTCAACCGCTTCTCCAACTTCGGCATGAAGGAGACCTTTGAATGCTGGACCATCGCCGGAACCATCACCGGCGTAACCGCCCTGATCATGGTCATTATCCTTGGGTTCTTCCAGGGCATGCTTCCGGGACTGTGATGCGTACAAAGCAAATCGGATGGAGGTGGCCGGGTCATGCCTGAGACTGCCATAGCGTGCATCGATGTCGGCACGACCGGGGCGCGGACGCTCATCTATTCGCTGCAAGGCGAACTTTTAAGCCAGGCCTACGAGGAGTATACGAGCATCTTCCTGAGCCCCACCTGGATCGACCATGACCCCGCTACCTGGATCAACGGCGTCAGGAACACCTTTGTCAGGGCCGTCAAGCAGTTCTCCGGAGACGCCGACGCCATCGCTGCCATCTCCATTATCTCACAGCGCTCCACGGTGACCCCGGTGGATGCGCAGGGGACTCCCCTGGCCAATGCCATGCTCTGGCAGGACAAACGCGCCATCAGCCAGACCGAATACATCCGTGGCAAGCTTGGTGACGAAGAGGTCTACCGCCGCACCGGCCTGCGCATCGACCCCTACTTCACGCTGCCCAAGCTCTTGTGGCTCAAAGAGAACAACCCGCAGGTCTTCAGCCGGACACGCAAGTTTCTCACGGTCCACGACCTGATCATCAATTACCTGACCGGCGCCTTTGTCACGGACTGGACCCAGGCCTCGCGCACCATGCTCTTCAACATCGAACGGCTCGCCTGGGATACCGATATGTGCGAGCGCTTCGGCATACCCGTCGAAGCCCTGCCAGAGGCCGGCCCGCCGGGGTCCGTGGTCGGCGAGGTACGTGCTCCGGTTCAGAAGGAGCTGGGGCTGCGCCGCTCCATCCCGGTGGTGGCCGCCGGTGGAGACCAGCAGGCCGCGGCCGTCGGTCTGGGCATCGTGGCGCCGGAGCTTATGTGCGTCAACACCGGCACCGGGTCGTTCATCCTGGCCCATACCGACAGGCCGGCCTTCGATCCGGGGCGCCGCGTGGTGTGCACCGCCTCGGCCGTGGCCGGAAAGTGGCTCATGGAGGCAGGCATCTTCACGTCCGGCTCGGTGTACCGCTGGTTCCGCGACACCTTCGGCATGGTAGAGAAGAACGCCGCCGAGGCGCTATCCATCGACGCCTACGAGATCATCAACAGCGAGGTCAAGAACAGCCCACCCGGGGCCAACGGGATCGTCCTGATCCCGCACTTTGCCGGCACCGCGGCACCGTACTGGAACCCTGCCGCCAGCGGGGTCATCTTCGGCCTGTCGCTGGGCCATAGCCGGCCCGCGGTGATCCGGGCACTGCTCGAAGGCGTCATCCTGGAGATCAACAAGAACATCCGCATCATCGAGGAACTGGTAGGGTCCATCAAGGAGATCCGGGTCAGCGGCGGCGCGGCCAGGTCCACGACCTTCAACCAGATCCAGGCCGATGTATACGGGAAGCCGGTCCTGCGCAGCGTGTCCGAGCAGTCTTCCGGGCTCGGCGCCCTGATCCTGGCTGCCACGGCCATCGGTAAGTTCTCGAACATCGGCCAGGCCGTGGATGTCTTGCTGGAGTTCGATCCCGGCGGCCGGATTGAGCCGCGCGCAAGGTACCATGCCGTCTATGAGCGCTTAGGTGAGCTGCATGACGCCATCTATCAGGCCCTGAACAAGGGCGGCGTGTACGCAAAGGCCGCCGAGCTCATGAGATTCCTGCGCTCCGAATAATGGGGCCAGGTTGTCGGCGTAAAGAACAGGGTCTTTTGCCAGGGTTCAAGAATAAGGCCAGACAGCATCTCGCTGCCTGGCCTTTCGTAGTTGCCGTATTCTTTTTTCGTTGCTGCCGTGGTATCAGAACGTCTCAGTTGGTCGGCTCTCGCAATGTGTCCGCATGCCGAGCTGGCATCCGTGCCCCGGGTCTCAGCTGATGTTCATCTTGCCCGCCGTGCGCATGTTCGCGGGGCGCTTCCATACCGCCGTCTGTACCGGGCATCCCGGGACATCATTGACTGAGGAGCAAGTGGGTCTTGGCCTGGTTTCATTCTTTGGCGCCTCCACCATGAAGTCCGTGTCGTTCATATCCGCGGTCATTCCTGAAAGGGATATTTTCTTGATCCACAGCTGCTTCATCCATTCAATAATGTTCATTGCACCCTCCTTGAGCTTCGGCATCAGCCTACTATCGTTCTGCCTGTTGTGATTACGGAAGAGCGAAAGGCATGCCAATCATCAGGGATGGGGTACGACCCTGCAACTCATCGATAAGACGGATGTTATCCAGCACTCGCCATGCCCCACGTGTCCGGTTTATGGCTTGTGCGCCATAACACGGCAGGCCGATTATGGCATTCATGCCTTAACATGGGGTGCGAGAAAATGACTTATTTGCTTGACAAGCCGGCCTGTATTGCATAGGGGGTGACATCATCTGAAATACGAGCAGTCCTTACCTTCCATCAGTTTGCATGGAAAATTCGGTCGCCGTGCCGTCAGTATTCACTTCTTCGTTTTTCAGAGAAATTGCATGGCAGTGTATCGGGATAAGCCCTTCCTTGCCCGCACAAGGACGATGCCGTTCTCGCTTTAACTCCATGCCTACACAAAGGAGCAGTATGACATTCGAGCAGTTCAATCTTCATCCTCACATCGCCACCGCCATCCATGAGCAGTCCTATTCATGCCCTACGCCGATCCAGCGCCAGGCCATTCCCCACATCCTGAGCGGGCGGGACGTCATGGGCCTCGCACAGACCGGCACCGGCAAGACAGCGGCCTTTGTTCTGCCGCTGCTGCAGCACCTGGTGCAGAAACCGGACCGGCGCGTACGGGCCCTGATCCTTTCACCCACCCGCGAACTGGCCGCCCAGACGCACGACTCCATCCGCGCCCTCGGCCGTTATACCCGCGTGCGCAGCACGGTCATCTTCGGCGGCGTGAACATGAACCCCCAGATCGAGGCCCTCAAACGCGGCACCGATATCGTCATGGCCTGTCCCGGTCGCTTGCTGGATCATCTCGCCCAGGGGCATATCGACTTATCCGCGCTGCAGACCCTCATCGTGGACGAGGCCGACCGCATGTTCGACATGGGGTTCCTGCCCGATCTGCGCCGGATAGTGCGGCAGCTGCCTGTGCAGCGTCAGACCCTGCTGTTTTCCGCCACCATGCCGGATGAAATCAGGCGCCTGGCCACCGACATGCTCAAGAATGCCGTAACCGTCCAGGTCGATCACACCAAACCGGTGGAAGCAATCGCGCATGCGCTGTATCCCGTGCCGCAGCACCTCAAGACCGCGCTGCTCAAGGTCCTGCTCAAGAGCACCGCAACCAATTCCGTCATCGTATTCACCCGCACCAAGCACCGCGCCAAGCGTCTGGCCGAGCAGCTCAACCGGTCGGGCTTGCGCGCCACCTCGCTGCAGGGCAACCTGTCGCAGAACCAGCGCCAGCATGCCATCAGCGGGTTCCGGGAAGGCGCCTACCAGATCCTCGTCGCCACGGATATCGCCGCGCGCGGCATCGATGTGGCGGCGGTATCGCACGTCATCAACTACGGCATGCCCGACACCGCCGACGCCTATACCCACCGCATCGGCCGCACCGGGCGTATCTCGCGCAGCGGCGAGGCCTTCACCTTTGTCACCGGCGAGGACAAGGCCATGATCCTGGCCATCGAGCAGACCTTGGGCGAAAAGATCAGGCGCGTCACGCTGCCGGACTTCGACTATGCCAAGGCGCCGGAAAAGCAGGAGCGTCCTGCTCAAGCCGCGCGTACGCAACCCCGCCCTCGTGCCGCCAAGCAGGCTACGGGCGAGAACAAACGTTCCGTCCCAAGGCGGTATAGCTAGAGGGGTTCGATCAGCACTCTCTTTGCACCGTCTGCATGGACAGGCGCGAACCCGGTTTGAAGCCGGCGGAGGTAATCTTCGTTTTCATGCACCCAGCGGCGGATGAGATAATACCCACCCGCGCGGTATTTTACCCGCCAGGCACGTCCGCGGCGATAGGCCCCCAGCACCCGGGGAAGGCTGTAAAACCGCCGCAGCTGTTCGACGATGGCCGTCTGCATCTGGATAGCCGAGCACCGCGAAGGCTCTATAACGACATGCATACCGTCGAAGTAGCGCCATTCGCGATGCAGGAGCTTGCGCTCATACTCCGCATAGGCTGCCGTTCCGGGGAAGGGTGTCAAGGCACAGATCTGGATCGTGTCGATGTCGGTGGCGATAGCGAAGTCACCGATCTGTTCCACGGTGGCCAGCGTATCGTCGGCGCTCACGACAAACATCCCATGCACGCCGATATCATGCCGGTGGAGGTTCTCGATGCAGCGTTCGATGGCTTCGAAGGCATGGGCCTTGCCGTATTTTTTCAGGGTTTCCGGGTTTACGGACTCGATGCCGATATACATGACGCGGCAACGCGTCCGCTGCATGAGGTCCAGCATCTCGTCGTCCATGCCGGCCTGGGCGGTCATCTGTCCCGACCATCGCAGCGGGACGGCGTCTTGACGGATCATCTCACGGAGGAGCTCCTTGGCCCGCTTGGGGTTGGCGCAGAAGTTGTCGTCACCGAAGCAGACGCTGCGGTGGAGCACGGGACGAAGCTCGCTGATGGTCTGTTCCGCCGGTTTGAACCGGTAGCACCTGCCGAACATCAAGGTCACGCTGCAGAAGGAACAGTCATGGGGGCACCCGCGCGAGGTGGTGATGATGGGTGGTATCCTGCCGCGACGCACCTGGGGCGAGAGGGTAAAATCGGGTGACGGCAGGCACTGCATGTCGGTAGCCTTGACGGCATCAGCCGTCTGTATGCCCCGGTGCGGGAGTCGAAAGGCCAAGCCGGGGATTGAATCAGAGACCCGCCCCTGATTCAAGATATTCACAAGGGCCGGGAAGGCGAACTCTCCTTCGCCGATCACCACATAGTGGCAATGCTCCAGTGCCTCTTCCGGCATGAACGAGACATGCGGGCCACCCATGACCACGACCTTGCCCCTGTTTTTCAGATACCCGGCCAGACGGTAGGCATCGCCGATGGTGCCGCTCAGTGAGCCGATGCCGATGATATCATAATCAAGGAGCCGTTCCTGCCGGTATCCCGGCAGGGCCTGGAACCAGATATCGCAGGCATGGCCTTTCTCCTTGAGGATGGCCGCCAGGGTAGGGATGCCGACTCGCGGGAGATAGGTCCGGCTGTATATGTGTGTGGTGTGCGAGCATGCTTCGACGAGAGCGATCTTGAGATTTTTTACTCTTCCCCCTTCTTCGAGAAGGCGCAATCCTATAGGGTTATCCGCGGGAAGTATAGGAAAAAAGATTTTCACCATGCCCACCTTGCCAAGCGGTGTCCGCACGAGCTTACACTCGAGAGATCGGTGGCTTGAATCAAGCCGAGGTCCTGTTTAAGACGCATGTACGGCGCGTGCTGGCAGCCACCAAGTCGTTCCAGAATGCGGCCGAAATCCTGGGCATCGATCAGACCACGCTCTGGCGCATGTAACATGAGGATAGCTAGGATCAGCATGTATTGAATACACCCTTCGGATATATCATTAGGGTGAGGATGGGTGGCAGATCTTGTTGTTTGCATGAAATTATTGTGATGCAAATACAAGACCTGCTCACCCGTTATTCCTTATTCATAAAACTGGAGCATCACCCTTTTTAAATACTGAGGATGTCGTCAGGCTGTCAATCAAAGCCATAAAATGCAGCATGCACCTCATCCCAGACCGAGCGCTGTCTTTCTTTTGGCGCCGACACCACCGTGATGTCCTTACCTAATAGCATGGTCTTGCGGCTCAGGGCATCGTATTGCGGCCAGGTTGCGGTGACTTCGTCCGTGCGTATATCCGGAACGCCTGTGTAGACGAATGCAAGCCAGCCATCCTGCATCGCATCCTTGAGGCGCACCGCGGCAGGATAGGAATTGTAGTCAAAGAGATAGCCCATCGGGCCCGGGAACTTCAGCTGCCCGAAGACATACGGCACCTCCGTGGCATGGAAGCTCTGGTCGAGCATGAGCGGGAAGACAAACTGATACAGGTAGGCATCTCCGCCGGCGGCCTTATGCATCTCGGCGTATTTGATCGCTGTGATCCTGAAGTTGTAGTCGGAGAAGATATTTCCAAAAACCCTCAGCGCGGGGTAGGACAAGCCTTCCGCCTTCAGGGCCTGAAGGTAGGCATCGTACACCACGTGCGC
>JAKQBR010000193.1 GCA_029574005.1 Deltaproteobacteria bacterium | reverse complement strand
CCACCGCCGCCGAACCCGCCGCCCCCTCCGCCAAATCCGCCGAAACCACCGCTGATGCCGCCGCCGAACCCGCCCAGGCCACCGCCCCAACCGCCGTAATAGCCGCCGGACCATCTCCGACGTCCCCATGGGCTCGGCGGTGTCGGGGGAAGAACAATAAAACCGATGAACATGAGCAGGAGCAAGAATCCCCATATGGGCTTGAAGGCCTTGAAGGTAATGACTCGATCAGGCTCCTGGGAGAGCCCGGTAAGTCGTATGCCGTAGGCCTCGGCGATCGTGCCGATGAGGGCGAGGCTGGCGTCATAAATCCCGCCGGAGTAATCGCCTTTTTTGAACTTGGGGACCAGGTATGCTCTGCCGATGCTGCCGGCCAGGCTGTCGGGGATGGTATCCTCCAGTCCGTAGCCCACCTCGATGCGGTAGCGCCGGTCATTGACCGCCACCACCATGAGCAGTCCGTTGTCCTTGCCCTTCTGTCCAAGCCCCCACGCCTGGGCATGCGTGATGGCATACTCTTCAATGGCAACGCCGGCGGTGGATGGTACGGTCAGGATGACCATCTGTACGCCGGTCTTATGCTCCAGCTCGGTTAAGAGCGGTGTGAGCTTGCGCCGCGCGGTCTGGTCTATGACGCCGGCCTGGTCCATGATATACGCGGCGGCGGGGAGATGTTCGCCGGCGGTGACCGCGGACGAACAGAAAGGAACAGTCAGGGTCGGGAAAAGCGCCAGTAGCTGGAGAAAGACACGCACGCCCCTGGGCATACCCCTGTCAGGTCTCCGTGATGCGGTCGACGATGAGGGCCAAGGCATCGGTGAACCGGTAGATGCCATCGAAGAGGCTCTGAAGATCGGCATAGGTCTGGCGCAGGCGTTTCTCCCCGCGCATGGCCAGAATCTCCTGCACGCTGTTGCAGGATATGCCGAAGTTGGGCGCGATGGCCTCCAGAACGGACTTGCGTTCACGGGGCGCCGACCTGTCCGCCAGGACAATCAGCGCCCGCAGGAGGGGAAAGAGTCCGGTCGACGTATTCAGCAGCAGACGGATCAACGCCTCCCGATCCCCTGCGGCGGCCACGTATCCCCGGCTCAACTGCACGAGCTTGGCCTTGAGCTCGCGCTCGCATTGGAGCCTGAGCATGGTCTTCTCGATGGTCAGTCCCGCGAAGACGTCCGTCCCGTAGATGGTCTGGTGAATCAGCTTGATGTCCAGACACTCGATGGGGAAAACATCCAGGGAACGTTCTAGCATCGCGGCGGTCATGACCATCGGCGCCCGGATGTCTTTCCTGCCGTAGCGCCTGCCCAGTCCGGCCAGCGCCTCCAGAACGCTTGTGCTGGTTTCCTTGACCAGCAGTATGCTGTTGATATCCGAGACGCCTGGAATGAAGTCCGTGGTCACCACGCTGCCGATCAAGGTGATCGAATCGAGGGTGTCGGCCAGCCGCTCCCTGATGTCCGATGCAAAGGCCCGCACGACCGGGGCAACGGCCTTGGGCAACATGCCCGCGTCAACTCCGTCTCCTTGGTTCATGGGGAAAATGCTAACATGCCGAAGCGCCTTAAATCCATACCAAAATCGACATTCACCGTGCTGCCTGACCACCGAGGAAACCAGGGCATCTGTCAGGTGGCGGCCCAAGCCGGGAAATCCTTGACAGGCAGTGATATTTAGACAATGCTATGGTCCATGGCGCTACGGGAGATACTGGTTTGGCCGGAAGATTGTCTCAAGAAGAAGGCGGAAGAGATCGGAGACATCGATTTCCAGCTCGTCAGTCTGGCCGAAGACATGGTTCAGACCATGTATGCCGCTCCGGGCGTGGGCCTGGCGGCGCCGCAGGTCGGGGAATCGAAACGCCTGATCGTGCTGGACCCGAACGCCAAAGACAGCCCTGGCCACCCCTTGGTGGTGGTCAATCCCCTTATAGCCGAAGGCTTCGGCAAGGAGTATGGCGAGGAGATGTGCCTGTCCGTTCCGAACTTTGCGGTCGATGTCCCGCGCTATTCCAAGATCCTGATCAAGGGCCTCGACCTGAAGGGCAAGCCCATCGAGATCGAGGCCGAGGGATTCCTGGCGCGTATCTTCCAACATGAGATCGACCACCTCAACGGGCAGGTCATCATCGGATATGCCTCCAGTCTCAAACGCTCCATTTATTTAAAGAAGGCCAAGAAGGGTAAGCTATGAGACTGGCCTTCATGGGGACACCTGGGTTCGCCCTGCCGACGTTGCGCGCGCTGATCGAATCCGGGGCGCATACGCTGGAACTGGTGGTCACCCAGCCGGATAAGCAGAAAGGGCGCGGCATGAAGATGCTGCCTTCTCCGGTCAAGGAAGCGGCGTTAGCAGGTGGCCTGCCGGTTATACAGCCCGAGCGTCTGAAGAATAATGCCGAGATGGTTGATGCCTTGAGGCGCTTGGCCTTAGATGCCGTGATCGTGGTGGCCTACGGCCGGATCATCCCGGCTGAAATGCTTGCGATACCGCGCCGCGGTTTCATCAACGTCCATGCCTCGGTGCTGCCGGCCCTCCGGGGTGCGGCGCCGATCAACTGGGCCATCCTCAGCGGCTACCCCGCCACCGGGGTGAGCATCATGCAGCTTGATCAGGGTCTCGATACCGGGCCGGTGTACCTCTCGGCCTCCTGCCCCATAACGGAGCAGGACGACGCCGTAACGCTCTCGGAGAGGCTCGCCCGGCTCGGTGCGGACACCTTGCTGGAAGCCCTGGCGATGATCGCCGCGGACGATATCGTCCCGGAACCCCAAGACCATGCCCGCGCGACCTATGCCCCGCTCCTCAAGAAGGAGGACGGCCTCATCGACTGGACCAGGGATGCGCTCACGATCGGGCGCATGGTACGCGGTCTCGTGCCTTGGCCGTGCGCATTTACCGGCATGGGCGGAAAGATCCTGCGCATCTGGAAGGCGTCGTACCGTCTTGAGCGGCATGACTGCAAACCCGGCACCCTCATCAAAGACCAGGGCTTGAAGATTGCCTGTCATGACGGATTTATCATCCCCGAGCTCCTGCAGCTCGAGGGGAAACAGGTACTGGACATGCACGCCTTCGCCAACGGGCTGAGGGCGAATAAGGTCATGCTGGGAGAATGAAATGATCATTGCGCCGTCGATCCTCTCCGCCAATTTCACCCGTCTGGGAGAAGATATCCGCACCGTGGTGTCGGCCGGTGCCCGGTGGGTGCACATCGATGTGATGGACGGCGTCTTCGTGCCCAACATCACCATCGGCCCGGTGGTGGTCAAGGACATCCGCGCCGTGACGGACGCCTTCCTGGACTGCCACCTCATGATCACCGATCCGGAGCGCTATATCGAGTCCTTTGTCGAGGCCGGGGCTGACGGCATTACCGTACACGCCGAGGCCACCCACCATCTGCACCGCGCCTTAGGTCAGATCCGGGAACGCGGATGCAAGGCCGGAGTCTCTCTCAATCCGGCCACCCCGCTCGATGCGCTTGCCTACTGCATGGATCTGGTGGATGTCATCCTGATCATGACCGTCAACCCCGGGTTCGGCGGACAATCGTTTATCCATGCCGTAACGCCCAAGATCAAACAGGCCGCCAGTCTCATAGGAGACCGAGACATCATCCTGCAGGTGGACGGCGGCGTGGATATGAACAACATCGTCATGCTGCGCGACCTGGGTGTGACTTCCGTGGTGGCCGGTTCAAGCATCTTCGGGTGCCAGGACCCGGGCCGCATGGTAAAGGAGCTCATCAAACGTGCCGAAACTCAGGTCTGCTAGCGCCCTCATCGGACTGACCATGCTGCTGGGGCTGGGTGGATGTGCCCATATCGCCGCTCCGACCGCGAGCGAAAGTACGCCGACGCAAGCGCCCGGACCCTACCTGAACATGATGCTGGCCCGCTATGCCGAGGCCAGCGGTGACACCAAGCAGGCCTTGGACCGCTACGCCATGATCGATGACCCGTATGCCCGCTACGCCATGGCCCGTATCTACTACAATGCCAATGATTTCGACCGCGCCTTGGCGATCGTGGACAAACTCCTGACGGGTGATGCTTATGTGGAAGAGGCCCTGGACATCAGGATGCGCATCTATGCCCGTACCGAGCGGTGGGATCAGGCCATCGGTGATGCCGAACGCCTGCTCAGGAGGTATCCCGAGAACAAGAACCTGCGCATGCACCTGGGCCGCCTCAAGCTCTTCAAATCAGACTTCAAGGGTGCGCGGGAGGCCCTGACCGCGAAACCCGTCGAAAACGATGACTATGAAACCCTGTACCTGCTGTCAAAGGCCTGTCAGGGTTTGGGCGACCAGTCCTGTGCGCGCAAGGCCCTGGAGGATGCCATCGACGGCGGCGCCGATTTCAGCCCGATCTATACGGATCTGGGCAAGATCTATGAGATCGAGGGCCGCTATGAGGAGGCCGAGGACGTATACCTCAGGCTGCTCGACCTCGATCCCGAAAGCAAGGAGGCGCACGCGGCCCTGGTCGATCTCTACATCGCCACCGGCCGCAATGTTGACGCCATCGCCGGCCTCAAGACGCTCCTGGAGCTCAGCCCCCGCAAGGAGATCCTGCACAAACTGATCATCCTGGAGCTCGACAGCAAGATGTTCGCCGATGCCCTGAACCACCTGAAATCCCAGAAGACACTATCCAATGAGGATCTGCAGTACCTCGCCATTGCGTATGCGGGGTTAAAGAGCTGGGACGAGGCGCTGGAGGCCGTGGAGAAGATCCCGCCCGAAAGCCCCCTGTGGTGCGATGCCGTCCAGCTCAAGGCCTCGGTCCTCGAAGACATGGGGCGTTCGGACGATGCCATCAAGGCGCTGAAAGCGGCGTGGGACAAGTATGCCGACGATGGAACCTGCAAGGAGGTCGGCTATCGGCTGGCCACGGCCATAGAAGAAAAAGGCCTGCGATCTGAGGGCTTGTCCGTGGCGCTCAAGCTGCTGGAACAGGACCCTCACGACGCCATGATGCTGAACTTCGTCGGGTATGTATGGGCCGATGAGGGGCATTCGCTCGACAAGGCTCAGGCGATGATCGAAGAGGCCCTGAAGCAGAGGCCCGATGATGGCTTTATCCTGGATTCCATGGGGTGGGTGCTGTTCAAACGCGGACGCCACGCCGAGGCCGCGC
>JAKQBR010000161.1 GCA_029574005.1 Deltaproteobacteria bacterium | reverse complement strand
AGGACCTGCCCAGGCCCCGCGTACGCCTGATAAGCGCCGAGCGCCAGGTGCAGCGCGAGCAGCGGCTGGAGGATGCCCGCATCGTGGTGTGCGGCGGCCGCGGCATGGGCAGCCTGAAGCGCTTCCGTAACCTTACCGAATTGGCCCGCCTCATGGGCGGCGAGGTGGGCGCCACCCGGCCGGTGGTCTATGCCAACTGGGCCGGCCAGGACACTTTGGTGGGCCAGGCCGGAAGACATGTAAAGCCCCAGGTGCTGCTTTCTTTCGGCATCAGTGGGGCCATCCAGCATACGGCCGCCATCACCGGCGCGGACTTCATCATCGCCGTGAACAAGAACCCGGGGGCCACCATGATGAAACTGGCCGACGTGGCCGTCGTGGCCGACGCCAACCAGACCTGCCTCGCGCTGATCAAGGAGCTCAAGAAGCACCTGAGGGGCTGATGGGAAAAAACGGCCCTCAGGGAGGTTTTCCCTGAGGGCCGTGAGCGTGCTTGATGGGTTCTATCGGTACGGGCCTCAGCTGACCAGACCCTTGACCGCTTCGATGGCCGGGGCCGTGAACAGGGCCACGAACACCGCGTACAGGGCAAACGAACCGATGGCCTCGCTGAGATAGATCTTCTCAAAGCGGAACTTCAGGGAAGTGATGGTGAGCCCGCCCATGATCAGGCAGCCCAGGTGGAAGTAGGGGAAGTTCCCGGCGCCGGCCGTTGCATCGGCGGCAAAAGCGAACCCGGCGGTGATCATAACCACGAAGAAAGCTACGATGGCGGTCTGCATTGTCCTTTTCATTTTTTCATCCTCCCTTCATGTGTTCATGCTGACGATAGTAACGCATACTCCGTGCCAACTGGCGCGGCATACAGCAAAAATATTATAACATAACGTAACCATTGGTGAAATGATGATTCCTCGTCGGCTGTTGGTGCGTGAAGCGGTGCTCGAGGTCAGGGCGGCGTTGAATGAAATGTTTAAGGGCATTGAATGAAATGTGTGAACCGTAAGGCTGCAAAGTCCTCTTTGACAGGTGCAGGGATAAGAGGTAATGAGATTTTTAACTGAAAAGGAGCTGCCATGAAAACACGCTACCTGATGGCAATCGATGTGGGCGGAGGATCTGGCCGCTGTCTGTTGCTGGACTCCGATACGGGAGCGACGTGGGCGGCCAAACGCGGGTGGACCCATCCCGCCGCACCCGGCACCAATGGTCTGGGGTATGCCATCGACACTGCCGACGTCATAAAAAAGCTGGGTGAGGCGTCCCGCGAGGTGTTGGCCATGGCCGGCGCCGATCCCAGACAGATCGCCGGCATCGCGGCCAGCGGCATGCGCAATACAACCGTGGTCCTGGATGCTGAAGATCACTGTCTGCTGGCGACCCCCAACCGTGATGCCCGCGCCCTGGGCGAGGGCATGGTGCTGGGGATGGAGCGCGGCAAGGAGATTCACGCCGTCACGGGCCACTGGCCCACACCGTTGTTCCTCGGCACGCGTCTGATCTGGATGAAGAATAATGCCCCCGAGCTTTACAAACGTGCGCGCGCCGCGTTCTCGGTCACGGACTGGATCGGTTTTGTCCTGTCGGGAAACATGGCCAGCGAAAGGTCCCAGGCCGGGGAGTCGCTGCTTTTTGACCTTAAGCGGCGGGACTGGGCCTATGATCTGATCGATTCCCTCTCCTTCCCCTGTGCGCTCTTCCCCATGCCGGTGGATTCAGGCGCCCCCATCGGCACGCTCACCAGAGAAGCGGCCGAGCTCTTCGGCCTCGTCCCCGGCATCACCGTGGCGGCCGGCGGGGCCGACACCCAGTGCGGCTTGTTAGGGGCCGGCGCCATGGCAGACGGCGACCTGGCCGTCATCGCGGGCACGACCATGCCTCTGCAGCTGGTGACCGACGAGCTGGTCCTGGATGAATCCGGCCGGCTCTGGAGCGGATTGCATGTCCTGCCGGGCCGTTTCATCCTGGAGAGCAACGGCTTGGTCACCGGCGATGTCATCGACTGGTTCGCCCGTCTGCTGTACCCGGATGCCCCCGACGCCACGCTGACGCTCTTCGCCGAGGCAGCCACATCTCTGCCCGGGGCAGCCAATGTCTACTCCACGTTCGGATCCGCGCTCTTTGATGGTCGGGTCGTGGGCTTTCCCATCGGCAACCTCACCCTGTCCCACATGATCACGGGCGATCCATCGAAAGGCCGCCGGCATATCGTCCGGGCCCTGGTGGAAGGCATCGCCTTTTCCGTGCGCGCCAATCTGGAGCAGATAGAGGCGGTTTCGGGTAAGAAGATACCGACCGTGCGGGTATGCGGCGGCATGTCCAAAAGCACGCTCTTCCCGCAGATCGTTTCCGATGTCACGGGGTGCACCGTGCTTGTCCCGCCTGCCCCTGAGGTTACCTCGATCGGAGCGGCCCTCCTGGCGGGCGTCGGGGCGGGGATCTTTGCTGATGCCGGCGAAGGGGCGGCCAAGGTCGCTGCGGCCTTGCGGGAACATCGTCCGGACGGCATGTCCGCCAAGTACCAGAAGCTCTATACCGGCTGGCGCCAGGCCTTCGACAAACGCGCCGAGACCGATAAGCTCGTGGGCGATCTTTTAACCGCCGCGCTCTTCGAGCCCTCAGCCGCAGCAACACGGGCCGCGGAGCCGTCTTTTTCCCCGCGGGTGTTCATCACCGCCTCCCTTGACCAGGTCGCGATCGATGAAATGTCCGCCATCGCGCAGGTGCGCTATGCCGAATGGCGGACGCATGCCAAGATCTATGACGGCGGCGCGGAGTTGGCCAAGGCGCTTGAAGGCGTGCAGATATTCGTCACCGAGATGGACGTGGTGGACTACCCGGCCATCCACGAGGCCAAGGATCTCAAGGCCATCGTCACCTGCCGGGGCAATGCGGTCAATGTGGATCTGGCGGCCGCCAGCGCCTACGGCATACCGGTGATCAATACGCCGGGGAGGAACGCCGATGCCGTGGCGGACCTGACCGTGGCCTATATGCTGATGCTGGCCCGCAGGATGCCCGGGTCCTCTGATTTTCTGAAGCACGGCCAGGTGAAGGCGGGCGATATGGCCAAGATGGGCGAGGCCTATCTGAAGTACCAGGGCAGGGAGCTCTGGAGGAAGACCGTCGGGCTGGTGGGCATGGGCAGTGTCGCTGCCTGCGTGGCCGCTCGGCTCATCGGCTTCGGCGCCAAGGTCGTCTTCTATGATCCGATGGTCACGGCCGAGGCCGGCGCCCTGCTCCTGGCCCGCAAGGTATCCTTTGAGGAACTGCTGGCCATAAGCGATTTCGTCAGTATCCATGCCCCGGCGGTCGAGGCCACGAAAGGGATGATGAACCGCGCGGCCTTCGAGCGCATGCAGACCGGGGCCTTCTTCATCAATACCGCCCGAGCATCCCTGGTGGACGACAGCGCGTTGTTGTGGGCCCTGGAGTCAGGCAAGCTCGCCGGGGCCGCCTTGGACGTCTTCTCCATCGAGCCCCCGGGGACCGATGATCCCATCGTCTCGCACCCCAATGTGATCGCCACCCCGCACCTGGGAGGCAACACCGCTGAGATCGCGGCGCATCAGGGGGCCATCGCCATCGACCAGATCAAAAAGCTTCTGGCGGGCGAGCGCCCGGAGCATATCCTCAATCCCGAGGTGCTGGAGGCGTTCAGCTGGTCGGCGCCGCGCATTGAGCCGGACGAGAAGAAGCGGGAGGAACTTTCCAAAAACAAGCGTCCTTCGATGACGTCATAATGCCGTTGTTGCGAGCATGCTTCGGCCGATGCGACGCGAGATCGGAACCATGAAGAACAGAAAAGGGGGTAGACAGGCATATGGGTTTGTATGACCAGTATAAGAACGAAGTGCTCCAGACCAGTCTGTGGCTGTCGGACCATGGCTATTTCGGTTCGCTCAGGGGCACGGGCGGCAATGTCTCCGTGCGCGTGGAAGACCGGGATCTCATGGCGGTCACGCCGTCATCGGTGAAGTACCATGAGCTCAGCCTGGACGATATCTGTATCTGCGATCTGGCCGGCGCCGTGGTGGAAGGGGCTCGTGCCCCTTCGGTCGAGGCCGGGCTGCATGCCGCGGTCTACCGGGAACGGCCCGACGTCAAGGCCGTGGTGCATACCCATCAGATCTACGGCAGCGTCTTTGCCGTGCTGAATCAGCCCATCCCTGCGCTCCTCGACGAGGTCTCCTTCAGCTTGGGCGAAACCATTGATGTCGTTCCGTACGCGCTGTCCGGCAGCCCTGAGCTGGCCGCCAATGTGGCGGCCAAGCTCAAGAACAACGCCAACGCCTACATCATCCAGAACCATGGTATCCTCGCCTTGGGCAAGAATATGGACAAGGCGCTCTTAGCCGCCGAGCTCCTGGAAAAGGTCGCGCAGATCTATTATCTCGCGCTTTCCACCGGCAAGCCGGTCACGGTCCTGCCCGATCAGATCCAGGAGATGGCGCGCAGCATCCGTGAATTTGAGGTAAACGAGGCCAGGAAGAAGGCGGCGACATAATAAATTAAATATCGAGGCCGCCTCAGGGCATGCGGCGGCCGGCGATGCCAACCTGAGCGATCCCTTGCGCGGCCCCGTTGCGTCATACGGGGCCGCGCAAGGGACGATATCCCTTAACTCAGCATGTCGCGGCCGTAGTCCAGGATACGGCGCGCCACCACGATCATCTGGATCTGCTGGGTGCCTTCGTAGATATCGTTGACCTTATTGTCGCGCATCCATTTCTCCAGCAGGTAATCGCGCGAGTAGCCGATGGGTCCGAGCAGCTCCACGCATTTCTGCACGATGATGTTGCCGTACTTGCCGGCCTTGGCCTTGACCATGGAGGCCTCAAGGTTGTTGGGCCGCCCGTTGTCCGCCATCCAGCCCGCGCGGATGACCATGAGGCGGATGACCTCGAGCTGGGCTTCCATCCACAGGAGGTCGCGTTCCACCGCAGAGAGTTCCAGGGTGCCGCGATCGTAACGCGGGATGATGCCCTCTTTGGCCAGGATTTCCTTGGTGAAATCATACGCCGCCTGGGCGCATCCCAGGGCCATGGCCGCCACGAGGGGGCGCGTGGCGTCGAAGGTCGCCATGACACCCTTGAATCCCCCCTCGGGCCTGATTTCCGGATCGCCCAGGAGGTTGGTCTTGGGGATGCGGCAATCTTCGAAGACGAGCGTGGCGGTATCGGATGCCCGGATGCCGCACTTACGCTCAAGCTTTTCCACACGGAAGCCCGGCGTGCCTTTTTCCACCACAAAAGACTTGATGGCGGCGCGACCCTTGGATTTGTCCAGCGTGGCCCACACCACGACCGCCTCGCAGCGATCGCCGTCGGTCACGAAGATCTTTTCGCCGTTGATGACATACTCATCGCCGTCGAGCACGGCCGTGGTGGTCACGGCGCTGGCGTCCGAACCGCAGCCCGGCTCGGTGATGGCCATGGCGCAGTACTTTTTCCCGAAGCGCTCATACTGTTCATCGGTGGCCACGGCGTCCACGGCGGCATTGCCCAGGCCGCCCCCCGGCATGGCCAGCATCAATCCCACGTCGCCCCAGGCCATCTCCTCGGCCCCGGCCACGGAAATGGCATTGGCCCCGATGCGGTCATCGGTGGCCTTGATCTCCTTTTTCTCCTTCTTGGCGCTCTTGCGTCCGCCGCCGCCCATGCCGGCCTGCATGATGGGGGCGAAGGCCTCCAGCTCCTTGGGGCGCTCATGCTCATGGTCGTCATAGTAACGGGCGATGGGGCGAACGATATTGTTGACCATGCTATGCAGCATGTTCCTTACTTGGTCCACCATTTCGGGCGTTTCGAAACTGATCATTGCAATTCCTCCTCCTTAACGAGATTATGCCATCATGAGGCCTTCGAGCATGGCGAAGGCGCGGGCGTTGCGGAACCACATCTCCACCGGGTGTTCACGGATAAGCCCGTGCCCGCCCAGAATGGATATGCCATAGTCCGCGCACTTGAACGACTGCTCGGCGGCATACTGCTTGGCCAGATAGCCCAGCCTCAGCGGATTGTCCTGCTGGTCAGCGCTCCAGGCCGCCTTCCAGTTCAGAAGGCGTGCGCCGTCGATCTCAATGGCCATATCAGCCAGCATGAACGCTATGGACTGCCGGGTAGCTATGGGTTGACCGAAGGCCACGCGCTCCTTGGCATAGTTGATACAATAATCACGGGCGGCCGCGGCTACGCCCACGGCGGCCGCGGCCAGCGCGATGCGGCTGCAGGCCACCAGGCGGGCATAGTCGAGGCCTGGCAGGCGGTTCTCGGCGCTGATCGCGCACTCTTCAAAGGACACCCTGAAAAGGTCCAGGGCGTTCAAACCCATATTCTTTTCCCGCTCGCCCACACTCAGGCCTTTGGCGTTCTTCTCCACGATAAAGGCCTCCACCGCGCCTGCTCCGCCGCCAACGGCGGACGTAGCCGCCACGATGAAGAAGGGGGCCTTGTCGGCCATCGGCACCAGGCATTTCTTGCCGTTGAGGATGTAATTCGATCCCTTCTTCTTGGCCGTGGTCGTGGGATTGTTGATGTTGAACCCGACCGCATGTTCCATGACGGCCAGCGAGCCCATGGTGTAATTGTCCGCGCAGAACGTGGGCAGGTACTTGGCCTTCTGGGCGTCGCTGCCCATCTCAAGAATCGGCAATACGCACAGATACGGCGCCATGACCGCCACGGCCAGGGAAAGATCGCCGTAGGCCAGCTCTTCGGCCATGATGGCGTTGTTGAGCACGGAGCGCGCCGAGGCATACCCCCCGAACTGCTCCGGGATCATGTTGGGGGCAATCCCTAAGGCCCACGAATCGGTCAGAAACTCGTCCGGGATAGCGGCGTTCTCGTCGCAATCGCGGGCGATGGGCCGCATCTTGTCCGCCGCGAAACGGCGCATCGATTCCTGTATCTGCCGTTGATCCTCATCCAAACTGAACGTCGACATACATACCTCCTCTTTATAGATAGTATCGATTATCCACGACCTTGCATCGCATGGTGAGCATGCAACCCCAGCAGGCTCCCTCCACGGGGGGCAAATCAGCCTAACATTCAAATTACAAAGGCGTATCTGACCCTCAGGAATATCATGCCTCGGGGACGAATTCAAGACAATAATTAACCGATCGGTAAAAGATGTGCCGGTCCCCGGCCACCGCTGTCCTCCCCTACCGGTTGACGCTCGGAATAGATGCCGGTTCGACAGATCCCAGTGACATAAAAATGCCATGGTTTCTCCATAAGATCTCCACATTCCTATGGCACAAACAGACCCGAAGGAAAAATGGACAAAGGAGGATTTCCATGCGCAGAACATCCGTGTTGATGGCGACAATCATGACGATCGGCGTATTCATTGCCGCTGCCGCTTTCGCGGGAGAACCACCAGCTGACCGCGGTCACGCACCGTCAGGGCGGTGGGGAGGGCGGCATGCCCCGGAAGGCCCCATGCCCACCGCGATCATGATGCTGGTGCGATACCAGGAGATCGACGTGATCAGCGAGCTGACCGGCCTGACGAAGGAGAATGTCAGGCAGCTGCTGATCTCTTCTCCACCCCCCGCCATCCTGGAGGCCTACGGAGTGCCCTTCGAGACCTTTCGATCGGCCATGGACAAGCGGGCCTTGAGGCTCGTCAAGCAGGCGCAGACTGCAGGTATAATCACCAAGAAACAAGCAGACGAGATCCAGAAAAGGATGGCGCTGAAGATTGCAACACCCGCTGACATGGGAGATGCCCAACGGTGAAAATAATGACGTTGGTGAATTCAAGCCCGAGGCGCCGGATGCCTGGGGCCGCCCGTGGGCGCATCTCCCATGGTGGTTTGGCGCTGCCTGAACGGGCAACAATTGCCTATTGTCATGGCAATCGTTGCCCGTTTCTTGGCTTGAGCCTGGTATCTGAGACCCTGAACGGAAAGAAATATATAAAGAAAATCAGCTCACTTTTAGTTACCGCGCATAGGCGGGACGCAGAAAACGGGAGATTATGAAACAACGTAAACGCTATACCGGCGACTTTAAGGCACGGGTCGTGGTGGAGTACATCAAAGGTGAAAAACCGCTGGCTAAGATCGCCGATGAGCACAACCTGCACCCCAATCAGATCAAGAACTGGAAATCCATCCTCTTGAAGCGCGCGCATGAGGTCCTCGAAGACCGCAGATCGCGCGACGAAAACGACAGAAAGAACGGTAACTTACTTTCCCCTTGACCGATTTGTTTACGGCGCTCTTGTGCCGATTGTTGGCACGGCTTTGGCCTATACCTGCATGTCAGAGAAGATGTGAGGAGGAGGGAGCTGGGATGCATATCCGAAAAGATGGGATGCCCCCGGGAATGGACCCGGAACCATTCTTAACGGACAGGCTTCGCGAAGGCGCTGTATAAAACCAAGGAGGTAATGAATGATCAACGGGATAGGCAATAGTAACGGTTATCAGGGCTATCTGCAGACCCAGTCCATGCGGCCCAAACCGCCGGATGCGGCACAGATGTTTGGTAAGCTGGATACCGATGGGGACGGCAAACTGTCACAGACGGAACTGGACACCTGGGCCGGCTCGATGGCGGAAAAGACGGGAGCGACCATGGACACCAGTGAGGCCCTTACCACGTATGACAGCGATGGCGACGGGGGGCTGTCGAGCGATGAGATGCAGGCCTTTGTCAGCGCCACCATGCAGCAGGGTATAGGCGGCATGGGCATGATGCAGGGCCCGCCACCTCCGTCGCCGGAAGGGATGGGGTTGTTTGGCGCCCTTGACACCGATGGCAGCGGCGGGGTCTCCGGGTCAGAGCTCTCCACCTGGGCCACGAATATGTCTGAGGAAACCGGCGCCACCATCGACACCAGCGAGGCTATCTCGACCTTTGACACGGACGCTGACGGGGAGCTGAGTGAAACCGAGCTCAAGTCTTTCCTGGATCCCGGCGGTATTAAACCCCCTTCAGCGAAAGCTACCGCACAAACGGACGACAGCACCGATGAGACCGGCAGTACATCTACGGCGTCTGGCATCGTTTCCAAATATGATACCGACGGCGACGGGGTGCTGAGCGCCACGGAGCTGCAGGCCTATCTGGATGACCGCGATGCATCCTATCAGAACTTCGTGCAGAAGGCCCTGGCGCTTTACCAGAGCCTGATGGGCGGTTCAGACGGGAGTTCGTCCCTTGACTACTGCGCGTAAGGCGTAGGCACGGTTGCGTTTCGGCTGGGCCTGATGCCGTGTCAATACGGCATCAGGCCCAGCACGGTTCAGTCCTTGAACTCCTCCTTGAGCTTGCGTTTCAGGATCTTGCCCGATGGGTTCTTGGGCAGCTTGTCCACCACGACGATGCGCTTGGGACACTTGAATCCGGCCAGGCGTTCCTTGCAGAAAGCGATTAGGTCCTTGTCCGTGATAACCGCCCCTTGTTTGGGCACCACCACCGCGGCCACGATCTCGATCCATTTGAGGTCGGGCAGTCCGATTACCGCGACCTCTTCAATCCCGGGATGTTGGTACAATACCTCCTCGACCTCGCGCGAGGCCACGTTTTCGCCGTCTGTTTTGATCATGTCCTTCTTGCGGTCGACCACATAGAGGTATCCGTCCGCGTCGAACACACCAAGATCGCCGCTGTGAAACCAGCCGAAGGCAAAGGCCTCGGCGGTTTTTTCCGGATCATTCAGATACCCGGTCATGACATGTCCGGAGCGGTGCACGATCTCGCCCACCGTGCCGACCGGCACGAACCTGCCGTCATCATCCATGAGCCTGGTCTCGACGTTCAAGACCGGTTTGCCGGCCGATCCGGGTTTCAAGAGCTGGTCCTCGGGCTTCAGGATGGTGGCCACCGGTCCCATCTCGGTCTGGCCGTAGTAGTTCCAGAGTCTGAGGCCGCGGAAGGTGACCGAGAGCTGCTTGATGATCTCCACCGGCATGATGCTGGCGCCATAGGCCGCTTTCCTCAGGCTGCGGTGATTATAGTTGTTGAACTCAGGATGGTTCAATATCCCGATCCACACCGTGGGCGGGGCAAACATGTGCGTGATCTGGTACTTCTCGATCAGCTTGATCATCTCCAGCGCATCGGCCTTGTGCATGATGACATTGGTGGCCCCGACGTACAGATAGGGCATCAGGAAACAGTGCAGCTGGGCGCAGTGGAACAGGGGCAGGGCGTGCAGGCTGACATCGTCGGTTTCATACTGCCCGTCGAAGATGCAGCTGTGGTACTGCGACATCAGCGCCCGATGCGAAAGCATGGCGCCCTTGGGCTTCGATTCCGTGCCGCTGGTGTATGGTATCTGGACCACATCCTCGGCGCTGACCTCCACCTGGGGCTCATCGGCCGGCATCTTCGCCATGTCCGTGATGAGATTGAAAAAGCCTTCCGGCACCGCCGCATCGCTCAAGGGAATGAAACCCCAGCGCTCCACGCTGGTGAATCGCGACTGGGACTGTGCGATGACGGGGAAGAGCGCATCCTCGATGATAAAGATGCGCGACCCGGAATGGTTCACGATATAGGCGATCTCCTCGGCGCCCAGCATGTAGTTGATCGGCACCTGGATGGCCCCGATCTTGGCCAGTCCCAGCATGCTGATGGGATAGTAGTGCGAGTTGTAGGCATATACCGCCACCCGGTCACCCCTGACGATCCCATACTGGGTCATCAGGTTGGCGAAACGCCTGGCCTCACGCTCGAGTTCGTAAAAGGAAAGGTTTACATCACGGAAGATGATGGCGGTTTTGTTCCCGTATTTGGTGGCCGCCCTCCGGGCCATGTCGCCGATCGTGTCGCGGTTGATGATATTGCTCATGGAGTCTCTCCTCAAGGCCGCGGGCTCATGAGTACCGCCTGTGCGCGGCTGCGGGGGAGTATATCGGGAAGAGGGATGAGAGTCAATCCGCGCGTTTCAAAAGGGAATAAGCCTTCAATGAGACGGTTGCTTGTGGTATGGTCATGTCGGCCATGGAGTCGCCTTCAACCGGACGAGCTGGGGGCGCGGCCCATATCCGTATGAAGGACTTTTCGTGGGAGGGTGGCATGCGAAGGTGTTTGGCAATGGCGCTCTGTCTGATTGCCGTGCTGGGGTTTGCCGGGGGCGCTCTGGCGCAGGCGCCTGCGGTCCAGGAGGATACGGCCCCGCAGTCCCTGCTCAGGACTATGCAGGACATGGGAATTCGTTGCGAGCTCGGTCTGGACCTGAGCTCACTGCAAGGATACACGCTCTACCAAAGGGGCGGGCTCTTCGTGGATGCTTACGGTGCAACCAGGCAGTACCCGTCACCCTTGAGCGAACTGCAATTCCCTCTCGATGTCTATATGCTGGGCCTGACCGCCGGAGTGCGATATAAAGACCGGCTGAGCCTGAACCTCGAGCTTAAGAGAAATCTCGGTGCGGACGCCGGCACGATGGAGGACTCCGATTGGGGGTACTGGTATCTTGCCTATGACGGCGGCGCCCCCTTGATGCATGATCTCAGCCCCAACTCCCTGGACATCTATTCCGAAAGCAGGGCCAGGCTCGATGCCTGGGTGTTGGACGCCAGGGCCGGCTACGCCCTGCTTCTCAACCCTGGTTGGTCAATCGACGCCGGACTGGGTCTGCTCTACCAGGACTTTGATTACGACGTTTCCGATACCACGCAGTGGTACCCCTCCTATGCGTATTATTTCGGGACCGAGGCCGGGGCCGATTCCTATGGAGGCAAGATCATCGCGTACGAGGTCACGTATGCCGTCCCGTACCTTTTTGCCCAGGCCGATGTGGATGTGAGCGCCCGCGTCTCGTTGTCGGCCGATATCGCCTACTCTCCCTATGCCCTGGGGTATGACAGGGACCATCATCTGATCGGCATCACCGGCTCCGGGAGCATATCCGAAACCGATTACACCGGGCGGGCCGTGCGGTATGGTTTGCAGGGCCGAGGCGAACTCTCCGAAAGGTGGGTATTATACGCGCGCTACGAATCCATGGAGATCGTCGGCAGTGGTGAGAGCCATAATTATTCCGGAGACGGTTCGGCCTATACGGGCAAGATCGATCAGGACGTTGAGAGCGTTCAGAAGTCTGTGCGTCTGAACCTCAGGTATTGCTTCTGAGAAGGGCCTCGGCACGCTTCCTCGGCCTTGTCCCGGAGAGCGGGTATTTTCTGCGGGTAGACCGCGGGTGCCTGTTAGTGCTATACACGAACAGACGTGCGGTTATGATATGAGGGGCATGGTGATGGCAATCCAGAAAAGAGACTCCGAGCGGACTGCACCGCGGAATCCCGGCAGCCTGTATCCCGGCGTCTTTGCCAGGCACCGTCGGTGGGGGGTATTTGCGCTCATCATCCTGGCGGCCTGTATCCTGGCGGCCTGTTCGGGCGGATCATCTTCCGGGGGATCGAATGGAACAAAAGACGTCGGGACAGAATCCGGATCAGGTCAGGATTCAGGCTCCGGCTCGGATTCAGATACTGGCTCAGGGTCGGACTCGACATCCTCGAACGTATCGCGCCCCGTACTCAGGCAGACCCTGCCGGCCAGCTGGGATGAGAACTGGTTCGCTTCACCGGCGGTCTTCGATCTGGACGGCGACGGCCACACAGAGATCATTGCCGCGCGGCACAGCGTGCTCTATGTCTGGAACGCGGCAGGGACATTGCGCTGGCGAGCCCCGGTGGGCGAACCCGCGACCTCGGCCAATGATCACGCTGACGCCCGACAGTACGCCGGGCCTGTTGTCGGCGATCTGGATGCGGACGGGTATGGCGAGATCGCCGTCGCCTATGGCAACAGCGTGGCGCTCTATGATCATAACGGCTATATCAGAACAGGCTGGCCCCGGACGTTCCCGGGTCCTGACGGCGAGATCAGATCGCTGGCCGGGGCCGACCTCGATGGTGACGGCGTATACGAAATCCTGGCCCAGAAGACAGCCGCAGGACCGGTGAGCGTAGTCTGGCGGCTGGACGGGACGACCGCAAAGGGGTGGCCACAGGCGCAAAACTGTCCGGAATGCAATGAGTCAGGCGGGTACAATCAGAACATCGGGGCTGTGGATTTCAACCAAGACGGACAACCTGAAGTGGTGAGCACCTATGATTCCTGCGGAATCGGGATCATGTACGCCGACGGCAGCCCCCTGACCGCCAACCCCATGTTCACGGGGCCGTACGTGAGCAGCGTGCCCATGTTCCATGATATCAAGCTTGCCATCCAGGGCTGGGGAGATGTCGGCAATGATCGCGACGAGTTCACGGACTCATCCCCGGTCTTCGGTGACGTGGATGGCGATGGTTTGCCCGAGCTCATCGTCTACTCCGATCATGAGCTTGCCGGGGAGTATATGATCCGCGGGAACTGTCTGTGGGCGCTGAACCCTGACCTTACGCGCTGCCCGGGCTTTGAAACCCCGATCTGTTCGGGCGCACCCCTGTTCACCGGGTATAAAGAGAACATCGTGCAGGTAGCCCCGTCACCGGCCTTAGGCCAGCTCTCAGGCGACAGCCGGCCCGAGATCGTGGTGCCGTCCTATGACGGTCGTATGCGCTGCTTTTCGCCTGAGGGCGCAACCCTGTGGTCCTATGTCTTCGATCAATCCGGCACGCCCTTTATCGGCGCCTCCGGCGCCGCCATCGGAGACCTCGATGATGACGGTGTCTGCGAGGTCGTCTTCAACACCTACTCCACCGCCAGGGATGTCTCGAACCTCATTGTCCTGGGTGCGCGCGGCAAAGAACTGTATAAGGTCAAACTCGATGGGCGAGGCAGCATGAGCGTACCGACCCTGGCGGACGTCGATGGCGACGGCGTCATCGAGATTGTCATCTCCCTGAAAGATCCCGTGGGCTCCGGCCTGGGCGGCGTCCAGATCTGGGATGTTCCTTCCGCCCGGATCAATGACTTGCCATGGCCGACCGGGCGCGGCAATTTCCTGCGCAGCGGGCAGGGGGCGTAAGGCGCGAGTGAGAGGATGACTGTACCGGCGCGTTCAGCCCTTGCCCAGGCTCTGGATGCGGCTCTGCCTATCTGGGTGGGCTATGCGGCCGTGGGGATACCTTTGGGGTAGTGGCCGCCCAGCAGGGTTTGACGCCTTGGATGATAGCCCTCATGTCCGCGATCGTCTTTGCCGGCAGTTCCCAGTTCATCGCGGTTTCCATGATCGGCTCCGGTGCGGGCGTGGTGTCCATCATCACCACCTTTTTCGTCAATCTCAGGCATGTGCTGATGAGCTCGGCCCTGGCCCTGCATCTCAAGGGCCGGTCAAGATGGCTCTTGAGCCTGTATGCCTATGGCGTAACGGATGAGTGGCTCTCAGGCCGCGAGGTCAACCACCTCTTTGTCCGTTGGCTCAGGTTCGTGCCGGCCTGCATCTTGAGCGCCCTGGTCCTGCCGTCTGTGCTCATGAACCCTGCCACGCAAGAAATCTCCCTCTCGCGGCCCGAGTTCCTGGTCGCGCTGCCTACCCTGGCCTTCGGCTGGTGGTCACGCTCTTTGGGCGGGACCGTAATCGTGGGCATGCTGCTCTTTTTCCTGGCGGGCAAGCTTCTCTAACGCCCCGGGCTGTCAGCTTGTCAAACCGGAGGATGGTCCCTGAATAGGGCTTTGACAAAATGTCCGGTTCCCCGGTGCAACGAAAGGGGAATCTTGCCAAGCTGTCAAGGCGGCGGTGTCGGCAAGGATTAAATATGTCGTCATATCAATATATTATCAACGTGCACATTTTGGCATGGCCGTTGCTCATATACCATCAGAAAGCACAGGAAAGGAGAAGGGCCATGACAGCACTGTGGATCGTAATCGGTTGCTTGTTCGTAACAGGGATCGGGATCAGGTTCACCTACAAGGTCCTGGGACTCAAACCGGCTGAAGCGGCCGCGGT
>JAKQBR010000153.1 GCA_029574005.1 Deltaproteobacteria bacterium | reverse complement strand
GCGCGCGTGCGCTCGCAGATGCCCATCGAGGAGAAACGCCGCCTGGCCAACATCATCATCGATAACAGCGGGAGCATCGCCGAGACCCAGGCCCAGACCCTGGAGGTCTATCAGCGCCTCAATGCCGGCTGAAGGCCCCGGCCGGAGAAGAACCCTCAATCCCAGGGTGGCAGAGGGCACCTACCTCATGCGCCTTCCAGGTTCACTACCAGGCACGTCAGGAAGCGGGGATCGACACGCTCCAGGTCCTTCAGCCCGGAGATCTCCTCCTCGTACCGTTTGACCAGACTGTCTACCGTATCGGCCAGTATCCTCCGGTCGAGGGTATCATCGAGGCCCAGCAGGAGCGCGGTGAGGTCGGGCGCGAATCCCGGTTGGCAGCGGCGTGCATGGCCATGCCGGGCGGTCGTGCGGGCCAGAAAGGCGTTGAACTCATCGGAGGTCAGCGGGCGGAAGGTCAGCTCGCGGGTGGCGATATTCACCGCCAGGGCCGTCAGGATGATGTTCTCCATGTCGAGGCCGTCGAGGTTGATATTGGTGTTGTCCAGCGCATGGCCTTTCCAGGGGATATGGTGGATGATGGCGCGCAGGACGGCGAGTTTGTCGACCGCGGCCGTGACGAGGTCCAGCTCCGCCAGATGGGAGAAGGACCGGTCCCTATACCGCGGCATCTTGAGCAGGAGACCTTCGGTCGGCTCGCGGTAGGCAGGGGGGATCATATGCGACGCCACCCCCGCCAGGACGTCCTTGAGACGACGCTGGAGGAGGATCAGGGTATTGAAGGCCAGGGCGAAGAGGGACTCGGCGTTCAGGGCCTCCAGGACGGCCGGCGCGGTCTGACCCTTGGCGCGCATGGCGAGGGCGAGGCCGAGGGCGACCATGTCCGCGGATTTGGCGGCCGCCAGGCGGACGGCCTCGGCGTCGTTCAGGGGCTGGTAGTCGGCCATGATGATCTTGTTGGTCAGGTAGACCATCTCGAAGTTGAACCGCTCCCGGGTGGCGGCATCGAGCGTGGCGAGACCGGTTTCGATCAGCGCGCCGCTCGGCATCCCCGCGCGGTACAGACTCGGGACGAAGTATTCCGCCTCACCGAGGCGCGGCGCCTTCTCAGGGCGGAATCCCCGCGCCAGGATCTTTTCCGGCTTCAGGTACTGATAGATGGACTTGGCCTCTGGCGGGGGAGGAAAGCCGAGCTCCATGAGGCGCAGGGAGCGCTGCTGCAGGGCGGTCTCCTCCATGTTGGCGGGCAGCTCCCAGCGCACCCCTTCCAGGATGCGGTAGTACAGGTCCGGGGCCTGGGCGAAGAGCGTTTCCAGGATGGTGCGCAGGAGCTGGGTCTTTTTTGAGAATTTGTTGAAGGTGAAGAAGTAGTTGTTGTCGAAGGTCTGATACCCGTTCTCGACCAGCTCCGGGATATTGTCGTCCGTGGGCCGGGTGATGATGACCTGCAGGTGCGGCTGGAACAGGAGGATCACGAGCTCGAGGTCGAGGGCCGTCAGGGCCTCAAGGAGGGTCTCGGTCGAGGCATGGGCAAGCTCGCTGATCCATTCCTGCAGGTTGTCCGTGGTCAGGGTGTCGCCCTGCCAGCAGTCGAGATCGATGAAGCTGACGATCTTTTCCGGCGGGGTATAGGGCAGCAGGATGGCGCTGTCCGATCCGAAGGACTCCTTGATGATCAGGTAGGCGTCCTGCGTGGGGATGCGCTCCATGATCTCGGCGGTGTAGGGGGAATCGATGATGGCCGTTGCCCGTTGGGGCAACGCCAGCTCCAGGATGCGTTCGACCGTGGTGGCGAGCTCGGTTTTCGGTTTCATGCCCCCCTCGTTAGCACAGCTGCGAACAGGCATCAAGGGCCCCCTGCGCCCGCCGGGCAAGGCCAAAGGGAGGGGGTCGCAAAAGGCGCTGGGGAAACCTTTCTGGCAAGAAAGGTTTCCCCAGACCCCTTCCACAGTACTTTAGCGCCTTCGGGACAAGTCCCAGGGGCGAACCTTGCCTCCGGACGGTTAAGCCTCCTTCCCGATGACCAGCCGACTGAAGAAGCCCTTGATCCGGGTGGCGACCTCGTCGATGATCGAGTAGATCGAGGGGATGAAGAAGAGGGTCAGCACCATGCCGAAGAGCAGGCCGAACGAGACCGAGGCCGCCAGCGGGGCACTGGTCTCCGAACCTTCCCCGCGCGAGAAGGCCATGGGCAGCATGCCCACGATGGTCGTGATCGAGGTGATGAGGATCGGCCGCAGACGCGTGGAGGCACCCTTGATGACGGCATCCTTGCGTGCCATGCCCTCTTCGCGCAGCTGGTTG
>JAKQBR010000149.1 GCA_029574005.1 Deltaproteobacteria bacterium | reverse complement strand
TGCATGTCTGCGCGCGTTTTTTTAACATGCACGCATGAGAGCACAAGTGCTAGGGAATATGAGCGAAGGCGCATATCAGAACTTGTCATCTATTGTTTGATGGTCGATCAACTTGAGCGCGCGTGCCAACGCTCAAGTTGATCGGCCATCAGGCAATGGATGGCAAGTTCTGATATGCGCCTTCGCTCATATTCCCTGGCACTTGTGCTCTCATGCGTGCATGTTGGGGGGGCGCGCGCAGACTACCCCGCAGTCTTCCCATACTGGCCTGTCATGATGAACCTTAACCAATGGGGCGCAGCCATCATGATGATGCCTCTGGCCGCACCTCAATTTCTGCTGGCTCTGCCGCAACAGATCCCCGTGCTGCCGGTCATGCCTGGCGCCATGATGCCCCTCGCACCCGTCACTCCGATGCAAGCGGACCCGTGGGCCATGGCGCCGACCTTGCCCGCCGTGGGGGAGTCACAGTCATGGCCGCCGCCACTGCCGCCAGTGCCCTTCCTGCCGGTGCAAGCGGATCCGGTGGAGATGCCTGCGCATTCCGCTCCGGCGGACGAGCCGCCAATGGCGGCGCTGGCCGAGACGGGGCAATCGGCCGTGTCCCCCGTCCCGATGATCGCTGTCGGAGGTGCGCAGGCCTCTGCGCTCATCGCCAATCCGGATCAAACCGGGGTCGCAAAGCCGGCTGATGTAACGCCAAAGGCAAAATCGAAGCCGAAGACGCGCACCAAGCCAAAAACCACCGTCACCCAGGGCGTGCCTCCGCCCCGCAAACTCTGCTGGAACAACGGTGTGGTAAAGGAATGTGAGAAATCCGCCTTGCCCAAGCAGACAATAACCAAGTAAAATAATCAACATTATTCCGCCGCTTCGATATTTCTGTTCCCCGAGGCGAATGCCTTGAAATAATGGCTCGGCGGCATCATATGGCTGCAGGTGATACGGGCAGAGCGCCGCCGATGCTCGTGACGAATTGATCAACCAGAAAGGCAATGCGATGTCGGTTACGCAGCAACATGTTCAGGAGGCCCTTAAAGGGCTAGTCGATCCCAATACGCAGAAAGATTTCATCACGTCAAAATCCGCCCGGAACATCAAGGTCGACGGCGGCAAGATCACTCTTGACGTGGTCCTGCCCTATCCGGCCAAGATGGTCATGGGCGAGATAAAGACCATGGTTGAGAACACCGTCAAGGGCGTGGCCGGGGTCGACAGCGTCGAGGCGAACGTTTCCTGGAAGATCGTCGCCCATAGCGTGCAGCGTGGCGTCAAGCTGATTCCTGGCGTCAAGAACATCATCGCCGTCGCCTCCGGCAAGGGCGGTGTCGGAAAATCGACCACCGCCGTCAATCTGGCCCTGGCCCTGGCCGCCGAAGGTGCCACGGTGGGCATGCTCGACGCCGACATCTATGGTCCGTCGCAGCCGACCATGCTGGGCATCCACGGCCGTCCTGTGTCCGAAGACGGCCAGTCCCTGGAGCCGATGATGGGGCATGGCCTGCAAGCCATGTCCATCGGCTTCCTGATCGACGTAGACACGCCCATGGTCTGGCGCGGCCCGATGGTCACCCAGGCTTTGGAGCAACTCCTCAACCAGACCAAGTGGAAGGACATCGATTACCTGGTGGTCGACCTGCCGCCGGGCACAGGTGACATCCAGCTCACCCTTGCGCAGCGCGTGCCGGTGACCGGCGCGGTGATCGTGACCACGCCCCAGGACATCGCCCTGATCGACGCCCGGAAGGGTTTGAAGATGTTCGAGAAGGTGGGTGTGCCCATCCTCGGCGTGGTCGAGAACATGTCGCTGCACATCTGTTCCAAGTGCGGTCACGAGGAGCCGATCTTCGGCACCGGCGGCGGGCAGAAGATGTGCGCGGACTATGGTGCCGAATTCCTGGGTGGCCTGCCGCTGGACATGCGCATCCGCGAAGAGACCGACGCCGGCAAACCAACCGTGGTTGCCGAGCCGGAGTCGCGCATCTCCGAGATCTACCGCGCTATAGCCCGCCGCGTCGCGGTGAAAGTGGGCGATCTGGCGGTCGACCACAGTGCGAAATTCCCGAGCATCGTCATTCAGAACACGTAATTCGCTCTAGCGAGTAGCATATCGGCCGCGCCATATGGCGCGGCTTTTCTTTTGGGGTGTAGGGCGATGAGCATCAAATCGGATAAATGGATTCGCCGCATGGCGCGGGACCACGGCATGATCGAGCCTTTCGAGGCCGGCCAGGTGAAGGAAGTAAGTGGCCAGAAGATCGTCTCGTATGGCACCTCCAGCTATGGCTATGACGTACGCTGTTCCAGTGAATTCAAGCTGTTCACCGACATCAATACCACCATCGTCGACCCGAAGAATTTCGATCCCGCGAGTTTCGTCGAGGTGAAGGGCGACTCCTGCATCATCCCGCCCAACTCATTCGCCTTGGCGCGCACCGTCGAGTACTTCCGCATCCCGCGCAATGTCTTGGTGGTCTGTCTCGGCAAGAGTACCTATGCGCGCTGCGGCATCATTGTCAATGTCACGCCGCTGGAGCCGGAATGGGAAGGGCACGTGACCTTGGAGTTTTCCAATACCACGCCATTGCCGGCGCGCATCTACGCTAACGAGGGGGTCGCCCAGATGTTGTTTTTCGAGTCCGATGAGGTGTGCGAGACCTCCTATCGCGATCGGGGTGGTAAATATCAGGGTCAGACCGGCGTCACGCTGCCTAAAATTTAATTATTCGGTCCGCTCGCGCTTCGTATAATCGCGCGCTTTCATCAACCGTCCAACGAGGACAGGGCCATGCGCTTCCACTTTCCGGTCATCATCATCGACGAAGACTTTCGTTCGGAGAATGCCTCCGGCCTGGGCATCCGGGCCCTGGCCAAGGCACTGGAAGACGAGAGCATGGAGGTTCTGGGCGTCACCAGCTACGGCGACCTGTCCAGCTTCGCGCAGCAGCAATCGCGAGCCTCGGCCTTCATACTCTCGGTGGACGACGAGGAATTCGCGGGTAAAAAGGCCGAGGAGACCATCGCCGAGCTGCGCAACTTCGTCGCCGAGATCCGCGTTCGCAACGCCGACATCCCCATCTTCCTCTACGGCGAGACGCGCACCACCCGGCACATCCCGAATGATGTCCTGCGCGAGCTGCACGGCTTCCTGCATATGTTCGAGGACACGCCTGAGTTTATGGCCCGTTATATCGTCC
>JAKQBR010000131.1 GCA_029574005.1 Deltaproteobacteria bacterium | reverse complement strand
CCTGATCCCGCTCATCAACATCGTCATCAAGTCCGTACGCGAGATCATGGTGCCGATCGAGAAGGAAATCGGCCCTGACCTGCTGGCCGATATCATCCTTTCTCTTGTCAAGGGCGTGGACGGGGCCGAAATGGCCAAGCTGGTGGGCACCTCCCAGGAGGTGCTGCGCCGCGTGCACACCGGCAGCCTGCGGCTCGGCAAGGGCGGCAAACCCCTGATGCAGCTCTATCTGACCGATGTCTTGAAGGCCTGCCTGCCCGCCCTTAATCCCGAGCTCCTCACGAAGGCGCGCGTGGTCCTGTCCGAGGACAAGCTCTCCATCGCCCAGGCTATGGCGGATGCGCTTCATGACAACCCGGCCGTCAGCGCGGCCTCCCTGGCTGCCATGGGCGCGGTGAAGAGCGCGGACTTCAAGGCCAGGACCCGCAAACTCGAGGTGTTCGAAGACATCGACCAGACCAGCCTCAAGGAGGCGCTCTCCCAGAGTTTGTCCGAGCTCGACACCTATGAGATCGCGGCCTTCATCAATACGGGCTGCCGCATCCTCAACCGCGTGCATACGCTCAAGCCCGGCTTCCTCATGGGCCTGGCCGGCGGGGTCGTCGATTCGCTGGACCAGGAGGAAATCGGCCAGACCGCCCAGTGGCTGGCGGGCGACATGGTGCAGGCCCTCAAACCCCTGGCGCCGACCCTCATGCCGGTTTTCATCAAGGCCTTGAGCGAGCTTTTAAGCCCGGATGGCGGCTATGAGAGCGCCGAACAGGCCGAGGCCCTGAAAGGACTGAGGGCCACGTTGGCCAAGGCCCAAGGGGGTGAAAAATGATCGCGAAATTGAAAGAAGTCGCCGCCAGCCTGGAGAACGGCTTCATCAAAAAATGGAAAGCAGACGGCAAAAAGGTGCTGGGGTACACCTGCACCTTCATACCCGAGGAGATCATCCATGCCGCGGGTCTGCTCCCTTACCGCGTGCGCGGCATCGGGACGAACTCGCTCTCCATCGGTGATTCCTATTTCGGGCCGGTCAACTGCAGCTTCCCCAAGTGCATGCTGCAGCTCGCGGGTGAGGGTGCCTACCGGTTCCTGGACGGCGCCATTCTATCCAACGGCTGCGATTCCATGCGCCGCCTGGAAGAGTGCTGGCGCAAGGCCGGCGATGACTATCCTGGGGCCAGGCCGGACTACTACGCCTATTTTTCCGTGCCCCACAAGGCCGTGGACTACAGCATCCAGTTCTATGCCGAAGAGTTGCAGGAGATGATCGCCAGCCTGGAGCGGCACTTCAAGGTCAAGATCACCAAGGACAAGCTCAAGAAAGCCATTAAGCTCTATAACGAGAGCCGCAAACTGCTGCAGAAGCTCGACAGCCTGCGCTACCGGAAAGACGTGCCTATCTCGGGCGAGGACGCCCTGGCCATCCTGATCGCCGGGCATGCCATTCCGCGCGAAGAGTTCAACGGCCTCCTCAAGGACATCACCACCGGGTTGGAGAAAGCCCCCGGCATTGCAAACGGCAAGAAACGCCTGATGCTGATCGGCAGCGCCAGCGACGACGTGGAATTCGTCAAGGTGCTGGAGGACGCCGGCGCCGTCGTGGTGGCCGACACGGTCTGCTTCGGGTCGCGCCTGCATGACAGTCTGGTGGAGGAAATAGCTGATCCCGTCCATGCCCTGGCCTCCCATTACCTCAACCAAAGCATCTGCCCGCGCATGCTGGGCTACTACAAGGACCGCAAGGCCTTTATCCAGGGCATCATCAGCCAAGCGGGGGTGGACGGCATCATCCTGCAGAACGTGCGCTTCTGCGACCTGCACGGCTCTGAGAACGGGGTGCTGGAACGGGATCTGGAGGCCGCGGGCGTGCCCTGCATGCGGCTGGAGCGCGAGTATGGCCCGCTGGTGGAAACCGGGCGGATCAGGATGAGGGTGGATGCGTTCATGGAGCGCATTAATTCCGTTCGCATTCAAGCGGCACCTTTGTCGTCTGCGTCGTCGGCGACTCGGAGTACGTAACATGTACACCTGCGTCGCCTCCTCCTTGCCTTCGCGGTGTCATCTTGAATGCAAAACGGAATTATAAAGGAGAATGCCATGTGTTGTGAAGAAAAGATAAATAAATCGGAAATAGCACGGGAAGTGATGCGCGATATCGCCCTGGACGACGGGCGTATGCTGGCGGAGCGGCAGCGGGCCATCGATGCCCTGACGCTGTTTCACGCCGAGGCCCTGCCCATGCTGGAATTCATCGTGCGCAAGGCCGATCTGGATGTGCTCAAGGAGCGCTCCAGGCTCTATATCCAGCGCATCAAGTCCGGAGCCATCCTGAGCATGTCGGCCGTATGAGAGGGAACGAGCCATGAAAAAGGAAACACGTGAATATAACTACGACTGGATGCTCTGGAGCATCTTCAACGCCGGTTGCAAGGCAGCGGACGGCACAGCCAAGGAGTTCGAGGGTCTCAAGAAGGTCATGCCGAACTTTAAGACCGTGCTGGAGACCTTCCTCAGGCACGGCGAGCCGGGCATCCTCTTCTTCCGCATGATCAAGGAATACATGGACGAGGTCATGACCGCCCATGAAAAGGGCAAGAAGATCTGCCTGGGAACCTTTGTGACGGCCAAGGAGCTG
>JAKQBR010000128.1 GCA_029574005.1 Deltaproteobacteria bacterium | reverse complement strand
ACGCACTGGCGCGCGTAATCAGACATGCGGATGACCGGGTCATTGGGCAGTTTGGCGCTTAAGAGCGGCAGTAGATGATTGTCGAGCGAGGCGAACTCCCCCACCACGACGGCGATGGAGAGAAAGCGGTTCTTGGTGCAGTAGCGCGAAAGCGCCCAGCGGACGGCCATCTGGTGCGCCAGCGATACGGCGCTGCGCAGGCACCGCTGGTAGGCCACCAGGTCGGATGCGGGTGATTCCTTGGGGAAATCTACGTAGAAGGTAGTGATGTCATGGGCGCGCACCTTGCCCCAGCGGCCATAGGTGAATTGCGGGATGGACTGGTCGATGTACAGCTTGAGTGATTTCCTGAGCCAGCCCAGGATTTCATGATCGATGACATCCCCGCGGCTGTAGAGGGCAAAACCGATGCGCGCTCCTTCCCGGTAGTTCTGGGTCTGGCGGCCTTCACGGCAAAGCGTCAGCAGGGTCTCATAGTTCCAGTCCACGGCGATATCCGCACGCTCATGGCCCAGCCAGAAGGCGACGCTTCGCAGAACGTTCTGTTTATAGACCGTGTCGATCGGCTCTTTCTTGAGCCTGGTGAGCATGGAATTGGTCACCTTCGGCAGCACAACCTGTTTCTCGGCCAGTAAAGCGTTGATGCGAGCGGTAAGCGCCCGGAGAGAGAGCGTGATCCGCAGCAGTTCATCCCTCTTTTCCAGCAGCCCGTCGAAAGACAGATGCTTGGGTGGATCGTAAGCACGCCGGTGTGCGCTATGCCCACGGACCATTTTCTCCAGTTCCGTGGCGTCGGGAGTGTCGATCAGGCCATTCCGACAGGCAAAGGCCAGGATGCTGTCGCGGATCGCCGCGTTGTTACTGTTTTGAGAAAACGCAGACCAGCTCTGCGCCGTTGGAAACGCCGCCAAAAGGGCCGACAAGGCCTTGTCCTTCACATGCATTGCGATAACCTCCTGAATTGCTTAGTTGCAAAACCGATGGCAACAGGTATGACCATCGCCCTATGCCTGGCTGAGGCATAACAATGTTTTAGCATAAAAAAGAATTATCAGTAAAACAAGACATTTCATTGACGATAATCCTGCGGCGATTTATCCTTTCGTTGTTTCAAAAGTCAGGGAAACAATGAACGATACCGTATCCGAAGGAGGTCGCGCATGGGTAATGAAGCTCAATTGGACTACTACACCAAAGAGACGCTCGAGCACGGCATCTCGCGCCGCAGCTTCCTGACGCGCACGGCATCGGCGGCCGCAGGCGTCGGCCTGCTCGGGATGGCCGGCTGCGCGCCAAGGGGTGCGCACGAGGGATCCGCGGTCGATTCTCTTGGCTTGGGCAAGAGCTCGGACGGGGCCGCGGCGCTCTCCTTCCTGCCAAAGCCCGAGCCGATCCCCGACTCCAGCATCAAGACCGCACAGATATTCGACGTGGTGATCGTCGGCGCCGGCGCTTCTGGTGTCCCGGCGTCATTATCTGCCGCCGAGCACGGCGCCGCGGTCGCCGTGCTCCAGAAGGAGAACATCGTGGTTTCACAGGGCAACTCCGGCACCGGCATCGACTTGGCCAAGAGTGATCCGGCCGGTATCGAGGCGCTTGTGGCCAGGCTCATGAAGGACAATGCCCACCGCTGCAATCCGAAGCTCATCAGGCAGTGGGCGTACAACTCCGGCGAGGCCGTGACGTGGGTCATCGAACGCGCCAAGCGGGGCGGCGCCCAGGTCATCGACCAGGGCAACCTCCAGCAGGGCGCTATCCTCAAGGTAAACGGTTATGAGCTGAACTATATCACGTCGTTCTTCGGACCCAAGCCCTACACGGCCGGTGACGGCATGCGCGCCCTGGCCAAAACCGCCGCGAAGGCAGGCGCCCGCTTTTTTTTCAGCACGCCCGCCGTTCAGCTCATCCAGGATGCATCCGGCCATGTCATGGGTGTGATCGGAAAAAGAGAAGACGGCACGTTTATGAGATTCATCGCCAGGAAAGGCGTTATCCTTGCCACGGGCGATTACCAGAACAACCAGGCCATGTGCGACTACTTCATCCCTGACGCGAAGCATTTCGGCCGCAAGCAGGTGAACAGGACCGGCGACGGCTTCATCATGGGCTACTGGGCAGGCGGCGTGATCGAGCCCATCGGCCACACCAAGATGCTGCACGATTTCGACGCCGGCCCAGCCTCCATGTGCGACATGCCGTTCCTGGCCGTGGATCAGACGGGCAAGCGCTTCGTGAACGAGACCGTCGAGATGTCGGTGCTCAACAACTATCTGCGCCAGGCTGAGAACACGGGCCAGTATTCACAGATCTTCGACTCCAACTACATGACGCAGGCGGCAAACTGGCCGGGTAAGCTGGTGCCGCCCGACGGTCTGAAAAACTACATGCCCGACGAGCCGGGTCCTCACCATGGCGTTTTCGAAACGTTCATCAACACGCACAAGGCGGACACGCTCGAGGAGCTTGCCCAGAAGATCAAGGTCGATACCGCGACGTTCGTCGCGACCGTCAAGCGCTACAACGAGGTCGTGGCCTCGGGCAGGGACTCCGATTTCGGCAAGCCCGCCGATCTGCTGCACCCGATCGATACGCCGCCCTTCTACGGCATCCACCGCACGGTGCGCCTCTCGACGGTTTGCTCCGGGTTGCTCGTCAACGAGAACCATCAGTGCCTTAATGCCGATGGTAAGCCTATCAAGGGCCTGTATGCGATCGGCAATCTCGGCGGCGGCTTTTACGGCGGTGTCGACTATCCGCTGACCGTCTTCGGCCTGTCGCTGGGCCGCTGCTACACCTTCGGTTATATCGCCGGAAGGCATGTGGCGAAGCTATGACGCGAAAGCCTAAGGAACGCTCAGGGACATGCATGCAGCTGCGCCTGGACCTCAAGGGTCAGGGAAGCATGGGAAGGGGGACCGATACGCATGGATGATAGAGGCGCAAAGGAGATGGGGAAGCCGCCGCGCAAGAGATGGGTTGCGCTTGGAGCGGCAGGTGTCGCACTCGTTGTGCTGGCGGCGCTCACAACCGGCGGTGCCGTCTGGCACGAGAAACCCGGCTTCTGTGGCGTCTGCCATGTACCGATGCAGGGATATGTCGACGGCTATGCAATCCGAGACGGAACGCTCATGATCACCCCACATGCGACCGGCGACGCGGCGATGAATTGTCTTGATTGCCACAATCCGGGCATCAAGGAACAGGCAGCCGAGGCGGTACACTGGGTGACGGGCGACTATGTGTTTCCTCTTCAACGGCGGGAATTCGCGACGCGTGGGTTCTGCCTGGCGTCGGGCTGCCACGACGAGGGCAAGATCATCGCGGCGACGAAAGACTACGGCGGCGCCGTGCGCTATAATCCGCATGACCCGCGCCATGGCAGGCTGGAGTGCTTGCGCTGCCATGTGATGCACGGCAAATCGGTGCAGATGTGCAACCAGTGTCACAACCTTAAACTGCCGCAAGGATGGATTGCACCAGCAGTTAATGGGGTGGTGGCGGCCAGGTAATGAAAATTCTCGGTGTCCATAGAAATATGCGGAGCTAGGCAGCAGGAGGTGATTATGCGCAATCCCGGTTATTGGCTTTGCCTGTTCGTCATTATGGCCTGCGTCGGTTTGCAGGGCTGCGGCCTCTTTGTGAAGTACATTCCCTCGGGAACCATCGCTCAACCGACGCCGGCCGCCAGGGACCGGTTCATCACGGTCGAGGGCGTGAATTATCACTACGCCGAGTATCCGGCGGATGGCCCCGATATTCTCATGGTGCATGGGTGGTCTTCGTCGACCTATACCTGGGAAAAGGTCGCGCCAACGCTCCAGAAGGCAGGCTACCATGTCTGGTGCGTCGATATGAAGGGCTTTGGCTGGTCGGATAAACCCAAAGGCGCGGCGTACGATCCTTTAAGCCTGATGCAAGGCGTCAAGGCCTGGATGAATGCCGTGGGCTTAAAGAAAGTCATCTATGCGGGCAACTCGCTGGGCGGCGGTGTAGGCTTCTATCTGAGCGTCGAGCACCCGGAGGTGGTCGATAAGCTCATCCTGATCGATGCCGCCTGCCTGTACCCGGTCAAGGACCCTTTCATTACCGATCTGTTGAGGCTTCCCGGAAGCGCGATTGTGGGTAAGATGATCATCTCACGCTGGATGATATCCGCAAATCTGAAAGGGACATACCATCACCGTGACTGGGTAACGAACGATCAGATTGATGCCTATTATGCACGCGTGCGCACCCAGGGCGCCCTGGATGCCATGACCGCCATGGCGCGCGGCCTGGACTTGAAAAAACTGGAGCCATATACCCGACGTGCCGGCCTGATCCAGTGCCGGACCATGATTATCCACGGCCAGAACGATACAACCTGGGTGCCGATCGAGAGCTCTCGCCGCCTGCGGCGGGACATCCCCGGTTCCATCATGGTGGAGATCCCGGAATGCGGGCATATGCCGCAAGAGGAGCACCCCGCGATTACCTCGCAGTTGATCCTTGATTTCCTCGATGGCAAGATCGAGCACGATACGATCCTGCCTGCGGCTGCTGAATCATGAGAAGCTGTACCCCCATGATATTGCATACGGCGCGGGCCTGATTTACGGTTGCCGGAAGCGTTGGATTATCTATTCAGGTATTGGTCCAGCCTTCGAAAACCCGTCTGCATCACGCTCGAATGGCCTTTTGCAACCGGATAGAACGGCGCCGCCACGCGCATGAACAAGCCTGCCGGGTTGGTGCGCCACCGCAGGCTAACCTTTGTATTTCCCCCCACGTTCTCGAACTTCCATAAACCCTGCCCGACGAATGCACCCTCGACATATTCCACGCGGAGCATCTCGTTCTTTCGAGTTTCGATGGTCCTGGTCGTGAATTGTATCGGGATGACCGCATGGATGGTCACCTCGTAGAGGGCGCCGACATTCCCGCTGGTTTCACCATCACAGAGCCTTGAAGAGAACTCCGGCGACCACCAGCCGGTCTTCCCGTCGTAGATGTCGATGATGGCGTTGTAGACCGCCTCCGGACTGGCATGGATGATCGCCTCTTCGGTGACATCGTATCGTGTCGCAATCGAAAGATCATTATCGCCAAAGGCGTACAGGTCTGCATGCAGAAAGACCATGCAACAGAACACCAGGCCGATCACTCTTCTCATAGCATGCCCCTCCCATGAATATTCTTGGTCTCATGCGATACCCGAAGAGGGTTTACCCAATGCATATCCAAGAATATGGCAGCTAGTATATGTTGGTATATGTATAGAGGGCTTCAGGACGCCATTCAACAAGAAGGTGCTTTTCCCTGATAATATCGTTTTATTGCAAAATGATTCAGTGTTTTAGGCCCCTTCCATGAGGGGGCGTCGGATTTGTCGCCTTTCCGGTCATCGCTCGACAGGCCGGCCTGGGGTCGGGCCGATCCGCCGCTTGAGCAGCATGATTCTCCGATAGGCCTCGTCGATCCGTGTTGGGGGGATGCGGCCCTCATGCACGAGCCCCTTGATTGCGGCAATGGTGCGCGGCACATCCGTGGCATCCGATATATAACCGTTGCCTAGCAGGATGATGTCGACCCCGGCATTGATGCTCAGCTCCAGGGCTGAGAGGTAACCGTAGTTGTCGGCGATGGCCTTCATCTGCAGATCATCGGAGATCACCACGCCGCCAAAGCCCAGTTCGGTGCGGAGGATGCCATCGATGATCGGCTTTGAGAGCGTGGCCGGGAGCTCAGGGTCCAGGCTGGTGTTGTGGACATGCGCGGTCATGATGGCATCGGCCTTTCCTTGCTTGATGATATCGGCGAAGGGGATGAGTTCGGACGGCGACCATGTGGCGGTGATATCCGTCAGGCCATGGTGCGAATCCTGGATTGAGCTGCCATGGCCGGGGAAATGCTTCAGCGAACAGAGAATCCCGGCGTCATGATGCCCGGCTATGAACGCGAGGGCATGCCGCGTGACCACTGCGGGGTCGGCGGAAAAGCTGCGTTCCTTTGCGCCGATGACCGGGTTCAGCGGATTGCGGTTGCAATCGACGACCGGGGCAAGGTTCATATTGACGCCGAGCCATGCCAAGGTTTGCGCCGTCTGTCTGGCATGCCAGTAGGTGAGGTCGGGATCGTCCCGAAGCCCCAGATACTGAGCTGACGCCGTGGGCGGAAATCCCGCCTGGGGGTTCAATCTGCTGACGTGGCCGCCTTCCTGATCGATCGCGATCAGCAGGGGGATATCGGCCGATCGCTGGAGTTTGCTGCACAGGCGACGCACCTGATCGGGAGAGGCGATATTGCGGCCTGGGGCATCAAACAGCACCACGCCGCCGACAGTATAGTACCCGATATCGAGGGCCAGTTGACGGGGAACATCCAGGCCCTGGAAACCGACGAGCAGCATTTGGCCGATCTTGATGTCAAGGAAAGACCGCCAGGGGTGCAGCTTCAACAGAGATGCGCAACCGGCCAGCAGCGGGGCCTGGGCGATGATCTGTAAAAAGGTCCGCCGGCTGAGGGTGGCGGATGCAGCCGGAAAATAGGTATCCATTGGATCAAGAATGATAGCGTATCCAGGACGGGTTAGCCAGCATAAATGAGGTGGGGTGACGAAATCTTACCGCCAGCGAAGGCTCAAAGAAAAAATCCCCCCTTGCATCCAAGGGGGGAGGGAACAAGAAGGGAGGTTATGCCTTCTGTGCGTCGTAGGTGTCGGGTGTTACGCCGATTTTCTCGAGCTCCTTCTTCATGATGCGGTGGGTGCTGGTCATGGGAAATTCATCCACGAAGCGCACATAGCGCGGGATGGCGAAGCGGGCCAGCTTGTCCTTGAGAAAGGCGACCAGCTCAGAGGGTTCGAGCCGCATGCCCTCCACGAGCTTTACCGAGGCCATGATCTCGTCTTCGGCCAGCTCCGAGGGCACGGCATAGACCGCAACCTCTTCCACGGCCGGGTGGTCCATGATGACGTGCTCGACCTCGTAGGCGCTGACGTTTTCGCCGCCCTTGCGCATGCTCTCGGTGTTGCGGCCCACGAAATAGAGGTAGCCCCGTTCATCGGCGCGGATCAGGTCGCCGGTGTAAAGCCAGCCATCCTTGAGCTTGTCATTGGTGGCGGTCTCGTTCTTGTAGTACTCGAGCGAGCCTTTGGAGGAGCCGACCTTGAAGATGAGTTCGCCGGGCACGCCGGGGGGCACGTCGCGGCCCTGTTCGTCCACGAGGCGGTACTTGCCGATGCCTTTGGAAGGCTTGCCGATGGAGCCCACCGGCGCGGTGCCGATGTTCATGATGACCTTGCCGCCGCCGTCAACGGCGCCGTAGCCCTCGTACACCGTAAGGCCGAAGCGCTTCTCGAAGTCCTCCCACATATCGGCCGGGCAGGCGGCGGAAAGCACGTACCGTACCTGGTTATGACTATCGTCGGGCCTGGGCGGCTGTTTCATCAGGATCGGCACCATGGAGCCGATGGCGTTGAAGACCGTGGCGTTGTGGCGCCGGATCTCGTCCCAGAAGCGGCTGGCGGAAAACTTGCGCGACAGGGCCACCGTGGCCTTGGCCGCCAGAGAGAAGGTGATGGTCAGGAACATGGCGTTGGCGTGGAAGAGCGGCAGCGGGGTGAAATAGATATCGTCCTGCTTGATGAAGACCCCGGAGAGGAGGCCGAGCTTTTTCACGTTGGTGCAGCTGTAGCGATAGACCACGCCCTTGGCCCGTCCGGTGGTGCCCGAGGTGTACATGATCAGGCAGATGTCCTGCGGGTTATACCCGATGCCGGGATTGGCGGACGAGAGGGTATGGGACTCGCTGAGCCTGCTCATGCCCTCGGGGATGGCGATGCCTTGGCCTTCAGGTTCGCAGTCGTTGACGATGACCTGCTTGAGCTTGGGCAGGGTGTCCTTGACCGCGAGGAACGGTTCCAACAGCTCGGCATCCAGCGCCAGGTACTCGATGTCGCTATGGTCGATCACGTAGCGCAGGCCGTCGCCCTTGAGCTCGGCATTGAGCGGCACTGCGTACATGCCGATCTTCTGTGCCCCGAAAAAGACGTCCAGGTAGCGGGGCGAGTTCTTCACGAATATGCCAAGCCCCTTGCCTTTTCCACCCCCTAGCTTGAGGAGGAGGTTGGCAGTCCGGTTGGCGTTGATGTCCATCTGGCGGTAGGTGATGCGTTCGTCGTTGTAAAGCAGGAAGGTCTTTTCCGGGACCTGGTCGGCGCGCTCCTCAAGCAGTTCGGCCCAGGACATATCGCGGTTGATGGTGCCCTTGGGCAGGCCTTTGAGATTGGTCCAGAGCGTTCCGCGACGCCTTTCTTCACGCATGAAGCGGGCCATGGTCAGGGCGACATCGCGCGCGATGATCAGTTTGCGCAGGGTCTGTCGGTATGCGAGGGTGTCCATTAACGGTCTCCTTTGGAAATCGTGAATGTCCGCGGTGCGGTTAAAACGCCGCGGTCGATGTTTTTGAAACGGTAGCCATAATCGTAGGGGACGGCCACCTTGATGGCAGATCGTTTGCAGATGGCGGCGCAGTCGTTGCATGACATGCACTGGGGATTGACCTTGTCCATGACGGCCCGGCGCTCTTTGCCCGCACCTTCGAGCACGAGCGCGCTGCCGGGGCAGATCTGGACGCACAGGCCGCAGCCGTTGCAGCGGGTTTGGTCAATGCTGACCCGCGCCAAGGTGACATAGGCCTCGTTGTCATAGGTCGGAATCCTGAGACGGTCGATCAGACGATAGGTTGACATAGGCATCTCCAACGCTCAGTAGGTTGTAAACCTGCGGCCCGGCTCGAACCAGGTGACGGCATGCGTTTCGCGCTCGACGATGCCGTTCGGCTCCGCCACCGGATATCCCACGCAGATTGCCTCGACCAGGGTGTAGGGGAATGAGATGCCCAGGCGGCGCTTCCAGATGAAAGACAGCGGCGGCTTCATGAGCAGGGATACGAAACCGACCCAACAGGTCGATAGCCCCAGGCTATAGGCCGTGAGGACCATGTTCTGGCCACAGATGCCGCAGTCCAGGTCGGGATTGGCGGCCCCGCGCCGGTCTTTGAGGATCAAGATGGCCGTGGGCGCGCCGTGGAGCACCTTGAGCTTGCCGTCGGCGATAAGACCGACCGCGCTATAGGGGATGGGGTGCATCTCATGCGGCATGAGGCGTGTGAAAAGCTGCGCCATAAGCCAGGCCAGCGGTCGGAACGTGTCGCCCTTGCGCCAGTAGACGAAGTACTTGAGGACCTTGCAGGCCCACCTGACATCGCGCTCGATGGCGGCAATGATCTCGGGGTCTCGGATGACCAGGAATTTCCAGGGCTGACAGTTGCCGGCCGAGGGGGCGAAACGGCCGGTCTCCAGTATGCGTTTGATCAGCTGTTCGGGGACCTGCTCGGCTCGGTATTTGCGCACGCTGCGCCGTTCGAAGCAGGCGCGCTCCACCTCGGTCCAGGTGTTGGGATCGCGTTCGATCTGTTCGCCGCACATGGCAACCTCCTTTTAACGCCTGGACGGTGCTTCCAGGATATGGATACACATGGCCGCCTCTTCCACGCCCAGAGCTCCACCGCCGTTTTCCGCCATGGCAAGGCGGGCCGCGCTCACCTGGCGCTTTCCGGCCCTGGCTCTCAGCTGGGTAACGAGTTCGTGGATCTGGGCCAGACCTGAGGCGCCGACCGGATGGCCGCGCGAGGTCAGGCCGCCGCTGGTATTCATGGGGATGCGGCCGTTCAATGCGGTGGCGCCGGATTCGGCCAGCCTACCTCCTTCACCCTTGGGGCAGAATCCCAGGTTCTCGGCCTGACGGAGCTCGCCGTAGGCCGTGGCATCGTGCACCTCGGCCAGGTTGATGTCCTGCGGTCCGACCCCTGCCTTCTCGTAGGCCTGGTTGGCCAGACGCTCTCCGATCTCGGGTTCGTCAAAGCCGTAGGGTCTGGCCTTGCCGGTTCCCAGGATCGAGGCGCGTATGCGAACGGCCTGAGACTGAAGCCCCAGGCGTTTGACCATATTTTCCGAGCATACAATGGCCGAGGCCGCGCCGTCGCCGATGGGCGCGCACATGGAACGGGTGATGGGCCAGCTCACGATCCGGTCGGTCAGCACCTTTTCGACCGGCACGGCGAATCGATACTGGGCGTTGGGGTTGAGCGTGCTGTTGAAGTGGTTCTTTGAGGCGATGATGGCCAATTGCTCAATGGTGCTGCCGTAGCGCAGCATGTGCTGGCGGGCGTTGTACCCATAGATGTCCATGAAGGGCGAATGATCGCCTGAGGCAAGTTTGCCGAGCTTGAGCACATTCTTATAACCCATGATCTCGCCGAGACGGATGAAGACCACGGCGCTGTCCTTGAGCTCCTTGGCGCGTGTTTTCAAATCCTTTTTCTTGGCGGACCTGGTGGTATGTTCCGGTATGCCGTACTTGGCCTTATGCGCCCGGATCTGTTGCAGGTCACGCTCGGTCAGCTTGAACGAGCCCAGGCTGTCGATCGTGTTCATGATGTCCTCGAAATCCACGCCGGTCATGAACTGGACGAAGTTCTCCTTGAGGTTCTTACGGTAGAGTTTTTCCGCGCCCACGGCCATGGAAATATCATACAAGCCGCTGGCCACCGACATCCAGGCATGGTGGAGGGCGGTGGATGCCCCGGCGCAGGCGTTTTCCACATTCGTGATGGGGATGGTGTCGATGCCGATCGGCCGTAAGGCCACCTCCCCGCGGATGCATGACTGCCCCATCTCGCCCCAGCCCGAATTGGAAAACCAGATGGCCTGGACAGCTTCCTTGCCAATGCCCGCGTCCTTGAGGCACGCCTGCACGGTCTGACGCGTGAGATCCTTGATGCTCAGGTCCAGATACTTGCCGAACCGCAAGGTGTCGACGCCGATAATGAAAACATCGCGCATAGTGATCACATCCTTTCAGCGAGCCCGATATGCCATCGCCAATGGTTTAATCAATAAATAAAATTGGTATAAACATGAATATATTTAATGCTTGATTTTGTCAAGCTTCGAATGCATATTCTGTATTCATTAATAATTATCATATTATTCAAAAGGATAGAAATTATGGCAAACAAGCAGGTTCACCAGAAGGTCGTCAACTGTCTCATGCGCGATATCTTCGCCAACAAACTGCAAGCCGGAGAAAAGCTCCCCCCCGAACGTGAACTTTCCAAGGCCATGGATGTGGATCGCACCTCGCTGCGCGTGGCTTTGAAACAGCTCGAATCCATGAATCTGCTCGATATCCGGCCCGGTGACGGCATCTATGTCAAGGACTTCCTGAAGCATGCCGGCATTGATTTCTTGCGGCTGCTCTTTTCACAGGATGACGCGGCCAGCGCAGAGCTCATCAGCGATAAATACGTGATCGACGAGGTGTGGGAATGGTGGGCGGCTATATTCCCCGAAATGGTCAAACTGGCCGCCAGAAGACTTTCGTCGCGCGATCTGAAGGCCATGGGTGAGCTCTTCGACCGGGAGATGGAGGCCATCAACGACCGGCAGCTCCTTGTCGAGCTCGAGATCGCGGAACAGGACCTCATCGCGCAGGTGGCCAACAATATGATCATGCTCCTGATCTCAAACTCGTCAAGGCCGATGCGCAGGAAGATCGTCGAGATATTCATCAACTCCATCGAGAAAGAGGCCCTGATTGAATTCATCTCCACCAAGAAGAACCTGATGCGGGAGTATCTGCTGGACCCCAAGGCCGATTACGATTCCGCCGCCGAGCACTACCGCGGCATCATCAATTCGCACCGGCAGATGGTCAGAAGGGCGCTTTCATAATTCAGGCCGGCATGCCTTGGCAAGCGCGCGGTATCGGTTCATGGCATGGGCCTGTCGCTGCCGGAAAGGGGAAACCATTTTCACTGCTGTACGGCAAGAATTTGCCGTGCCCTCCATCAATTCAGCGCGTTGAAAGATGTAATGGTATGTAATTACAATGGTAATCTATTGGCACAGGGCTTGCGTGTCATCGTATGCAACTGCAAGCAACGGCTGCGAAAGGGGCACCCATGAAAGCTGATGCGCGCACACGAGCCACAAAGAGATGCGAACAGGCCACGGATTTCATCCTCAAGGGTTTGTCCTATGTCAATGTCGGGTTTATCCTTTCACCCTGCGAGGTGAGGGGCCTGCTGGGGATCAAGCCCACTCACCCCGCCTGGCATGTGCACCGCTCGGTCGACGTGCTGGTCAAGATGTTGAGCCGCCGCGACCTGCGGGTGGAGGTAAGTCCGATCAGCGGGCTCACCGTTACCCAGACGAAGGCCGTCCGCAACGCCTATCAACCCATCTCCGCCTG
>JAKQBR010000111.1 GCA_029574005.1 Deltaproteobacteria bacterium | reverse complement strand
TTCGACGACGTCTTTGTCCCCTGGGAGCGGGTCTTCATGTACAAGGAGTGCGACTTCACCACCCAGCTGGTGGAGAACTTCGCCGCCTACCACCGTCAGAGCTATGCCTGCAAGGTGGGCGTGGGCGACGTGCTCATCGGCGCGGCCCAGACCGTGGCCGAGTATAACGGTGCGGACAAGGCCTCGCACGTCAAAGACAAGATCGTGGAGATGAACCATTTGAACGAGACGCTCTTCTGCGGCTGCATCGCCTGCGCCGCGGAAGGGCATCGCGAAGACAGCGGCACCTATCTGGTGGACGTGCTCCTGGCAAACGTGCACAAGCAGAACATCACGCGGCTGCCCTACGAAATCGCGCGTCTAGCCCAGGACATCGCCGGCGGACTGGTGGTCACGTTGCCCTCGGAGGCGGACCTGAGGTCCCCGGAGGTCGGGAAATGGATCGAGAAGTATTACAAGACCAAGGACGGTGTCCCCACCGAACACCGCATGCGCATCCTCAGGCTGATCGAGAACATCACCATGGGCACGGCCGCGGTGGGCTACCTGACCGAGAGCATGCACGGCGCCGGTTCGCCCCAGGCCCAGCGCATCATGATCAGCAGACTGGTGAACATGAAGCAGAAACAGCGAATCGCCAAGCAGCTCTGCGGCATCGAGGCCGGCGACCACATCCGCTGATGGTCGTCATGTCCGGAAAGGACGGCGGAAAAGATCCGGCGAGAGGAGAACGACATGGGTAAGCCTGATGACGTGGTTATCGTAAGCGGCGTGTGCACGCCGTTTTAGCAGATTCGGTGGTGCTCTGCGCGAGATTCACGGCACCAACCACGGCATGATCGTCATCAGAGAAGGCCTGAAGCGCGCCGGCGAACCAGGCGCATGGCCGAGCTCACCGCCGCTGCCATCGCCATCGGGCACCCGGTGGGCGCCAGCGGCGGTGAGCATCCTGATCCATGATGTTCGAGCTGAGGCGCTCAGGCGGCGGCTACGGCGTCTGCGGCGGTCTGGCGCAGGGCCATGCCCTGGTGATCCGCGTCGATCGAAGGGTACGGCTCGTACCGTGGCGTATGCCCTGTGCCGCATGCTGAAGGTGGGGCTCAGATACTGCGGGGGATGCCCGGCACGGTACGACCGCGTTGAGCTGTCGTCAGAGTCAATCCGCGAGCGGCTGCGGGGCACGGTGCGGTATGTGGGTTATGAAGACCCCGCGGCGCAGGCCTTTTGTGGTTGTGACTGGATGCCGCTCGGCTTGCGCGCATGTGGCGGCCGAAGGAGGTTGCCCTGTTAACACGCTCTCCAGCAGTGCGGAAGCGAAGGCATGGGTGAGGGAAATGTTCAGGCGTTTGCGGTAAAAAAAAAAAGCCTTTCTACCCCCCCCCGCTTCAGGCGGGGGGATAAAAGGCTTTTTTCTCAGGGCTTATTGATGCGGCGTGGTCGTTACCACGGTCTTGGCGTTCTTATACTTATCCTTCTTGACCATCTCGCGGATGCTGGCGATGGTCTCGATGCTCAGGTTCTTGGTGAGCATATTGACCAGGAACGCCGGAAGGTTTCCGCCCGGGTCGCCCAGGGCTACATAGGTGACCTCGGTCTTGTCCGGACCTTTCGGCGTCAGGATATAGTCGACGCTTACATACGGCATGCGCACCTTGCTTTTGTCCAGCTTGTAATTGGTATTGATGCCATCCAGATGCATGTAGAGTGTCCCTGTGGCCTTGTCGATGGTGTAGACGGCCTTGCCGACCGTATCGCGGTCTTTGACCGGGAACTGCATGGCCGTGACGTTGTACACATACAGGATATCCCCGGCGCTCTTGAGCTCCGGCGTATTGACCACCGCGGCCTCCTTACACTTGTACATCCATTCCGTTTCCGACGGCACGTCACGGAGCAGCGCCTCGATGACGGCCACCGGTGCGTTCACGACGCCGACCGCCTTCATCTGGTCAACGCTGCTTTTGGGTGTGGGCCTGGTAAAGCCTACGATGCCGTTCTTTTCTCCGATCTTCTTCCAGGGCGCTTCGGCTGCCCATGCCCCCGAGAAACAGAAACAAACAAGGATGAGACCGATGATGCTGACTCTGAGAGATCTTACCATTGACACCCTCCTGTTGGTTATTGCTTGCATGGTGCAAGTAAATTACCCATACTGCAAATGAATGAGAAAATCCACAGGCAATTGTTTTCTCACCTCACCTCGGCGTCCTTCTTGAGGAGGTAGGCGGCAATGACGTTCAATGCCTGTTCGACCACGGCCGGCTCGATGGCGTCGGTCGTATCGCGCGGGGTGTGATAGACCAGATCCGTATCGAGCTTGGTGATGTCGAGCTCGAAGGCCAGAAGACAGGTGGCCTCGATTCCTTTTTGCGCGAACGCCGCCGCGTCCGTGCTGCCGCCTCCCCAGGGCATGTGGTCGACCCTGGCTTTATAACCGAGGGAGGTGGCGATGTCGGTCAACTCTTGGGCCATGGCATGCGAGCAATCCACGGTCAGGTTGAGGTCGTTGTCGAAGAAGATCAGCTTGTCGGCGTGATAGAGCGTATCCATGCAGAAGGCATAGGTCTTGATGCCCGTGAGCTCCCGTGCATGGCGGGCGGCATACGCCATGGAGCCTCTCAGTCCGCATTCTTCTCCATCCACGGACAGGCAGATGATGCGGGTATGCTTGAGGGCCTCCCCGGCCTTCTTTCTGTCGGCGAAGAGCTTGGCGCCTTCGTTGGCCAATGCCGTGGCGATCATATTGTCACCCGCGCCGGGCGAGACCGCGTCGGTGGTGAACCACCACAACGGGACGACGCCGGGCGAAAGCACGGACACCATCTTTCTGAGCCAGAGGGGATTGAAGCGAGTCACGGCCGTGATGAGGCTATAGAGCAGCAGGAGCAGAAAAGGCACGATCCCGGCTACCAGCAGCAGCGGATAAAAACGCGGGGAGAGGTCCATGAAATGGAAGACATAGGCCGCGTCGTGATGGCCGCACAGGATGACCTGCTGCTTGACCTCGCCCTCCGGTTCGATCACGCCATAAACGTTGTAGCCTTTTTCTTCCGGGAACAATGGATCGAAGAATTTCTTGTAGAACATGAACTGGGAGACGAACACCGCCAGGGTTGCCGACAGACCGGCGACGGCCGCCCACGGTCGCTTTGTCAACGCGGCGATCAGGGACGCCCCATAGGCAAGCACCGCCGGACGGATATACTTGAGAAAGCTCTTCGGATGGCAGGTGAACTCCTCGCGCTTGACGGTGCCGGGATCGCAGTTTTTTGCGAATTCATCGGCGATCCTTATGCCGGCCTGTTCGCACGAGGGCGTTCCGATCAGACGGTTCGGATACCTCCGGACGATCTCGTCCGTGAAGGATAACACGTTCTCGATGTTCCCGCGGGTGATTTTCATACTCATGCAAGCCCCCTTTCGTGATGCCGAATTCATGCCTACTTGTGATAGGTTCCACCGGAGTCGACATACCTCTTCACGCTGGCCAGCGAGCGCGCCACGCCACTTTTCTTGAACATGTCTTCGATGAAGGCCGGGACCTTCTTCAGTGAAACCGTGCTGCCGTAGCGCGCCAGGGTCCTGCCCTGCCCATAGGGATAGAAGCGCCAGTAGCCGCGCAGGTCCACCAGGTCATTCTTGAACGTCGGATCGAGCGCCCACCAGAAATTCATGCCGCTCCGATCGAAGTTGTGGTTGACGCGGTAGACAAAGGTCAGAAAGGCCGCCTTGACCTTGAACTCGATCGTGTCCTGGAGAGGACTTTTGGCGATCTTCCTGGCCTCTTCGAGCTCCTTGAGATATTTCGCCTGATCCTCGGTGCGGGAAAGGAGGTTCCAGGTTTGTTCGGGCGTTTGATTGAAGACCACCGCCGCCTCGATCAGTCCGGAATGAGCCTGGGTGGCTGAATCGGTAAAGGTGAAAACGATCTCGCCGTTGGCAAGCTTCTTGACCTGCGAGGCATCGAGGCCTTTCAGACCGTCCTGACCGAAATCGGGCACGGCGGCCGGACACGGGCTTGACATCAGGCCGAGGAGACACAGGAGCAGCACCGTTGGTTTCAATCTCATCGTGAACCTCCTGTCCAAGGCTACCTCAAAAAAATTTCCGCTTCAAGGGTCTTGTCGATTACGGCCCCCCCCCGCCATGAGGGCGGCTTGAGGTCAAGCCGCCATGAATCCACGAACCTGCTTGCGGAAAGAGCAATGCCGATGCTAGGATCACGGCCATCATGCTATGCGGGGAGGCAAAGAGGCGACATGGCTGGTATCGTGAACATCTTTCTGACATTTTTCGCCGCCGTGCTGGTGTATGAATCCGGGCACACTGGCGTCGGCATGCTGGCCTTTGTCCTGCCCGTGATAGCCATCTGGGCTTGGGCGATGATGCTGCGCTACAACCCATACCTCATCAAGATGCGCCTTGACAGGCTCAAGGCGAGTGCGCGTGCCCGGGGACTCTCAAAGGAAGAGTATGCCCACGTCGAGGGGTACGTGAACACGGCGCTTCATAACATCCCCGTGATCCCGCGCTGGGTTCGGATCGTGAACGCCCTTGTTTTCTTGATCGGCGTTGCGCTTGCGGGATGGGGTGGGATCTCTATCCTCGCGGGATAGAGGCAGGCACGCCGCTCAGGCGGATCACGGCCGCAGGGCCTGGATGCGCTCCTGAAGCTCTTTTTGCTTCCGACCGTCGTTGGTGACCTTCAGCAGGTCCTGATACGCCTTCAGCGCTAGGACATCATTGCCCATGCTCGTGTATACCCCGGCCAGTTCTTGGAGGACCGCGGGATACGTTCCGGTCAGCCTGGCGGCCCTGGCGAGGTAGGCGTCGGATTCAGGACCTTTCCCGAGTTTCCAGGCCGCATAGCCGAGCCGTGACAGGATCAGGCCTCCATAGAAGGAGTTCTCCAGGTGCGGGTTGGTCCGCAGGGTGGAGGTGTAGGCCTGAAATGCCTGGGCGTAGTCACGCTTGGCCCAGTAGGCGTTGGCCATCCCGAAACGCGCTTTGTACAGGTCGGGCCTCAGCCTCAGGGCCGTCCGGTAGTTATGGATGGCGTTGTCGTACTGGCCCATCATTACCTGGGCAAGCGCCAGGTTGCTGATCGCCAGATAGTCATAGGGCAGGGCCCTGACCGCATTCAGACAAAGCTCCTGGGCGGCTTCGTATCTGCCCTGGCCGATGTAGATGACCGCCAGGTTCACATTACCGGGGCTCGAATTCGGATAGCGGGCCACGGTGTTCTCCCAGAGACGCTCCGAGCTTTGCCAGAGCGTATTCTGACGGACGGTCATGGCGGCATACGACAGGACGACGACGCTCAATACGGCTATGGCCAGGAGGCGCGGCAGGTCCGGAGAAACGTACCTGCATGCCAGGCGCTTACCCCACAGGGCGCTGATGAGAAAACCCAGCAGCACGCACCAGCTCAAGGAGGGCAAGAGGGCGTAACGGTCGGCCATGATCTGCGCAATGGGGAAGATATGCGCCACCGGGAGAATGAAGATGTAGAACCAGGCGACAAAGACGGCATAGATGTGCCTGCCGCGCAGATAGGCCGCGATCGCGCTTACGATGATGGCGAGGTTGAGCGCCACGTATGCCCAGGCCTGCCACTGATGGATCGACGTGTACAGGGTGAGGGGATAGTCGGCGGTGTAGATCAGCGTGATTCCGATCAGGCCCAGGTAGCTGATACAGATCTGGGACACGGCCAGGAGGTTGGTCCAGAAACTTCCGCCGTGATACGGTTTGATGCCTCCCGCCGACGACATCATGAGGATGAGGCGCGCCAGCAGGGGCACGACCAGGATGAGCATGGGGATAAAGATCAGGGCGCGCTTCCTCCAATAGGCGCTGTCGGGCTTATGCGCCTGCAGGGCAAGATCGATGATGATCATGACGGCCGGGATCACCAGGGCGGTGGGTTTGGAGAGCACCGCCAGCCCCAGCAGCGCGAGGCTGGCGAGGGAGCAGCCGGTCCGACCGTCGCGGCCTTTGAGAAAGGTCCAGAGGCTGGCGAACGTAAAAATGCCCAGCAGGGGTTCCTTGCGGGCGTAGAGCCAGGCCACGCTCTCCACATGGACCGGATGCACGGCATAGATGACGGTCGCGATGGTGCCCCAGAGAAAGGCCCGGTCTTCAGCCACGTCGAAGGCCTTGAAAAGCTCCAGCAGGAACAACCACAGCGCGATGATCATGAAGTAGTAGAGCAGGATCGTATGGAGGTGTATCCCCAGCACGGGATCGTTTTTCCAGAGCGTGAAATCGATCATGTAGGAGATGTCGCGGATCGGCTGAAAGGTCGCGCCGTCATGGAAGGAAAACACGCGTGCAAGGTTCTCCAGGCTCAAGGAATGCAGGTTCTGATTGCTGAATAAGGCCGGGTCGTCCCAGTTGGTGGGCGGATTGCCCAGGGTGTTGTAGTAGATGCCGAAGACAAGAAAACCCAGCATCGCCAGGACGGCAATCCTGTGCATGTCGATCCTGCCGCCTCCGGTCGCGTTCATTGCCTGGCTTTCCAGCGTTTGGCGCGCTTCTCGGCCTCTTCGACCTGCGAGGTCTCCATGATCTGCCGGATGGCGATCAGGTTTTCCCCGGCCAGCTTGTGCCCGTTGCGCTGTGCGATCCGCCACCACATGTAGGCCTGCACGTAGTCGGAGTCCATGTCATAATCCGAGGCGAAGAGGACGCCCAGCATATACTGCGCCGGGGTGTAATTCTGAACGGCGGCCTTGGTGTACCAACGCAGCGCCAGCGCGTTGTCGGCCTTTACCCCCTGGCCGGTGCGGTACAAATTGGCAAGTCCGTATTGGCCCTTGGGATTGCCTTTGATGGCGCTGAGCTGATAGAAAAGGAAGGCGGTTTTATGGTCTTTGGGCATGCCCAGACCGTTCTCGACCAGGCTGCCGAAGTTGGCCTGAGCCGAGGTATGCCCCTGATTGGCCGAGAGCTTGTACCACTTGGCGGCCGCGGTATAGTCCTGCTCCACACCGGTGCCTTCCTCATAGCATACCCCCAGCGCATTCTGGGCATCGGCGTTCCCGAGGTTGGCCGCTTTGTTGAACCAGTACACCGCCTCCTGGTAATTGCGGGGGAGACCGTCTCCGGTATAGAGGACCCGCCCCAGGTTGTACTGGGCTTTTGCAAAGTCCTGCTCTGCCGCTTTGCGGAACCACTGGGCGGCCTTCGCCGCATCCCTCTTGACGCCGCGGCCTCGGGCATAGATCTCTCCCAGCTCGTTTTGCGACCTGGCGTCACCCTTGTTGGCGCCGTCCAGAAGCGTGCGTATGTCCGGGGCCACGGGGGCGCTGATCTGCGCATAGGAGTCCGTCCATGCCATGCCCGCCGTCATCAGGAAGGCAAGCGCCGCGGCCAGACATCGTTTGACGTGCGGGTGCATGGATGCCTTGTAGCATACAATGTCGGTTATCCTGAAGGACATAGATTCCCTTTCGACACTATTGCGCAAAAGCTCAACACCCATTCGGACCGCCGACAGCTTTACTTCACGGTCGGACATTGGTATACTGAGGCTTCATGCGCAGGGGAGGGGTATGATGGTAGCACAGCAGATGCTTCAGTACAGTCAGAGTTCATCCTGGATCCGCAAGATGTTCGAGGAAGGCGCGCGCTTGAAGGCCGTGCATGGGGCCGGGAAGGTGTACGACTTCAGCCTGGGCAACCCGGACCTGCCGCCGCCGCCAAAGGCCCTGGCCGCCATGGCGCGCCTGGCCTCCGAGATGTCGCACGGCTACATGCCCAACGCCGGATTTCCCGAAGTGCGGCAGACGTTGGCGGCTCATGCCGAGCAGGAACACGGCGTCAAGCTGACGCCTGAGGACATCATCATGACCTGCGGCGCCGGCGGCGGCATCAATGTGGTGCTCAGATCGATCCTCAATCCCGGTGACGAGGTCATGGCCCTGGCCCCGTACTTCGTGGAGTACCGGTTCTATGTCGAGAACTTCGGCGGCGCGCTCAGCGTGGCGCGCTGCGGCGAAGATTTTCTGCCTGACCTGGACAATATCAGAAGGGCCATCACGGAGAAGACCAAGGCCATTATCGTCAATTCGCCCAACAATCCCAGCGGGCGTGTCTACCCCGAGCGCGTTCTTCATGGCCTCAGGGACCTGCTCGCCGATTACCCCGATATCCTGCTGATATCGGATGAACCGTACCGTCGGCTGGTGTATGACGACATCCCCGTGCCCCCGGTACTCAAGATAATCCCCAACGCCGTGGTGGTCACCTCGGCCTCCAAGAGCCTGTCCCTGGCCGGCGAGCGTATCGGCTACATCGCCGTGGGCCCCGGGGTCCATGAGCGTCAGGAACTGCTGAACGCCATGACCATGGCCAACCGGATCCTGGGTTTCGTCAATGCGCCGGCCATGATGCAGCAGGTCCTGGCCGAATGCCTTACCTGCGCCGTCGATATGCGCATCTATCGAAAGCGGCGCGACCTGTTGCGTGCCATTTTCGATGAGAGTTCCCTGGCGTATGCCCCGCCTGAAGGGACCTTTTACCTCTTCGTCAAGGCGCCCATACCGGACGACATCGCCTTCTGCAACGCCCTGGTGCAGGAGCGTATCCTCGCCGTGCCCGGCACCGGCTTCGGATGGCCGGGGTTTGTGCGCTTCGCCTACTGTACGGCTGAGGACACCATCAGAGCGGCCGGACCGGGCATCATGCGTGCGGTCGCGCAAGTAAAATCGTGAGGCAAAAGTTCCGATAAGGCCCCTTGGAGGGGGAAGACGCCGAACTCAGCGTCGAACCCTCACGCGTAAGCAACGTTCGAGGAGGGGCCGATGGCCGGACTTCCGGAGGAAGGTGCGCTGAAGGAGAGACTCCAGCAGCTTGAGCGTGAGAATCTGGCGCTCAAACAGGAGGCCCGAGAGTATGCCGCGCGCCACCGCAGCCTGCTGGACAGCATGCAGGAGGCATACCTGGAGGTGGACCTCAGGGGGAGGGTCACCGCCTTCAACGAGATGGCCGTCGCCATGCTGGGCTATGGCCCTGAGGAACTCCTCGGCATGGATTACCGCCGCTTCTCATCACCGGAGGTCTCGGCGCGCATATTCAAGGTGTTCAACTGCGTCTACACCACCGGCGAGCCTGCCTCGATGGTCGATTATGAAGCCCTGCACAAGGACGGCAGCCTGAGAGACCATGAGCTTTCCACCTGGCTCATGCACGATGCGGCCGGCCGGGGTATCGGGTTTCATATCCTGGTGCGGGATGTGACCGAGCGCAAGCGTTCCGAGAGGTGTTTACGCGCAAGCGAGGAGCGCTACCGCGCCATCTTCGAGAACACGGGCAATGCCACGGTCCTGCTCGGCGCCGACACCACCATCCTGCTCGTCAACTCCAATTTCGAGAAGCTCTCCGGATACTCCAGGGCCGAAATAGAGGGCGCGATGAGCTGGACCGATTTCGTGGATGCGTCGGATCTGGAGCGCATGCAGAGCTATCACGAACTGCGCCGCAGCAGACCGGGATCGGCCCCCGAGACCTACGAGTACCGTTTGAGAAACAGGGCAGGCGAACTGCGCGATATCCTCGTGACCGTCGTTTTGATCCCCGGCACCGAGGAGAGCGTCGCGACCCTGATCGATGTGACCGATCGCAAACGCTCAGAACAGGCCTTGAGCGAGATCGAGGAGAAGTACCGGACCATCTTCGAGAATACCGCTACCGCCAATATCATCACGGCCGAGGATACCACCATCCTCCTGGCCAACTCAAACTTCGAGAGGCTCACCGGGTATTCCCGCCAGGAACTGGAGGGGCGCATGAGCTGGACGGTCTTCGTGGTGCCCGAAGACCTGGAGAGGATGAAACAATACCACTTCCAGCGCCGCGGCGAGCCCGGCGCCCCGCCGCACTCTTATGAATTCAAGGCGAGGGTTCGCTCTGGGGAGATCAAGGATTTCTTCATGAGCGTGGCCATGATACCCGGCACCAGAGACAGCATCGCCTCGCTCATCGATATATCCGAATGGAAGAGAACCGAAGAGGCCTTGCGGCAGAATGAGGAGCGCTTTCGAGACCTGGCCCAGCTCCTGCCCGAATCGGTGTTCGAGACCGATCTCCAGGGGAGGTTGACCTTCGTGAACCAGGTGTCCCTGGAACGCTTCGGCTATACCCTAGAAGACCTGGACCGGGGCATGGACTTCATGAGCTTTGTCGCGCCTCAGGACCGGGAACGGGTCTCTGCCAATGTCCAAAGGATCCTGCACGGTGAACGGCTCGGACTCAATGAGTACACGGCGATGCGCAAGGACGGCACTACCTTTCCCGCCATAGCCCATACGGTGAGGATTGTACGGGCGGGCCGGCCCGAGGGATTACGGGGCTTTCTGGTGGACATCACCGAGAAGAAGCAGATCGAGGAACAGCTGCTGCGCGCGAAGAAGATGGAGGCCATCGGGACCCTGGCCGGCGGCATCGCCCACGACTTCAACAACCTCTTGATGGGCATACTCGGCAACATCTCGCTCATGCTCATGCAGGTCGACGAGTCGCACAGCTTCTACGAACGCCTGAGGTATATGGAGCAGTACGTCAAACGCGGCTCCGACCTCACAAGGCAGCTGTTGGGCTTCGCCCGGGGCGGAAAATATGAGGTTAAGCCGACCGACCTGGGTGCGTTCGTGCGCCAGAGCGCCGAAATGTTCGGTCGCACCAAGAAGGAGATACGGATTCAGTTCAAGCAGGCCGACGGCCTGTGGCCGGTGGAGGTCGACCGCGGCCAGATGGAGCAGGTGCTGCTCAATCTCTTACTGAACGCCTGGCAGGCCATGCCGGGTGGGGGCGATCTGTATCTCACGCTCGCCAATGTCGAGATCGATAAGGAGAAGGCCGACGCCATGGACCTCAAGGCCGGCCGATTCGTCGTGCTGACGGTCACGGATACCGGCATGGGCATGGACGACGTAACCAGGGCGCGTATCTTCGAACCGTTCTTTTCCACCAAGGAGCGCACGCGGGGGACCGGTCTGGGCCTGGCTTCAACCTACGGCATCATCAAACATCATGGAGGGAGCATCGCGGTCGAGAGCGAGGTCGGCATCGGCACCACCTTTACGATCCACCTTCCGGCCACGGACAAGGAGGCGGTGTCCGAGCCCGAAATCACCGAAACGCTTCTGACAGGGCGTGAGACCGTACTCCTGATCGATGACGAGGACATGATCATCGATGTGGGCGCACGCATGCTCGCGGGCCTCGGATATACCGTCATGACGGCCCGCTCGGGCCGCGAGGGACTGCGCCTGTATGACCTTCACAAAGACGAGATCGATATCGTGATCCTGGATATGATCATGCCCGATCTGGGCGGCAAGGAGACCTTCGAGGCCCTGCTGCGCCAGGACCCCGGCGTGAAGGTGCTGCTTTCCAGCGGCTACAGCATCGACGGCCAGGCCAAGGAGATCATGGCGGCGGGCTGTCAGGGATTTATCCAGAAACCCTTCGGGATGGGAGACCTCTCGCGGAAGATCCGAGCGGTTCTGGACCGACACAATCCTTAAGCGTTCATCGAGAACCGCGCCGGGCAAACGGGCATTACCGTGTTTCCAGGTGGTAGGCGCGCGTTCCCAGCCCGATGGCGGCGGCGTATTCGATCTGGTAGGTCCCGGTGATGCGGGTGGCCTTTTTAAAGATATCCTCGTTGCCATGGGCCTGGAGCACGAGGTCATAGGCGGCTTGGTCACAGGCCACGGGATCGATGCCGGCTACCAGACCCACGTCTTTTCCGATCAGGGGCGTATCCGGCATGCAGTCGCAGTCCTTGGTGATATTGGTGATGAAGCTCAGGCAAATAATCTTCTTGCCCGAGACGGCTCCCAGGGCATACTCGGCGGTGCGGGCCATGACCTCGCGGCTGGTGGCCCCGCTCCAGGGTACATTGATGGCCCCGAAGGCGCACACGGCGATGCATTTTGCGCAGCCGGTGCACACGGCGGCGTCGATCACCGGCGCACCATCGGCCAGGCTGATGGCGCCGCTGGCGCAGTTTTCGGCGCAGGCGCCGCACCTGGTGCAGGCGCCGGCCGTGACGGACGGATGGTTGAGTGCATCTGCATCTTGCCGGCGCGCGAACCCGATCCCATGCCGAGGTTCTTGATGCTGCCGCCGAAGCCGAACATGACATGGCCCTTGAAATGGCTGACGGCCACGATGGCGTCGGCCTGGGCGATGGCGCGGGCGATCTTGACCTCCTGGAATATCCGGCCGGGGATGGGGACGAGCCGCTCCTCGTCGCCGTGTTCGCCGTCGGCGATGACGATGGGGACATCCAGGCCGTCAAAACCGTGCGCACGGGCGATCGTGAGGTGGTCCGCGGCATTGTAGCGCTTGCCGCGATACAGGGTGTTGGCATCGGTCAGGAACACCTCCCGGGTATGACGGCGCAGGGTTTCGATTACCGGTCGTATGCTAGCGGGGGGGACGAACCGGGTATTGCCCTCTTCGCCGAAGTGCACCTTCAGGGCCGTGCGGTCGGCGGGGGTTAACGCTATAGGGAGATCGGCCAGGGCTTCTTCGAGGAGCGCCTTGATGGCCGCCGCGTCGATGTGCGCGGAGAAGTATACGCGGGATCCCATACTATAGACCCGTTTTCAACACCAGGTCGGTGATCGGGCCGCGCGACTTCGTCCCCTTGAGGACCATATGCCCGTAATTGCCGTGTCCTTTGAACTTCTTGACGATCCAGTTCAGGCCGTTGTTGGATGAGTTGAGGTAGGGATGGTCGACCTGGTTGGTGTCGCCCAGGATAAAACACTTCACGTTCTCGCCCATGCGCGTGAGCAGGGCGCGCGTCTGGTAGCGCGTCAGGTTCTGGGCCTCGTCGATGATGACCACCGCGTTCTCGATGTTCATGCCGCGGATAAAGTTCAGGCTCACGACCTCGATCTTCTTGTGGTTCAGCTCCAGCTTGGAGCTGGAAGGGTCTATGAAGAGGGCATTGGCCGGCCTTAAGGAGTGCAGTTTGACGATGAGGTCGAGGATTCCCCGCATGTAGGGGGCGAGCTTTTCCTTTTCGTCGCCGGGCAGATACCCAAGCTTCTCTCCGATCTCCACCACGGGCTTGAAGATGAAGATGCGTTCATATGCCTTGGGCTTCTGGAGCACAAGCTGAAAGGCGCTGGCCAGGGCGATGTAGGTCTTGCCGAAACCGGCCTCGGACTGGAGCGTCACCACGTCGATATGCCGCGCGAGCATGAGCTCCATGGCGCAGTTCTGATAGACCGAACGTGGCTTGACGCCCCACGGATTGTGCTCGTAGTCGATATAGGCCTCCCTGCCTTCGAACCAGAGCTGGCCGTTCCCATCCCAGGAAAAGCTGTTGGGTATCTTCTGTTCGGTGTCCTTGACGAAGCCGGTATAGAGCTGCGATTCGGAGTGGAAGGGTTTTGAATCCCGGTACTCCTGGGTCTGGAAACCCTCGTACTTGAGCCTGACCCTGAACATCTTGTCGTTTGATATGACAACGGGATCGTAGCCGGAGAAGAGCTGCCCGCGGGCCTCGAAGGCGTACTTGATGTCCTGAAGGATGTCGTCGTCGTTGGATTCGTTGCCGGTATAGGTCTTTTCCGGTATCTTGAGGATCTCGATATGGTCCTGCTCGAGCTTGTCGGCCACCAGGTTGACGATATGGCCCAGGTCCGGCCGCTTCTTGAGCCGGTCGAGCTCCATGATCACGGAATAGGGGATGAAGACCCTGTTTTCCTCGCCGTTTTTGAAGATCTCGATGCAGTCGGGGTTTTCAATCAGGATGTTCGTATCCAGGATGTAGCATTTCTGCATGGTATTCAGTCCACCTACCTGCTGTTGTTCGCTGCGGCATTTGCTCAATCCATAGCATGATTGCGACGGGGATGGAAACAGCGAAAAACGGCATCATCCTTCGTGATGCTGAACGAGCCTTGTCTGCGGGCCAGCTGGTGGATGTGTTGAAAGAAGCGTGCCTGCACGGCGTCCATTTTCGAGGGGTCGATCTCAGTCACGTCCTTGAAGAGCAGGTGGCGCTTTTGGGTCAGATACAGGATGCAGTCGTCGATATCGCGCGCGGGAAAGACCATGGCGTTGGGATATCGGATGGCCTCAATGGTCCTGAAGCTGGGGCTCAGCAGCGCCTGTCCGTTTTCAAGCGCAAATGAGCGCAGCAGGGAGGTGATCGCGATTTGCGGCGGTGGATCGATGCCGGTTGCGGTCATGCTCCGGTGGATCAGGTCGGTGATCTCCTGGAGCGAGAACTCGCTGTGGGTGATGGTGATGAAAATGCCGTCGTCTCTCAGCAGGCGGGCGATGTCGCCGATCAGGTGCGGAAAGAAATAGAGTGAGTAGCTGGCGATGATGAGGTCGAAGGATGCATCCGCGATCGTGCGGATGAGATCGGCGCCCCCCTTGATAAAGAAGCCCGTGAAACCGCTTGATTCCAGGGTGTGCAGAAAGGCCGAGCGGTTGCTCTCCAGCATGTCCAGCCCGGTGATCGATGCATCGGAAGGAATCCGGCCGTTCAGACGTTCGACAAAAAGTCCGTAGCCGCAACCGAGATCCAGAATGCTGCGGCAGTGCGACAGGTCCAGGTCCGCCAGCGCCACAGCCCGGATATCCGCGTTGTTTTGTGAATAGCGGATGATGAGCTCCTTGGTGAGCTTGTGGTCATGGATGATCTCATATGTCTTTCGGATATCGTCGATCGAGTAGAGAGGCTTGGTCATCGTATCCACCGTATCGTCAATCGAAGATCAGGGTATTAAAGTTCGAGCGCCGTTCTGCCGTCAGGTGCTCTATGGAGAGCGGGAAATACGATTTCATGACCACCGGCAAACGCATATCGCTGGATATCGGGACCAAGATCCACCTCGAGATCGAGGGCGTGGCCATCCCGCTCGAGAGCTACATGGTCGGCATGGAGCCGGACAACTACATCATCTTGAAGACCCCGCGGCCGTACCCGACCATCAAGCAGAAGCTCTACCAGGGCAATCAATGCATCGTGAAATACATCTTCCAAGGCACCGTTTTCGCCTTCCAGACCAAGATCATAGACAGCATATCACAGCCCTTCAGGCTCCTGTTCCTGGAGTATCCCAAGATCATCCAGCACCACGATCTGAGGGACTACCGGCGCATCGATTGCGTCATTCCTGCCAGGATCGTAGTTAAGGATGAAGAGAAGATGGCCGCGGTGGTGGATGTCAGCAAGCGCGGCTGCCGCGTACAGATCCAGATCTATCCCGGAGACCGGGTGCCTTCCATCGTCATCAACGACGAGGTCTCCTTGTGGGCCAAATTCCCGGGCGTAGAAGGTGATCTGGAGATTCACGGCCGCGTGAGAAACATCCGCAAGAGCCGGCATGAGATGGTCCTGGGCGTGGTCTATCAGGAGATCCCGCGCGAGGCGCAGGAGAAGATCGCCGAGTATCTCTTGAGCGTGGAGGAGCTTTTCAAGAATCGCACCGGGGGGTAGATCGTACCGCGGACGCCGGCTATTGATAAAAAACGGCGGGGTAAGAGGCCGAACCGAAGGCCCCTCACCCCGCCGTTGTCGTTGCAGATGATGGTCTTATGCCCCGACGATGTATTTCAGGAACGGGTTTGCATAGAGCAGGATGAGCGCGATAACCAGGGCATAAATGGCCAGGGATTCAATCATGGCCAAGCCGAGGATCAGGGCGGTCAGGATCTTGCCCGACGCCTCGGGGTTCCTGGCGATGCCCTCGCAGGCGCCGCGCACGCCGTTGCCCTGGCCGATCCCGGTTCCAAACGCGGCTATGGCTATGGCGATAGCCGCCGATAGGGCCGCCCAGCTGAAGAAGTTGATGACTTCAGGCGTAGCGGCTGCGGGGGCAGCCATGAGGATCGAGGAGCCCATGAGGATAAACAACGCTGAAAATCCCATCATACGGCAAAGCTTTTTCATACTTCCTCCCATTATGATATTTGGAATGTAATTGTTGCCTATTCTTAATGGGCCTCCTCCATGGCGCCGCTGATATACATCATTGCCAGGAGAGAAAAGACGAAGGCCTGCAGGACCGAGGTGAAGATCATGAGTCCGAGCATGGGCAATGGAACGAGGAAGGGGACCAGCAGTAAGAGGACCACCAGGACGAGGTCCTCGCCGGCGATATTGCCGAAGAGCCGCATGGTGAGCGAAAGGGGGCGCGCCAGATGCCCGATGAGCTCGATCGGCAGCATGATCGGTGCCATCCACCACACCGGGCCCAAAAAATGCTTGAAGTATTTGGGGCCGTGGATACTGACGCCCACGATATGGGTCAGGAGGAAGACGACGATGGCCATGGCGGCATTGGTGCACATATTGGCGGTGGGTGAATACATGGAAGGGATGATGCCGCCAAGGTTGGCGGTTAGAATGAAGATGGCCAGGGTGGCGATGAGAGGGAAGAACTTCATGCCGTGTTCGCCCATGGTGTCGATGAGCAGATTTTTCAGGCCGCCGATGACGACCTCCAGAAAGTTCTGCAGCCTCCCCGGCACCATCTTGAGGCTCCTCACGGCCAGGATGGCCAGCAGGATGAGCACGATCATGTAGAACCACATATACACGACCTGGATATAGTGGTTGGTGTCTGTCAGGAAGGCCGCCCACCCTGGGTGCGCTGCCCTGAGCGGCTCAAGCACTTTTTCAGTGGCTTCGGTGAAGGCATGTGCGATGGGGTTCAATAATAAGATGCCGTGTTCCATGATTACTCTTCTCCTCTGTTATGGAATAGTATGGTGTAAAAGGCATAACTGACGATGCCCAGCATGATGACGGAAAGGCCCACGAGCAGCGCGATGATATTCACCTGCGTAAAGGTCATCAGGGCCAGGATGACGACCGCCATGGCGCCCAGACGGATGACATACTTGAACATCATGTAGGAAGAACCTTTGCGTCCGGGTAGGGTCACGGCCGTTCGAGCATGGGAGTAGAGCCATTGGTAGTTCAGGATGCACAGCGCCCCGCCCAGGAACACGCCAAAGGCAAAGCCTGGACCGAAGGCCGCCAGGGTTATGAGACACAATCCGAACCAGATGCCCAGCGAGACATACTCGATCTGCTTCTGGATGGGATCCTTAACCATGCTTATGGTCATCACCCTTCAGCTCCTCCCCGAAGAAGCGCATATAGGTTTTATACATGTACCGGAATCCTGCCAGGAGCCCGCACAGAAGCAGCAGCAGGGTCAGAATCGGCTCGGTGCCGAACTTGCCGTCCAGGTAGACCCCGAGGGCCAACCCGAGCACCACACAGAGCACCATGGCCACGCCCATGTTCACCAGGTCCGCTATCTGCAGGATGGATCTCTTTCCGCCGCCTGAGCCCATATATATTCCGCCCACATATTCATTCAATTAACCATATTACTGAATCGTGATTCATAATGCAAGCGGGTTTTTCACCAATGTGCTGGGGCCCGGGTGACGCGCTGTGATAGTGAGACCGGCGGCAAAAGGGGTATGTTTGGGGGCGGCCCTGGAAAGGGTCGCCCCCTTGGATCAATACAGGAACATGGGTTTGCCTTCGAGGCTCTTGATGCTGGGGCGGTAGTTCTCCAGGTCATAGAACTCATCCACGTTGACGCGCTTGATGCCGCTGGTGACCAGGCTTAAGGGCACATGCGTGTAGACGCCCCTCTTGATGGCCAGCATCCGGCCATAGATCTGCTTGTTGATGAGCTCGAGGGCGAGATTCGCGAAGTTGAACCCGACCATGAGATCGACCGAATCGGGTGCGCCGCTGCGCATGAGGTATCCCAGCTGCTGATAGACCATCTCCTGGCCGGTGAGTTTCTTCAGGCGGTCGGCGGTCATCTGCCCGATGCCGCCCAGCTTCTTATGGCCGTACGCGTCTGCCTCGCCGGTCTCGATGCATTCGCCGCCGATCATCTTGGCGCCCTCCGAGATGGTGAGCATGGCATAATTGCTCGGGTTTAAGCGTTTGTCCTGCATGATCAGCTGGGCGAGTTTTTCGCAGTCGAAGGGGACCTCGGAGATCAGCGCCCGGTCTACGGCCGCCAGATAGGCTGCCATGAGCGAGGTCTCGCCGGAATTTCGGCCGAAGAGCTCGATGACGGCGATCCGCTCGTGCGAGCCGACCGAGGACCGCATGCTCTGGATAAGCTGCTCGCTGCGGGTAACCGCCGTTGAAAAGCCGATGCAGTAGTCGGTCCCGAAGACGTCGTTGTCCATGGTCTTGGGGATGGCCACCACCGGAACCCCTTCCCGGTGGAGCCGCTCGCTGTAGCTCTGCGTATCATCGCCGCCGATGGGGACGAGAACGTCGATCCCCATGGCTTCTACGACCTTGAGGGCATGTTCCGTCATGTCGAACTTTTCCGCTTCGATGTCGGGCTTTTTCAGAAACGCGGGCACCTCCTTGGCCTTGACATTGGACGGATTGGTGCGTGAGGTATGCAGGAAGGTCCCGCCGAAACGGTCCACCGTGCGCACGGCGTTCTTGTCCAACGGGATGGCATTCAAGGCATTTTCTTTGAGGCTCAGGGCGGGGTTATAGTTGAGGACGCCGCCCCACCCCCGTCGAATCCCGAGCACCTCGTGGCCTTCATCGATGGCCCGGTACACGAGCGCTTTGATGCATGGATTCAACCCTGGAACATCCCCTCCGCCGGTAAGTATCCCTATCTTCATCGTTACCCTCCCTATAGCAATATGTGAGGTTTATCGGCAAATCCGAGGGCAAGATTCATCCATTTTTTATTCTCTGCCGAAACGCAGAACAAGGGACAATGGAGGATGCCCGCACGGGAGCTCAAGTTGACAAGAACGGCCCGATTGTGCAATATGCCCCACAAATATGTCAAAATACTTTGAAGGCGGCCCGCAGCTGAATAAGAGGCGAACGACATACCGGCCCTATCTCCTCATCCCCGTCATCGTCGTTATGATCTTCGCCGTATGTTTTGTCGGACGGAAAGGGGAGGCCGACGTGAATTTCGGCGCGACCCGTTATTTGAGCCGTGCGGCGCTCAAGCACATCACCCCGGATATGATCGATGCATACGGGTTGTCCATCGATGGGGACTTGCAGCGGTATATCGCCGCGACAGTCCGGAAATACCGCGTGAGCTTCGGGGCCGTGGCGGTCATGGATGCCTATAACGGTGATATCCTGGCGTTGTACGGCAAAGACCACGGCGGTGAGGACTGCGGCATTCCGCTGGATGCCTTTTTGGCGGCCAGCGTCTTCAAGATCGTGACCGCCAGCGCGGCCATCGAACGCGGCATGACGCCGCTATCGCCCGTAACCTACCGTGGGAGTCCCTACACCCTGTATAAAGGACAACTGGAAGCGCGCGACGATCGCTGGTCCCAGCAGATCACGCTGGCGCAGGCCTTCGCCAAGTCCAATAATGTCGTCTTCGGCAAGCTCGGGACCCATTACCTGGGCGAGCATCCCATCCTGCTGGAGGCCATGCGGCTGGGGTTCTGGAAACCGGTGATGCGCGAATGCTGGTCCGAACCCAGTGCGGTCTTCATCCCGGAATCGCAGTACAACCTGGCGGAAATGGCCTGCGGATTCAACCATGAGACCCGCATGTCGCCGGTGCATGCCGCCCAGATCATCAGCGCCGTGGTCAACGGGGGGCGCATGGTGACCCCGCGCCTCCTGCGCACCCTGGACGTAGAAAGCACGCGCGTCATGAATGACGCCAAGGCCGAGAGCATGCGCTTCATGATGGCCGAGACTCTCAAGACCGGCACCTATGCCAATGGCTTCAAGGCCTGCAAATATGACCGGGTCATGAAGGAACTGGAGCTGGGCGCCAAGAGCGGCAGCATCGACAGCCGCAATCCCGAAGGGCGACTGAACTGGTTCGTGGGGTACGCCGAGCACCCTGAACGCGGCGCCATCACGATAGCCTGTCTGCTCGTCAGAGACGCATACTACCTCATCAAGGCCGACGACATGGCCAGGATGATCATCAAGCAGTACTTCAGCGAACAAGGCCAGGTAGCGATCAGATCGCGTGGTGAGGCACCTCGGCGATTTAATTAGCGTGAAGGTTTTGCGCGATGCTTGACACCCTGCCGATCACATGCTAGCTAAACGAGTGGTTTCGGGACGTGGCGCAGACTGGTAGCGCACCTGAATGGGGTTCAGGGGGTCGGAGGTTCAAATCCTCTCGTCCCGACCAATAAGACCTCAAAATCATTAAGATTTCTGATAACAGAACATTCAAGATTCAGCGAGGGAGTCCAAAGGCTGGACTCCCTGCTTTATTTTTGACTGCTTTG
>JAKQBR010000092.1 GCA_029574005.1 Deltaproteobacteria bacterium | reverse complement strand
AGGACGCTCTCAATAAGACCATCGATACCATGCGCAAACAGGCTGTCCTGTATATACGGGATGAAACCCTCACCATTGAGGCCATGCTGTCGAGGCCGCAAGGGCAAACCGAGGAGATATCCACGCTGATTTCAGAACTGCGGGGATACCTGATCTAGGCCTGCAGTTGGGAGGCCTGGATGACATACGTTGCCGGTCTCGGGCGGCACCGTCGATCCTTTCCCGGCAGGGACCGGGATAGACGGTAGGCTGTTCAACGAACGGTTTCCGGAGGGCTTGTTCAAAAGGTTCTTCTCTTATAATCCTTGGAGCCCGCCGACGAACCGGTGTTGATGAGGATGAGGTCCGCTTCGGAACCGGCCGGCCACTTGGGCGCTCAGCGCACGCCCGGCGGTTCAGCCGTGTTGTCTGCCCGGCGATGTATCCCGGCCGGAAGCCGCCTGTTCCGCCTCATCTCCGGCCTGGGAAAACCGGGTGGGTTTCCCAGGCCTTGCTGTTACGTTATGTCTTTCCCGAAGGATAGGCATGCCGGTCGCTCTCCCAGGCATGGTCATTGATGGTCGGGTTGGCCTCGCGGTCATTGGCCAGGAGCTGCTCCTGCTGCCGGATGTATTCCCTGGTGGTTTCGATATACAATTTCTCGTCGTGACGGTGTTTGGCGAGCTCCCTCAGCGCCGCTTCGTCGTATTTCAGGAAGTTGAGACCGGCGCGCGCGGCGCTGTAGCGGCGGTGTCCCAGCCTGATGAGTGCGTCCACGCCCAGCCTGATCGAGGTGTCCAGCGATTCGCGATAGACGTCCTGGATGCCCGCATCGATAAGGTCATAGGCGTCAGCGCGGTCCTTGGTTTTGACCATGAGCTTGAGATCGGGATAATGAGAGCGTATCTTTTCAATCAGGTCATGACGGGTGACCGGGTCGGCCAGGGCCACGATCAGGAGGCGGGCCTCCTCGGCACCGGCCGATTTGAGGATATCAAGGCGCGTGGCGTCACCGTAGAAGACCTTGAAACTCATCTTTCGCAACAGGTCCACGCGTGATGAGTCATTGTCCAGGATGGTGGCCTCCACGCCGTTGGCGCGCAAAAACCTCCCGATCGTGCTGCCGAACTCGCCGAACCCGGCGATGATGACCCGGTGACGGGTATCGATGGCATCCGCGGCCAGGTCTTCGACCTGGGGCGTTATGAGGCGGGGCAGGACCAGGCGCTCGCCGATCAGCAGCAGCACGGGCGTGAGCGCCATGCTCAAGGCCGTTACCGCCATCATCTGCCCGGAGAGCTCATCCGACAAGAGACGCGCCTGGCGCATGAATGAGAACAGCACAAAAGCGAACTCGCCCACCTGTGAGAGGCTTAAGGTAAAAATCACATTCTGATCGAGCGTGAGCTTGAACAACCTGCCCGTGGCGCCAAGGACCAGGGTTTTGATGAGGACCACGGCCAGGACAAAGGCGCCGATGAAGAGCGGTTCCTGTCCGATGAGTCTGAAGTTGATGGAGGCGCCCACGGCGATGAAGAACAGGCCCAGGAGGAGCCCTTTGAACGGCTCGATGTCGCTCTCCAGCTCATGCCGGAACTCGCTGTTGGCCAGCACCACGCCCGCCAGAAAGGCGCCCAGGGCCGGGCTCAACCCCACCAGGCTCATGAGCAGGGCGGTGGCCAGAACGATAAGCAGGGCCGCGGCCGTGAATATTTCGCGCAGATGGGTACGGGCGATGATGCGCAGCACGGGCGCCACCAGGAAGCGTCCCGCGACGACCACCGATGCGCCGGCGCCCAGCACCGCCAGGGTCTGAAGCCAACCCGGAAGGTCCTCCAGGAAAGACTGGCCGTGGGAGGCGCCCGCGGCATGGCCCGTTGACACGGCCAGCAGGGGTAGCAGGGCCAGGATGGGGATTACGGCGATGTCCTGCGACAGGAGCACGGCAAATGCGCTCTTGCCCACCATGGTGCCGCCCAGACCCTTTTCCTTCAGGGACTGCAGGACAATGGCCGTCGATGACATGGCCAGGGCCAGGCCGGCCGCCAGGGCCGCCTGCCAGGTGAGACCCAGCAGCATCAGTACGGCGCCGGTCAGCACGGCCGTGGCGCCGATCTGGAGGGCCCCCATGCCCACGACGAGGTGGCGCATCTTCCAGAAATGGGCCGGCTCCAGCTCCAACCCGATCAGGAAGAGCATCATGACCACGCCGAACTCGGCGAAGTGCATTATGTCCTGGCCTTCGCGTCCGATGAAGCCCAGGCCGAAAGGGCCGATGATGATGCCGGCCAGGAGATAGCCCAATACCGAACCCATACCCAGCCGTTTGGCGATCGGTACGCAGACGATGGCCGCGGTCAGGTAGATGATGGCCTGGCCGAAAAAGCCGGTCATCATGGCCTCGGCCCTCCGGAAACGGTGTCCAGCCAATCGTTGAGACTGGCATGCGAACTCAGTGCCCGGATATCGAAATCGCCCTGCGACAGGCGGCGCAGGAGCTGCGCATAGTCATGGGAATACCCGGACAGTTCGGCATCGCTCAGGCGGTAGGTGCCCTGTACGGCAAAGTACGGCAGGTAGTTCATCCTGCACAGCCGCGCGGTCTGCTCGAAGGGCCGCAGGAACTCCGCGAGGCCGTAGCTGTTGAAGCCGTCTTTGCGGTACGATTCGCGGCTGCCGCCCGTGGTGACGACATTCAGCGCTATCTTGTCTTTGAGAAAATCACCGCCCGCACCGTGGGCCCAGCCGAATTCCAGGACCATGTCCATCCATTGCTTCAGGATGGCCGGGGCGCTGTACATGTAGAGGGGGTGATGCCAGACGATGATATCGTGCTCAAGCAGGCAGGCCTTTTCCGCGGCCACGTCGATGTTGAAGTAGGGGTAGAGCTCATACAGGTCGTGGACCGTGAGGGCCCCGGAAGCGGGTATGCCTTTGAGCAGCGCCCGGTTGACGCGCGATTTCTCGAAATGCGGATGGGCGAAGAGGATCAGGACGCGCAGCATGGCTGTCCCTTTACCGTAGGAGGGCTCCCGGCGCCAGCGCATATGTCGAATCTCGTCGTCATCTTCAGGTTGTTATGGCAAAAATGCTTCAGGCGCAAGCCGAAACCGATACACCGCGATCGTGGCGCGTATCCGGCAGTGTTCGTGTCTGAGAAACCCAGGCTGTCGGACAGGATTACAGCTCGTCCAGGGGTACATGGGTCAGGGCGAATGTCTTCTCACCTTGGGTATAGGTGCGCATGGCCTTCACGGCTTGTTCTTCGTCACCCGCGAGGGCCTGTTGAAATGCCAGGCGGAAAAGGTATGCGTTCTGTACCAGATCGTTGCTTCTGAGCTTGGTGATATAGTACTCGATTCGTCGTTTGGTGGGCCAGAGGTCGGTGACCATGCGCTCGAGCAGGGGCATGCGGACGCATTGCAGCGCTACGGCCCCAAAAGTGAATATGGCGTTGTAGTATCCTTCGATATCATGGTTGTGGGCGCAACGCTCCAGCTCCTTTATGGCCTCATCAATCAGCCTTGTGGTCTCGTCATTGATTGATTGCATAAGCTTGCGTGTCAAGAGGGTGTAAAGTTCGGTCAGAATATCATATAAGCACTCAATGTGCGCGCGGGTGAACGCCGTGACCCGAACGCCGTGGCGGGGCATCAGCTCGACAAGACCTTCTTTCTCCAGCATGCGCAGGGCCTCGCGCAGCGGACTGCGGCTAACCCCCAGTTCGCGGGCAAGCTTGTCCTCGATGATGCGTTGTCCCGGCTTTAGCTCGGCATGAATGATGCGTTCGCTGATGTGTCCGGCAATCTGATCGGCCAAGTTGGCGGATGGTTTAAATGTCATAGATACCCTTTCGTGAAATATGCGTTACGAGCGCTCACTTCCTTTGTGCATTATTATCGCGTAAAAATCAAGCGCCAGCGCCTATCGGCGGGCGGACGGGATTCAATGCGGAAAAAAGGTCGGATTAAATATGTCTTGAAATGCATAATAAATGATGATATGTCGATTGTCGACAAACGAACAGAATGTAACTCAATCAAGGAGGAGATCCATGCAGCTCGAAAATGATTTGGCGCCATCATCCACTCGTCACAGGCACTCCGTCACGGAACAATGCCTGTCTATCACCAATCCTTCCCCCAGCGATCCATATGAAGATCATTTTCACAAACGCCGGACCTTTGTCATCAAGGATCCGGCCACCGGGCGGGAGATCGATAGATATCCCCTGATGGACAAGGAAGACGTAGGCCGCGTGGTGGCAACAGCACGTGATAAGTTCGTGTCATGGTCGCAATCAACTTTTACCGAGCGCAAGCGGATTTTTGTCAAGGCATCACAGTATCTGGCCGCTAACGCGGGTAGATTTGCAGAGCAGATTGCGGCGGAAAATGGCAAGACCAAGATGGACGCCCTGCTGTGTGACGTCTACTGTGCCGTAGACTTGCTGAAACATACCGCTAAGCATGCCGAAAAATACTTGAAACCCGTAAAAGGTCTGCCCGGCACCATGGTTGTGCCGATGCGGAAAAACTCCTACATCTTCCAGCCCAAGGGCGTGGTCGGGGTCATCTCGCCCTGGAATTATCCCTTTGGTCTGTCCATGTCGCCCGTGATATCCGCTATCGCCGCTGGCAACACGGTCATCCTCAAACCATCGTCCCAGACCACGCGCAGCGGCATGATCGTGAAGGAGATCTTTGATAACGGCGGGCTCCCGGAAGGCGTGCTGCAGATATTGACCGGTACGGGCTCCTTGACCGGGCAGGCCCTGATCGAACATGCAGACATCGATATGCTCTTCTTCACCGGCTCCACCGACGTGGGTCTCGAGGTCAGCGCCCATGCGGCTAAGCGGCTCATCCCTGTAATCCTGGAGCTGGGCGGAAAGGATGTAGCCATTGTCACGAAGAATGCCGACCTGGATCGGGCCGCGCATGGGGTGGCCTGGGGCGCGTTCGTGAATACCGGGCAAACCTGTATCGGCACCGAGATCGTGCTGGTGGACCGCGCGGTCTATGATGCGTTCATGGATAAACTCCTCCCCATCGTCAAGGGGCTCAAGCTTGGAAAAGGCGTGGGCGAACTCGGTTCCATGACCATGGAATCTCAGCGCAAGATCGTGCTGGCGCAACTCGAAGACGCCGTCAGGAAAGGGGCCAAGGTTATTTATTCGGGCCCTTCCGTCCCTGACGACAAGGGCCTGTGGTGCACGCCGACCTTGCTTGGTGATGTGACGCCCGATATGGATGTTTTCCGGGAGGAAACCTTCGGACCACTGAAGGGCATCATCGCGTATGACACCCTGGAAGAAGCCATCGGACTCGCCAACAGCGTTAAATACGGCCTGTCTGGGTGTGTCTATACCAAGGACATGAAAGAAGGCAATTATGTCGCGGAACAGCTGAAGGTAGGGTCCGTCAACATCAACGATTGTCTGTGCACGTTTGCCATGCCGGCCCTGCCCTTCGGCGGGGTCAAAAAGTCCGGCCTGGGTTACTACCACGGTGAAATCGGCCTGAGGGCCTTCACGGATATCAAATCCATCACCGAGAACACATTGCCTATGAAAAAGGAACTGCAGTGGTATCCCGTGCTGGATGATACGGTCGAGATCCTGGAGGAGGTGATACATCTGCTGTACTCAGGGAATTTTTTCCGAAGGATACAGGCGTATTTGAAGCTATTGCCCAAGGTCCCGAAGATCATCAAATCCATATGGTAAACGGGTATGCCGCAGGGACGCCCCAACCGCGCTCCTTGCTGCATGAGTTTTTCAGAAAAGTAAAGGGGCGGCCGCATACGGTCGCCCCTTTTTTATGTCCAGGATATTGACTAGATCTTTTCGATTCTGACCGCGCAGGCCTTGTACTCGGCCGTGAGCGTGCTGGGGTCGAAGACCGCGTTGGTAAGCCAGTTGGCGTTGCCGTCCCGGAAGTGGAAGGCCATCCACACCATGCCCTTGGGCACCTGGTCACAGAGTGTCATTACAATTTCTGCTGTTTCCTGAACCGCGCCAGGCCGATCAGGCCTGCAGCAACAAGCAGCATGGTGCTGGGTTCTGGCACGGGAGCGGGTGCATACAATGATGTGCCGGCGCTGGCGCCTAACGTGATCCAGCCACTGTCGCCCTGATCGAAATGAAGGGAAGAGGATAATGTTCCGGGGCTCATAAGGTACGCATCCAGAACATTGCCTGCAAATCCCAACGATATGGAATCGTTGAAGTTAGCTATCTGGTAGCATATGCCAGCATAAGAATAATTGTGAGGATCGAGGCCGGGGTTCAGGTTGTCGTCAGTACCTGAATAATCTAGACTGAAGATGACATCACAGGAAGTTAAGGCGGTAAAATAGATCATTTCACTAACCGTGGCTAATGCCTGGGCATATCCATATTTTTTTAACGATACCTCTGAATTTAATGTATAGTTGTTACCCATGAATATATTGTTTGCCTGCTGATTATACAGTAATGATGACGATGACCGTGCTTTACCGCCTTGAGTTGTATCAGATACTGAACCAAGAGATGTTCTTTGTGACTGTGTCTGGGAATCAACGAAAATGTCGCTCGCGACCGCACTGGCCGATGTGCTTCCCGCATCGACAACCTTAGCAGTAATATTCAAAGCGTCAAGATTGGTTACGCTGATATTGCTCAGGGAAATAGATGATTTTAGCGTGATGGGGGCGGCGGATACCATACTGTTTGACAAGAGCAGGAAAACCATAGCCATGAAGAAGATGCTGATTTCCGAAACTTTCGTGCTTCCCGCAATTCTTCCTGGCAATAGGCCCTTCCATGTACCCATAACAAATCCCCTCCATGATCTAAATAATTATGTATAATTAATATATCTCAATGTGATCGAATAATCAATCGTCAACTGAACAGCGCTCGCCTGCTGTCATTTTATGGAGTTCGGTTCAACACAGACACATTAGGACAAGAATGCGGCAAGGCAATGACCTATGCATGAACAAGAGATTTCACTGATGAGCATGGGCATGAGCCCGTAACCGGTTACACCGCCGTCCCCTGGGAAAAAGCCTGGGGACGGCGATTCATCGCTACATCTTTTCGATTCTGACCGCGCAGGCCTTGTACTCGGCCGTGAGCGTGCTGGGGTCGAAGACCGCGTTGGTAAGCCAGTTGGCGTTGCCGTCCCGGAAGTGGAAGGCCATCCACACCATGCCCTTGGGCACCTGGTCGGTCACCTTGGCCTTGACCTCGACCTGGCCGCGCCGCGATTTGACGCGGATGACCTCGCCGTGCCTGATGCCTAAGGCCGCCGCGTCTTCGGCGGAGATATCGGCCGTCTCCTCGGAAAGCAGGTAGTTCAAGCCGCTGCGGCCGGTCTGGGTGCGGGTATGGTAGTGATACAGCCGCCTGCCGGTGGAGAGCACCAGCGGGTACTCGGCGTCGGCCACCTCGGCCGGCGGGGTCCAGTCCACGGCGTTGAACACGCCCAGGCCGCAGGTGAACTTGCCGTCGCGGTGCAGGAAGGCCGTGCCGGGGTGCTCCTCGTTGGGGCAGGGCCACTGCAGGCCGTCGCCTTCGATGCGGCGGTACTTGATGCCGACCAGGGCCGGGGCCAGTACCGAGACCTCGTTGTCCCAGAGCTCCTGGCCGCTGTCTGATGCCCAATCCTGGCCGAAGCGCTTGGCGATCTCTTTGAAGATCCACCAGTTGGGCTTGGCTTGGCCGGGCGCGTCGCTGACCTTGCGCACGCGGCTCACGCGGCGTTCGCTGTTGTCGAAGGTGCCGTCGTCCTCGCTCCAGGCCGCGGCCGGGAAGACCACGTGGGCAAAGCGGGTGGTCTCGGTGGGGAAGATGTCGTTGCAGACCAGGAACTCGGCGCTCGCAAGTTCATGCTCGACCTTGGCGATATCCGGCTCGGTGTTGGCCAGGTTCTCGCCGAAGATCCAGAAGCCCTTGACCTTGCCGCTCACCAGGCCTTCCATCATCTGGGGGATCATGAGGCCGGGTTTGTCGGGCAGGTTTGTCACACCCCAGGCCTTCTCGAACTTGGCTCTCGCCTCGGGGTTGGCCACCTGCTGGTAGCCCGGGAACACGTTCGGCAGGGCCCCCATGTCGCAGGCGCCCTGCACGTTGTTCTGGCCGCGCAGGGGGTTGACCCCGCCCGACTCCATGCCCATGTTGCCCAGCAGCATCTGCAGGTTGGCCGTGCTCATGACATTGTTCTTGCCGCAGGTGTGCTCGGTAATGCCCAGGGTGTAGCACAGCATGACCGGCTTGACCGAAGCCAGCTTGCGGGCTACGTCCCTGATCATGTCGGCGCTCACGCCGCAGATCGAGGCCGCGCGCTCAGGGCTGTACTCCATCACCTTGGCCTTGAGGTCCTCGAAGCCCGTGGTGCAGGATTCCACGAAGGTCCTGTCGTAGAGGTCCTCGGCGATGAGCACGTTCATCACGCCGTTCAGGAAGGCGATGTCGCTGCCCACCTTGATCTGGACGAACAGCTCGGCGAACTCCGCCAGGGGCTGCCGTCTCGGGTCGACCAGGATCAGCCTGGCGCCGTTCATGATGGCGTTCTTGAGGAAGGTGGCGGCCACGGGATGGGCCTCGGTCATGTTGGAGCCGATCACCAGGAACATCTTGGCCTTGGCGAACTCGCCGAAGGAATTGGTCATTGCGCCCGAACCGAAGGAAGTCGCCAGACCGGCGACGGTGGGGGCGTGTCACGTTCGTGCGCAGTGGTCAATGTTGTTGGTCTTGAACACCGCGCGGAAGAGTTTCTGCATCTGGTAGGAGTCTTCATTGATGCTGCGGGCGCAGCTGACGCCGGCCACGGCGTCCGGCCCGTGCTTGGCGATGATCTCCTTGAACTTATTCGCCACCAAATCCAAGGCCTCGTCCCAGGAGGCCTCCCGGAACTCGCCGTTCTCCTTGATCAAGGGCGTCTTCAAGCGCTCGTCGGAATAGATGAAGTCATACCCGAAACGGCCCTTGACGCACAGCCTGCCTTTGTTGGGCGCGCCGTCTTCCACGCCCGTGACCTTCACGATCTTCCCATCCTTCACGTGCAGGTTGAGCTGGCATCCCACACCGCAGTACGGACACGTGGTGCGCACCTTCTGGACGTCCTTGACGCGACCCAGGAACTTGCCCTTCTTTTCCACTAAGGCGCCCACCGGACATTCCTGGACGCACTGGCCGCAGAAGACGCAGTCGCTCTGGTCATAGCGCACATCGGGGCCGGCGATGATCTTGGCCTTGGGGCCGCGATAGCCGAAGCTGATGGCGCGGTTGACCTGCACGTCCTGGCAGGCCTGCACGCAGCGCCCGCACAGGATGCAGCGCGTGAAGTCGCGGATGATGAAGGGGTTGGCGTCTTCGGTGGCGTGCGGCTGCGGGGTGACGGGGAAGCGGATCTCATCCACGCCGTGCGCATAGGCCAGGTCCTGCAAGGTGCAGTCGCCGCTCCTTTCGCAGGTGATGCAGTTGTGCTTGCCGCTGGCCATCAGGAGCTCGACCGTCAGCTTGCGGGTCTTCAGGACCCGCTCCGAATTGGTCTGGATGTTCATGCCGTTATCGGCCGGGGTGGAACAGGATGCCACCAGCGAACGCGCGCCCGCGACCTCGACCAGGCAGACGCGGCAGGCGCCGGTGGGATGGCAGCCTTTCAGATGACAGAGGGTGGGGATAGTAACGCCATTCGCTCGCGCAACTTCTAGGATGGTTTGACCGGGTTCGAATTCGATCGAGCGCCCATTCAGGGTGAGAGAGGGATTTCCCATGATCATAACACTCCTCCCGTTAAATAATTAACACATCCATAGCATACGGGTCGCATTATGTCTAGATTTATACAATAAGAAATTTTGGCTCTCAGCCAGGATCTTGAGAAGGCTCAGGCAGAATTCCGTCAAGAAGCAGTGAAATGTACGATGCGCCTGATGATTATGGGCGGGGCGGTAGTTTGATGAGAACCGTTTCTCGTACCGGGCAGTCAGAGGTGCGGCGCGCCTCGAACCAATCAGCCCAGCACTGGGCCGCCTGCCGGGATTCGAACACAACGATATCCCCCGTGACATGCCTGGCCAGCGTATATCTTCCGTGGTCGGCATCCCGGGTCGCGTATCCGACTACCCAGCGATCGTACATGCCTGTATCCCCCTTGGCCCGACCGGATAATATATTATGTAACGACAGGCATAATATAACGGCTTTGCAAAGGCTGTCAATGAACGAACGCTGGCAGGCTTGTCTGCCCGCCGTATCTATGCTAGCAGAGGCATAATATACTGGATCGGGTAGGGACTAGCATGACGTATGCAGTTGGAATGTCGGCAGCAATGTGCCTCTATGTCGCGGCGGTGATAGTGTACGGCCTCGGCATGCACCGCATGGCGAAAGCTGGTTTGTCCGCCGGTATCGCCGTCAACCTCGCCGCCCTGCTGGCGCGGGGCTACATCGCCGGACGTTGGTATATCGATCAGATGGTGATGGAAGATGCCCTCATGCCGGCCGGCCTGGCGCTTATGGCCCTGTACCTGGCGCGCTCTGAAGACCGCGCGCGCCCGCGCATCGTGCTGATCCCCCTGGCCGCCTGTGCGGTGCTCATGCTCCTGGCACCCAAAGACCCGGCCGTGCCGTTCCTCAGGTCCCAGACCCTGTGGGCCCCGCTCTTTTTCCTGACCGAGATCATCAGCGTCGTGCTCTTCATCACGGCCTCGGCCCTGGCCGTCGCCGACCTGGTAGCCAGGCGCATGGTACTCTCGTCCAGGCCTTTCATCCTCTGGGGGTTCATCGCCTTCACCATCTGCCAGATCGTAGGCGGCGTCTGGGCCTACGTGGGCTGGTCCTACCCCTTTTCCTGGAGCGACCGGCATCTGGCCAGCGCCGCGGTGTGGTGCCTGGCCGCGGCCCTGCTGCATGCCGATTTCGCCGGCGTCGAACCCCGCATCAAGGCCTGGTGCACGGCGCTCATGCTCATCCCCGTGGTCTACTTGAGCCTCTTTAACACCTTGTATGCAACCGGGGCCCGGCTGGTAAAGGTCCTGTCATGAAAAACTTATTTGTTTTCATGAGCCGACCCCTGCTGGCTTTCTGGCTGTTGATCGCCTCCGGTGCCGTCATCTTCTGGGGCGCTATCGTGGCGCGCCTCAACGATACGGCCCTCAAAGGTCTCAACGACACGCTCATGCAGGACTGGCTGGCCGTCTACGGAGCGCGGCCGGGGTTGTATATCTGGATCTTTATCCTCTTTGTACTCTTGACCCTGCTGGCGCTCAATACCTGCGTCTGCACGCTCCCCTATGTACTCCAGACCGGGAAGACCGGCAGTAGCGGTCGCCGGCTCACCGTTATCCTCTTTCATGTCTGCATCCTGATCTTTCTGCTGGGCCATCTGCTCAGCACCTTTGTGGGGATGAACGCCGCCGTCACCCTCAGACCGGGCGAGCAGACGCACATCCCGGCAGCTGGCATAGGGCTGAAACTGATCAGCGCCGAACGCAGCGCCACGGCGCTCAACAACGAAGGCCTGCCTCTGGCCGTCTCCGCTGTTCTGGAGGTCACGGCGCCCGCCGGGCGCGAGGTCAGGCGCCTGCGCGCCTTCCGCCCGGCCTTTGTCAGGGGCTTGAGCCTGCATATCGCGCTGAAAGAGAAGGGCGTGCCCTCGGGCGCGGTGCAGATCATCGTGCGGCGTGATTACGGGGCGTACGTCCTGATGTTCGGGGCGTGCCTGGCCTTGCTGGCCACCTTGTTCTACGCCCTGCTCGCAGGGAATGCCCGGGAATCCAAATTACGCTTGGGGGGACATCATGATGCATACCGGAATCCTTAACGAGAAGATAGTCCTGCGGGCGCTTTTCATTGCCATGCAGTTCTGGTTTTGCGCCGCGCCCGTGGCCGCTGCCGCAGCACCGGTCGTTCTGAAGGATGCCGCCGGACGGACGGTCAGCCTGCCCGCCTCCCCTGGGCGCATCGTGATCGTCGGCCGCGGTCCGTTCATGCCGCTGCATCTGCTCTATATGTTCTCCACCGGCCCCAAGCGCCTGGTGGGGGTGGAAGAGCGCAGCAAATCACTGTCCTTCACCCGCCTCATCGATCCGCAGTTCTCCTCCAAGACTGTGCTTGCACCCAACCCCGGGCCGGAACAGATCGCCGCGCTCAAGCCCGATGTCGTGATCATGAAGGGCACGAGCGAGGACCAGACCTGCCTATCTTTAAAGCGCATCAATATCCCGGTCATGTACGTGGGCCTGGAAAACCCCGAACAGTTTTTCCAGGATGTGCGCAATCTGGGGATACTCCTGGGTGAACAGGGCAGGGCCGGAGAGATCGTGCGCGCCTATGGCACGCGCCTGGAGCTGGTCCGTACGCGGTTGAAGGCTATCCCGGAAGAGCGCAAACCCCGCGTGCTGGTCTTCTCCTACCACAACCGCGGCGGCAAGGCCGCCGTGGAGGTGCCCGGGGCGTCCTGGATGCAGACCATCCAGGCCCGGGAGGGCGGCGGACGCCCGGTCTGGACCGCGGCTTTCAAGGAGACCGACAACTGGGCGGTGGTCAACTTCGAGCAGATCGCCAGCTGGAATCCGGATTGCATTTATATCACCATCTGGCACACGCTCGACCCGGCCGAGGTCATCGCGGACTTACGCGCCGATCCGCAGTGGCAGAAGCTCAAAGCCGTCAAGGCCGGTCGCATCCGTGCCATACCTTCCGACATCTTCGGCTGGGATACGCCCGAGCCGCGCTGGATTTTAGGCCTGACCTGGATGGCTGCCCAGACCTGGCCGGAGCGCTTCCCGGAGTACTCCCTGGAGGGCTCGGTGCGCGCCTTTTTCCGCGAGCTCTACCATCTGGACGACAAGACCATCTCGACGCGCATCCTGCCGGAGCTCAAGCCCAAATACTAAAGGATAACAAGGCTGTTGTCCCCCTCACCCTGTCCCTCTCCCACAAACCGGGGAGAGGGGACGTAAATACCAGCCTTTTGTTTTGTGTTCTCTGTTCCTTATTATATCAATGTTTATAAGGCAGGGCTCAAGCGGTATTGGAAAATCAAGTCTCCTCCCCCCGCGGGGTACCCACGCAGTGGGTCGCAGGAGGGATAGGGTGAGGGGGGAGTGCCTTAAACATTATCTTTGTTATCTTTCATACTCTGCACTAGCAGCCATTGTCTTATGATACTGTACTCCAGTCCCGCCGCATGTGCTCCAGGGAGCCGCCGCGGCAGACTAAAGTGATCTCGGCCAGGATGGACAGCGCGATCTCCTGGGGCTGGTTGCGGCCGATCTTCAGGCCCACCGGGCAGTAGAGCCGCTTATCGATCGCCCCGCCGCGGCCCCGGATGTTCTCGATCAGCACGCGCGCCTTATTCGGGCTTCCCACCATGCCGATGTAGGGGATCTCGGCGTTGCGGGCTAGCTGCTCCAGCACGGTCTCGTCATGGTCATGGCCGTAGGTCATGATCACGCAGTAGCTTAAATTGGTCAGCTCGATCTGCGTGCCGATTGTCTCGAACGGCGCGCAGACCAGAGAGCGCGCGCCTGGAAAACGATCAGGTGTCAGGATATCCTGCCGGTCGTCATACACGCGGTAGGGCATATCCATTGCCGCGCACAGCCGCGCCAGGCACTGTCCGATATGCCCGCCGCCGAAGATAACCACCTCGGGCTCGGGGGTCACGGGCTCGATGAACACGGTCAGCGCCCCGCCGCAGGCCCCCAGATTTTTCTCGTCCGCCACCCATTCGCCCCCTTCGACCCGGGAGACAAAGCGCTGGGTGATGCAGATCCGCTCGGCCATGGCCTGCTTCGCAAGCTCGATGCACTGCTGCTCGGCCGTTCCGCCCCCCACCGACCCGGCGGTCTCGCCCAGCGCGTTGACCACCATCTTGGCCCCGGCCTTGCGGGGGGTGAAGCCCTGCGCCGCGATGACGGTCACGATCGCGCAGGCCATGCCCTGGGCCTGCCAGGCAACCAGACGTTCCAACCACATACTTGTGCTCCTTTCTTTTAGCCGGCCATGGCCGACAGCGTATTCTGGACGGCCTTCAGGTCCCTGGCCATATTAAGGCTCTTGAGCGCCCCGGCCGGCGCATGCGCGATGCTGCCGCCGCCCAAGAGCGCATAGCCCGACATCAGCTCAACATCGTCAACCTGGGAGATGCCCAGGAGGTCGATGCCGTAGTCAAAGAGCACCGGACTGGCCGGCACCGTGGGCCCCATGATGATGCGCAGCTTGGCTTTCGGCGTGCGCCGTATCACGGCCTCCAGGGTTTCGTTGACCACGGTCAGCCCGGTCATGAGCACGAGCTCGGCAACGGCAAGGACCTCGTCGGCCTCGTTCCAGTGAATGTCGCCAGGACGCGGAAAGAGCTCCACTATATTCACGGGATAGCCCTGCTCGCGCCAGTCAGCCGCGGTCTTGAAATGGCCGATAAAGCAGGTCGGCACGCGGGCCGCAGCATGAGCGACCAGGTCGATGGCGTTGCCGTCCACGGTCTGCCCAGGCTCGGGCAGCAGCGATTTCAGGCAGGCCATGCCCACGCTGCGCTTCAAGGTCTCGCGGCTAGCAAGTAGTTCGAGCGCCGCGTCTTTCCCGGGTCGCCCGATCCAGTCCCCCATCCAGGTGTCCATGCCGAGCGGCTCGATGAAGCCCGGCATGCCGTGGAAAAAGGTCGAGAGCGACCACGCCCCGGTCTTGACCAGCACCCAGTTGGTGTAGATGCGGATCTCCTCGATTGCTGCCTTTGGGTCGCTGGCTTCGGCCATGCGATTGAACATCTGCTCGGAAAATTCCATGGCTCAACCCTGGTGGGCGCGCATCATTGTAGGCTCGCACTTGACCATGCGCGCACCGTTTGCAAAGACCGAGCGCTCGCCGCCTTCAGCCACGTGCCGCCAGACCTTGGCTTCGTCCACCACCACAGTCCCGGCCAGGGCCTTTACCCCGAAGTCAAAAAGTGCAGGCGTCAGCGGCGTGGACGGGCCTACCAGCACGCAGAACCGTCCGGATGACAACTCGAGCAGGCGCGGCAGAGTCTTGTTGATGAGCGTCGTGGCCGTGATGAAGACCGCGTCCTGCAGGGGAAGGATATATTCGGCCGCCGGGTCCGGCAGATCGCCTAAGCCGGGGCGTCGCTCCAGGATGGAAAGCTCGCACTGGCTGGCCAGGTCCTCCAGCCCGGGGAAATGGCCGATCACCGCTACCTTCTTGTTCTTCAGCCGGTCGCGATAATGCTCAAAGGCATTGCCATGGGGCTGATCATCAAGACTGGTTTCCCAGGTGCGGCTGAAGACCGCCGGCGCGTTGTAATGGGAGTTGAGCGCCGCCACGCCCACGGCAGCCTCCAGCGGGTTCCATGATTTCGCTAAGCAAGCGACCTCGCGCGTAGGCCGGCCCGTGAAAGGCCCTGACCATGCCGCGCGCCTATCGCCCTCGGGCGGAGTGAGCGCCATGCCCACCCCGCCGGAGCGCACCAGAATCCAGCGCAGGCCCACCAGGCAGTCCTCGATCACGCTCTGCTCCGGAATGCCCGCGATCAGCTGTTCATAGATGGCCCATTTCCCGTTCGTCTTCGGCATCGGCTTAAATCCCCTCATTTGCTCACGTTGATTTCCTGGAATAGTACGCCGTGCCCAGGCAGGCCGGGCAGGTAGGCCCATTTGGCCCGGGCCGGTCCTTGCCGTCGAACACGCGCTCCCCGCAGACGCCGCACGCCACGACGCGTTTGGGCTTGCCCGGCAATTCCTCCTCCGCCAGGTTGAACTCGATCTCTTCCCAGGCCACGATCTTTTCATCGGGCAGCTCCAGGATCTTGCGCATGGCCGCTTCGTCGTCACCGGCTGGCGGCCCTTCATAGGCCGCGTGCACGCGGAAGGCCTTGCCCGTGGCCGTGTTCAGGAACGAGGCCGCCATGCGGCCGTACGGGTAGAGTTTCAGCGTGCGCCTGCCCAGCCGCGTGCCCGTGACCGTGAGCACCGCGTCCGCCAGGCAGCGGTCCACCTCCACGGCCACGATCAGGTCGCGCGGGTCCTTGGTTGCCGCCAGCTCCAGGCCCTTGACCGCGATGCGCACGCCCATGACCTGTCCCATGCACAGATGCCCATGAAAGCTGATGCACTCACCCAGCAGCTTCTGATAGTCCGTATCACGCCCCATATGTCCTCCCTGCAGCGCATGCGTGTGCGCGGTTGTCCCGCCATTATGCTCTTATGGACATATACCCTCTTTTGACCGCTGGGTTCAAGATCAAAGCCGGATAGATGAGGCAAGGGTGAGAGCGTTTGTGCGTATGCTACTTGACGACGCGCTTGTGTCACCGAACGCCACCTGGTAAACTTGCAATGAGAACTGCTGTAATGGCTTAAGCGTTGAAGGATCACATCAATCGAAAAAATTGCGTCTGACCATGAGTCTTCATATGTAAATCTCCCTTGAGAGACCGGGAGGTTTTGATTTTAGGGTATTAGGGATAAGCCAGTAATGGAGAGAAGTTTCATATGCGTGGTCTCCGTTAGGAGCCGACAGTTTGTTGTGCATACTGGCGTTGGTCAT
>JAKQBR010000034.1 GCA_029574005.1 Deltaproteobacteria bacterium | reverse complement strand
GCAGGTGGTCGAGCGGGTCAGCCACCGGGATGATGTCGAAACCCTCAAGCGCAAGGGCAAGTCCCTTGAGCGGCAGGCCCTCTATCACGCGATCCTGGCCCATGCCGAGCGGCGGGTGATCCGGTATTGCAATAAAACGATCGTGTTTGCCTGAGGCCGGCGGAGTGTGCGCTGCCTCTTGAGTGGAATACAGTATTGGGAACAGTCTCCGACCGGGTTTTAGGCGGCTGGCAGTGGCTGGACGCGGTTCCCCAAAAAAAGACTGATGGAGTGATGCGATGCTTTCAATCGAAATGGCCCCGGGAATCCACTGGATTGGCGTCAACGACCGGACGACCGACCTCTTCGAGGGGATGTGGCCGATCCAGCGCGAGGGAGTCTCCTATAACTCATACGCCATCAAGGACAGCAAGCATGTCCTCGTGGATCTCGCCAAGGCCTTCAAAACAGACGAGTTTATCGAACGGGTCAACGAGGTGTTTGATGTCGGGTCGATCGACTACATCATCATCAACCATACCGAGCCGGATCATACCGGGGCCCTGCCCATTCTCTGTCGTCTCTCGCCTCAGGCCCGCATCAAGGCCAGTGCCAAGGCCAAAGAGATCCTTGAGGACTTTTACGGTCTCGGCGACAGGGTGGATGTCGTCACGGATGGTGAGGAGCTGGATATCGGCTCACGCAAGCTGGTGTTTTATAGCACTCCGCTCTTGCACTGGCCGGATACCATCATGACCTGGGATCCCCTGCATGGCATCCTCTTTAGTTGCGATGCCTTTGGCGGATATGGAGCGTTGCCGGGCGCCATCTATGACGACACCTGTGAGCATCTCGATTTTTACCGCGAAGAAGCCCTGCGTTATTACGCCAATATTGTGTCACTGTTCAGTCCGGTGGTGACCAAGAGTGTGGATCGCCTGCTCGGGCTTGGACTCCCGGTGCAAATGGTAGCGCCCTCGCACGGGCTGGTCTGGCGCAAGGATCCCCTCGAAATCGTGCGCTTGTACCGCGAATGGGCGGCTCTTCATGGCACGGCCGCCGAGCCCGGGGTGACGCTGTTATATGCCTCCATGTACGGCAACACGGAGCGCTATATGAACGCGGTCAGCCAGGGGATTGCGGCCGAAGGCGTGCCGGTGCGGATTTTTGACGTGGCCCGGACGCATTCCAGCTACATCCTGCCGTCCGTGCTCAGATATCGCGGGGTGCTGATCGGAGCGCCGACCTACGAATCGGGGCTCTTTCCCACCATGGTGCACCAGTTGGACATGATCGAGCGTAAAAAGATCCGCAACCGGCTAACGGGCGTCTTCGGGAGCCGGCTCTGGTCGGGCGGGGCGCAAAAGGAATTTGCCGCCCTGGCCGAAGGCCTCAAGTGGAACGTCGTCGGGACCCGCGAGTTCCGCGGTGGCCACGGCGACGCCTTTGTGGCCGACGGCTTTGCTTTTGGCCGCGAATTTGCCCAAAAGGTCAAGACCGGCGGCTGAGCAGCGCAGCATAGTACTTTTTTGTCATGTCAATCCCCGCAAGGGGGCCATGAGCCGGGATACGCAACAGGTTTTTATGTTAATCGCATAGCTATCCCGGAATCACATGCCAATATCACGTTTTTGTCATGCGACTCCCGGAGTCGCATTGCATTATCGTGAAAACATGGTGTCAATCCGGGATTCCCAACACACCTCCATAACGACGCTTTCCCGACGCCGGTGTCTCTTCCATCAGTGCGCCCTGCTGCGACAGGCAGTATATTTGCACCAGACCAAGATACGGAGTGTATTCGAATGATCCAGGCCAAAATCAATCCCGTCCCCATCCTCGCCATGCTCGTCCTCGGCGCGGCCCTCACCATTGTGTCCAGTTGCAGCAAAGGCATGCCCGACCCGACGTTTGTCAACGACGCAAAGAGCCTG
>JAKQBR010000013.1 GCA_029574005.1 Deltaproteobacteria bacterium | reverse complement strand
ACCGATAGATCGCGATGTTCCGGCTGATCGCCAAGATGCCGACCCTGGCCGCGATGTGTTACAAGTATTCCATCGGCCAGCCTTTCGTCTATCCGCGCAACAGTCTGTCCTATGCCGGCAACTTCCTGCACATGATGTTCTCCACGCCCTGCGAGGATTACCAGGTGGATCCGGTGCTGGCGCGTGCCGTAGACCGCATCTTCGTGCTGCACGCCGACCATGAACAGAATGCCTCGACCTCGACCGTTCGCCTTGCCGGCTCGTCCGGTGCCAACCCCTTCGCCTGCATCGCCTCCGGCATCGCCGCCCTGTGGGGACCGGCGCATGGTGGCGCCAACGAGGCCGTCCTCAACATGCTCAAGGAGATCGGCGACGAGTCACGCATTCCGGAGTTCATCGCCCGCGCCAAGGACAAGGACGATCCGTTCCGGCTGATGGGCTTCGGCCACCGCGTGTACAAGAATTTCGATCCGCGCGCCAAGGTCATGAAGCGTACCTGCGACGAGGTTCTGCATGCGCTGGGCTGCGACGACGACCCGCTGTTCCGGGTGGCCAGGAGCCTCGAGAAGATCGCCCTGGAAGATCCCTACTTCGTGTCCAAGAAGCTGTACCCGAACGTGGATTTCTACTCCGGCATCATCCTGCAGGCGATCGGCATCCCGATCAACATGTTCACGGTAATCTTCGCCATGGCGCGCTGTATCGGCTGGTTCTCCAACTGGAACGAGATGATGGGGGGCGACTACAAGATCGGTCGCCCGCGTCAGCTCTACACCGGAGAAACCTGGCGCGACTACCCGAAGAAGTAGTCCGTTCCGAGGAAGTCCGGTCGGGAAGGCCCTGCCGGGCCTTCCCGCAGCAGTTTTCCGTCAGGGGTCATTTCGTGGTGCGCGTCACCCCCTTGGCAAGGGAACAGCCACTGTCTTTTGTCTGGATGACGGTGCTCCCCTCCCCTGACCGCTCGCCTCGGACAGGCCCTCTTTGTTCGCATCGCCCGCGGAACCCCGGTGCCCATTCCGCGTCACCTGTCCGCGGGATTACCGTGAAAGAACGCACCGTGGTCTTTTGTCCACGGGGGTGGAGAGGTTCCCGCCATGCCCAAGGCAGACGGTTCGGGGCATGCTGCCCGCGTGCCCCGGTCCTCCCATGACCCAGGAGTCAAACCATGTCCACCTCCCGTTCCATATCCACGACACTCCCCGCGATCGGCTTCATCGGCCTTGGCGTCATGGGCTTTCCCATGGCCGGCCATTTGGCTGCCGCCGGCTACCCCCTCACCGTCTTCAACCGCAGGCCGGAGAAAGCGCATCGCTGGAAAGAACGGCATGGTGGCCGGGCGACGGAGTGCCTGGAGGAGGTCGCGGAAGCCGAAGTCGTGATTTCCTGCATCGGCAACGACGCGGATCTGCAGGCCATCTATCTGGGGTCCCATGGCCTGCTGCAGCGCCTGCGGCCAGGAACGCTGGTGATCGATCACACCACCGCATCCGCCGACCTTGCGGAACGGCTGGCCGCTGCGGCCGGTGAGCGTGGCATCAGTTTTCTGGATGCGCCGGTTTCGGGCGGCGAACAGGGGGCCATCAACGGCCAATTGACCATCATGTGTGGCGGCGAACGGGCCGACTTCGAGCGCGCCGAACCGATCCTGGCGTGCTATGCCCGTTCAGCTCGCCTGCTGGGCAGTTCAGGCGCCGGTCAGAAAACCAAGATGGTCAATCAGATTGCGATCGCCGGTCTGTTACAGGGGTTGGCAGAGGCCATGGCTTTCGCCGCCAGGGCCGGCCTGCCCACCGCGGAGGTCATCGAGGTGATATCCAAGGGAGCCGCGCAATCCTGGCAGATGGAAAACCGTCACAAGACCATGCTTGCCGGCCACTATGATCATGGTTTCGCTATCGATCTGATGCGCAAGGATCTGGGGATTGTCCTTGCCGAGGCCCGCCGAAATGGCGCAACGCTGCCGGTGACCGCCCTCGTCGACCAGTTCTACGCAGATCTGCAGCGCATGGGAGGAGGCCGCTGGGATACCTCCGCCCTGCTGGCTCGCCTGCTGCCGCCCGCCTCACCCCTTACGCCCACAACACCACAGATACCTGCGTCAATCACCTCTTCTACCGAGCAAGGTGAGCAGCTGCCGCAAACGACTGCTGTGCAGG
>JAKQBR010000399.1 GCA_029574005.1 Deltaproteobacteria bacterium | reverse complement strand
ACCGCCCCGGTGTCGATCCCGATCTTGTCGTCCTTGACGAGCGGCTCATGGACGGGCGTGTGGGCGAAGATGACCTTTTTTTCGAGCTGGGTCTGCTTGCGGATGAACTCTTCCCGGATCCAGATCAGATCGGCATGGCGCTGCTTGATGAGCGGCACGCCGGGCCTCAAGCCGGCATGCACGTAGATATAGTGGGCGTCTTCGTGGTACCACGCCAGGCGTTCGAAGAAGCCCCGGTGGCTCATGGGCAGGGCCCTGGCCACCAGGCTGTGCGACAGGACCTCTTCTCCGCAGTAGGACCTCAGCGTGGTCTGGCCGCCGTTGAGCAGATAGATCTCGCGGTTCGTGCCCCATTCCAGGTACTGCAGGAACATGTCCTCATGGTTGCCCCTGAGGAAGATACAGCGGCAGGTCGACGTCAGTTCGATGAGGCGATCGACGACCTGCTTGGATGCGTCGCCCCGGTCGATGTGATCGCCCAGGAAGATCAGGGTGTCCTCCTGCGTGGGCGCGATCTTCTGCAGCAGATCGTCGAGCTTGTCCCGGCATCCGTGGATATCGCCCACGGCAAAGGTGCGCTTCGATACATGGTGGCCGGGCTTACGTACCCTCGGCGACGCGGCGTCGTGCTCCATTCGTGACATGGCCATGCCTTCTCAGGGGGTCTTCATGAGACGCAGGATCTCTATCTTCAGATCCACGATCTTCTGGCCGGCCTTTTCCGAAGACGGATTGAGGCGTATCGCCAGGTTATAGGCGTCCAGGGCCTCATTCAGGGCCCTGGCGCGGGCCCTGCCTTTGAGCCCCTCGGCCTTGGCTTCATGCGCATACCCCAATTGCATGGCCACTTCGTAGTCCTTGGCCTTTTCGAGGTACTCCGTGGCGGCGCTGATGATCTTGTCCGTATCGCGGAGGCCGGTGGCGGCGCTGAGAAGTCCCTTCAGGTTGTCGCGGGAGCCGCTTTTCTTCACCAGGGCGGAATAATACCGGTAAGCGTCGGCGTGCCGCCCGGTCTTCAGTGACAGCGCCGCCGCCCGCGTCAAGGCGTCGGCATCACCCGGCTTGATCTTCAGCATGGCCTTGTAAGCGTCCAGGGCCTCTTTGGCGTTTCCGGCCTTGTCATGCGCCACGGCCAGGTTATAGAGCAGGATCGGGTCATTCGGCGAAAGCCGGGATGCCTTCCGGTAGTAGTCGATCTGTGAGGACGGGTCTCCCAGGTTGCCCATGAGCTGTCCCAGCTGCGCTACGGCGTTCTTGTCGTTCGGGTACAGGCCGACGTAGCGCTTCAGGAGCGGTTCGGCCTCCTTGAAGTCCTTGCGCTCCAAGGCGTCCTGTATGACGGGGACCAGGATCTCCTTGCGCCGCGCGCGCGGCGCCGCCGAGCGGTAGAGCTCCATCGCCTTGGCCGAATCGCCCGCATCCGTGTAGGCCTTGCCCAGGTCGATGATGACATCCTCGTTGTCCCTCTCGATGGCGTGCGCCTTTTCCAGGTGGGCGATGCGTTCGTCCTGTTGGCCTTGTTTTTCCGCGGTCAAGGCCATGCGGCGGTAGGTTTCGGCGGACGGAAGCCCCTGTCCCACGATCGCGGCATCGATATCGCGCGCCTCATCCAGCCTGCCCAGCTTGATGTAATATCCCGAGAGACGTTCCTGGGCCTTGAGGTTGCCGGGTTCGCGTTCGAGGATGGTTTTATAGAGACGCACCAGGCCTTCGTAATCCGCCTGCTGGAGCAGGAGCTGTTCGAGGGTGTTCAGAAAATACGGGTTGTCGGGGAAGGAGGCATGGGCGCTTCTGAGGATGGAGATCTTCTCCTGAACGTCCGTGACCTTGGAAAGGCGGCGCATGAATTCATCGGCCGTGACCTCGATGACCAGGGGTATCTTGGCGATGGGGTGGTCGATATAGTACACATCGATCGGCATGGACCTGAGACCGGTGCTCAAGAGCTGCTTCCTGATCTCGGCCGTCTGGATCGGCTCGTGGAGGTCGTTGGCTTTCCCGAATCCGGGGATGTCGACCGTGAGATAACGGGGAAAGAAGGTGTTGGCGTTGATGCGGTTGACGACGAGGGTTTCATCACCCTTGATCATCAGGGATTCTCCGGCCTTGACCGAGCCGGGGACCTTGTTGAGGCTGATGTCCATGGAGATGAAGCGCGGGGGTTTGCGCAGGAGGAACGAGATGGTAGCCTCTCTCAGCAGACCGACCCGCCCGCCGAAAGGAATGATCAGGAACAGGGAGAACGCTACCGCCAGGATGATGATAATGATCACAGCAACATTCCCGTTGCGTCGCATGCCACCCCCGTTTCATTTAAAAATATCGGGCACACTATATATGTCTCGTCCGCATTTGTAAAGTCGCGAAAACCTTGCGCGCGCGGTCTCAAGGCGCTCGGGGCCGGATGCGCGCCGGCGCCGGCATCCCCCGTCCTCGGCGGGCCGGTTCCGCCGCACTTGCCCCTTGATTAATTCGCTTGAGAATTTTATGGTACACACGGTGGGCACGCCCCCTTTTCAAGATCCGCACGATTACGTACAGGAGCGTCCATGGAGACATATGACATCGTCATTATCGGAGGCGGACCGGCCGGTTTGACGGCCGGGATCTACGCCAGCCGGGCCAAGATGAAGACCCTGCTGATCGAGAGCACCTTCTCGCCCAGCCTGATCACCACCACAGACCTGATCGAAAACTATCCCGGGTTCCCGGGCGGGATCGACGGTTTCGGCCTGGTGGAACGCTTCAAGGAACAGGCTGTGAGCTTCGGCCTGGAGGCCGTGCAGGATGATATCACCGCGATCAAGGCCTCGGAGGACGGTTCATGGTGGTGCGCGCTCGGCAGCCAGGAGTATCCGGCCAGGGCCCTGATCATCGCCAGCGGGGCGGCCTACGCCAAGCTGGGCGTGCCCGGTGAAAAGGAGTTCACCGGCCGGGGCGTGTCCTATTGCGCCACCTGCGACGCCCCTTTCTACCGCGACCGCGCCCTCGTCGTTGTGGGCGGAGGGGACACCGCCGTGCAGG
>JAKQBR010000393.1 GCA_029574005.1 Deltaproteobacteria bacterium | reverse complement strand
TAGGGACAAAAGAAACCGACAACATCGTCATGGCCATCGTCAACCGCAACCTGTACCAGACCGATGAAAAGGAACTGCAGGGGCTGATGGAAAACCTCTGGAAGCATTCCCTGGCCACGGCCTTCAGCGCCAGGCTCATAGCCGAAAGGCTCAGGCTGGGCGAGCAGGAGAGCTACTTCACCATGGGGCTCATCCACGATATCGGCAAGATCCCCCTGTTGCAGGGCATGTCGACGCTCAGGGCTAAAAACGATGAGTCCATGAAGAACCTGGATCTCCCGACCATCGCAAGCATACTCAAGGATGCCCACGAACGGTTGGGTGCCGATCTGCTGAAAAAATGGGAATTTTCCGATCAATTCGTACGCGTGGCCCGGATGCACGAGAAGCCTGTGCTGAACGAGCAGACCGAAAAATCAATCCTGGTTGTTCATTTGGCCAATATCCTTACCCGTACTTTCGGGTTGAGCCACTCCGGTGACGATGGTTTGGACCTGGCTGAGGTCGAATCCGCCCGGCTGCTTGGATTAGGCCCAGATATATTAAAAGAGATCGCCAGGCAAACCAAAGAACTGGTCGATGCCTCGGCCAATATGTTCTAATGTTTAATCCGGAAAGCTACACGAAAGATGTTCGTGTTGTTATTGACAAACGATACATTTAAGCTTTTAACTGAAGCCCATGTCTCGAACTCCGTACATGATGGTCAACGATATTGCCAATGCCGCCAAGGCGTTCGGCGATCCTCAGCGCTTGAAGATCATACGCATCCTGGCCTCGCGACAGGCCGAGGCCTTGTGCGTGACCGATATTGCCAAGATCCTGCGCATCTCCCAGCCCGCGGTTTCGCAGCATATCAAAATCCTGAAAAGGATAGGGATCATCATATCCACCAAGGTCGGCAACCGCGTGCATTACAGTCTCGATGTCAAAGAGATGGAAAATTACAACATGAAGTTCGATGCCTTTTTCCTCAAGGGGTTTACTCCCTGTCCGTACAATATCAGCCGCTGCGCCGAGTGCCCGAAAAAAGAGACCTGCGCCTAAAGTGGATGGCCTCCCGGAGTCCGGCCTTTCGGATATAAGAAAAGATTATATTCATAATTGACAGTTGCCAATTATAAGCGTATCGTTATACTCAAATGCTACATACTGATGATTTCACCATCGTACATGAACTGGCGACCACGTTGCAGGCCCTGGCCGATCCGATCCGTCTGAAGATCATACGCATCCTGCTCTCCAGGACCAAGGAGACCTTGAGCGTCACGGATGTTTCCAGGATACTTGGCATTTCGCAGCCGGCGGCCTCACAGCACATTAAAGCCTTGAAAACAATCGGTATATTGAATGTGACCAGGGATAGCAACCGTATGATCTATACGGTCAATCAGGCCGCGGTCTTCCGTTTCAAAGAGGTGTGGGACGACCTATACGCCAAAGCATTTACGGTATGCCCCTACGACATGCGCTGCACGGAATGTCCGGCCAAAAAAACCTGCGCATAGAATTTTTTTATGAAGAACCATAAGAGATTCATTATTTACTTATCAACAACCGGAGAGACGGATAGAAAGCCCCGGACACCACAACACGAGGAGGTACCATCAACATGCAGGCAAAGACGATCATCATCGGCGGCGGCATGGCGGGCATGTCATGCGCCTTGCGGCTCAAAGCCTATAACAGGCCGTTTATCCTGATCACCGACCGACTCGGGGGGCGTGTCCTCTACGACCCCGAACGCAAGGAAAACTATGGGGCACTGTTCGTGATGCAGAACTATCATTACGCCCGGAAAATTCTTACCACCGGACGCTGGATCAATACCACCAAGGTCATGTTCCATAGCAACCATTCCAAGCGCTTCGCCACGCTGAGCCGGGAAACATTGAGCTGCCTGCCATCGCTGCTGCGTTTCGTAAAAGAGCTTTTGATCTTCTTTCCGCACTATGAAAGATTCAAGCGCAACTGCCTGCGCATGCCAATCCAGGAGGCCTTGAAACTTGATCCATTCATGCAGGCGATCTTTGATAAACCGGCCGGAGAATTCGTAGCCGAAAAGAACCTGAGGCAGGCTGTGAACAGCTTCGTGGGCAAGTTCATCTTTGCCTGCACCCTGACATCCTATGACAAGATCTCCACGCTCGATTTCCTGAATGTATCGCTGGGACTCGTGCTGCCGGTATATCTGTTCAGCTTCGACGAAAATCGCATGCGGAAAATCCTGGAACAGGAGCTGGTGCTCGATGCGGCCGTCAGCGTAACCAGAAAAAAACAGGGCTATGAGATCAAGACGCACTCTGGACAGACCTACAAGGCCGAGCACGTAGTGATGGCTACCCCGGCCGCGGTCACGTCCGAACTGCTGGGCATTCCAGCCATCCGCGGGGTATCACGTTGCTATACCTTCCATATCAAAGGCCGCCCCAAATCCATCTATGCCGAAAAGATGTGGAATCTGTTCTCCAACGAATACACGGCCAGCGCCCTGGTGGTGAACTGGGACGGCACCTACATGCTCTATACCCGCACGCCGGACGCAAATCTGGACGAATATTTCGATACGCACGAGCTCATCGGCCGCTTCGACTGGGACAAGGCCATGTATGTGCACGGCCGGGAGTTCCTGGCCGAACGGTACGACGAGCACCTTCTGATCGCCGGCGACCACAACGGCCTGGGTCTGGAACCGGCGTCGGTCTCGGGCATCCATGCCGCCAATCAGATCATAAAAAATTCGTAATTGAGAGAGGAGACGTTACATGAAACAAGCGATGTGCACCCTGGGGTGTTTGATTATGCTGGCCACGACCGCTTTAGCCGCGGACGCTCCCAAGGTCGGTCCGTGGAAGAAGACCAATGAAAAGGCCGGGGTCATCGAGTATACCCGCACGAATTCAAAGTCGGATGTCGAGGAATACAAGGCCATCGGCATCGTCACGGCGCCCGTAGCGGTTGTGGAGAGCGTGCTGCGCGATTTCGGTGCCTGGAGGAGCTTCATGTTCATGGCCAAGGAAACCAAGAATGTTGATCTGCCCGGGCTCAAGAACCTGCCTGACGCCAAATATCTGTACTTCCGTCAGGGATTGCCCTGGCCGGTAGCTGACCGCGACCTGGTAGCCAGGATGGATTTCTTTGCCGTCAAGCCTGCCGGTGAGGTACGGATCGTGGGCAAAAGGATCGACAAGGAGATCACGTCCGGCAACGTTATCCACATGCCCGTGGGCGAGATGGAATGGATCCTGAAGCCGACCGAAGGCGGGACCGAAGTAACCTACCAGTGCCTCATATCCCCGGGTGGACAGATACCCACCTCGGTGCTGAATTTCGTGCTCAAACAGATCGGCGTGGAGACCATCATCAATCTGCGCAAGGTGGCTAAACAGCCTCAATATCAGGCCACTGCCATCGTAACCCAGACCCCCTGGCAGGAAGGCAATTAAGGAGCATTATATGAAACTGAAGACATTGACAGCGCTTATGGCTGCGGCCGGTGGAACGGCCGCGGCCTATAAAGGATTCGCACGCACCTGGCTTACGACCTGGGGCGCGACCCCGGCCGAGCATACCATGCCGCTGGCAGGCGACGACCTGATCCCGGGTGGTGTGCATGCGCCGGTCAACATGACCCAAGCCATCACCATCGACGCCCCGCCGGACAAGGTCTGGCCCTGGCTGGTGCAGATCGGACAGGACCGCGCCGGCTTCATGAGCTTCGAAAAGCTGGAGCGCCTGTTCGGCTTCGGCATCTATAATACCTACCGCATCGTGCCGGAATGGCAACTCAAGACCGGCGATTTCTGCCGTTTCCACAAGAGCGGCGTGGGCATGCGGGTAGTGGACGTGGAGCCGAACAAGCACCTGGTCATGGTGACCGATTCCAAGGACCGCCCCCAACTCAAACCCGGCGATATCGAGCTCCTGCCTCCCAAGGGATGGAAGTGGCACGTGGCCTGGAATTGGAGTTTCAACCTGATTGCCCTGCCGGGTGGTAAGACCCGCTTCCTGGCCAGGGGACTGGCCGTGTGGGACCCGATCAACCCGGTGGTGGATTTCATCCTGGATTTCCTGGCCGGCGTACCGTCCTGCATCATGCAGATGCAGATGTGCAGGGAGCTGAAACAGTTGGCCGAAGGCACGCACCCGTCACTATGACAATGTAGACTAAAGAGGAGAGATATATGGCGAGAAGCAGTTATGCAAAATTTGCGACCCACATCAGCTATGTCGGCGGCCTTTTTGTCGGGCCGGTTCCGGAAAAATCCGTCTGGACCAAGATCCTCAGAAAGTTGATCTCCGAGGAAGAGTGCGAGCTGGGCATGCACCTGACCAAGACGCCCATATCGGCCGAGGATTTTGCCCGTAAGGTGGGCAAACCTGAAAAGCAAGTGGCCGATATGCTCTGGAACATGGCCGACCACGGGGCCATCTTCGCGCATTTCGTGAACGGCAAGCCCTACTACCGCATGGCACCGTTCATCCCCGGCGTGTACGAGTACCTGATGGACTACCGCACCATGGACAAGGAAATGGCCGAGCTGTTCGTCAAGGCCACGGACGAGATGGCCTGGCTGGTAAGAAATATCTCACCCATCGACGGCGGTCTGATGAAAATCGTGCCGGTCAGGGAGGAAGTCGTCGCGCAGCCCAAGATCCTTTCCCACGAAGACGTCATGACCTTTGTGAACAGCACGGACATCTACTCGGTCGCGGACTGCGCCTGCCGCTACGCCAACAAGCTGTTGGGCAAGGGCTGCGAGCATCCGATCGAAGGCATCTGCCTGCAGTTCGGCCCGCACGCCGAATACTATGAAAAGACCGGCCGCGGTAGAAGGATCACCCGGGAAGAATGCATCGAGATCCTGAACAAGGCCGAAGAGGCCGGCCTGGTCCACACCGTTTTTGCCACCGACGGGCTGAATGAATCATCCTATATCTGCAACTGCTGCGGCTGTTCGTGCAGCGGTTTCCGGGTGACCCGGCAGTTCGGCGGGGGTGCGTTTAGCGCCTCCAATTTTCGCGCCGCGATCGACGACGACAAGTGCGTGGCCTGCGGCGGCTGCGTGGAGATCTGCCCCATGAACGCCATCAAGCTGGGAGACGGCCTTTGCAAGGCCAAAGAGGCACAGATCGAGAAATATGAAACCTCCTGGGATACGCTGTGGACCAAGGACAGGCAGGACCCCAATTACCGGGTGAGGACCATGGTGACCAACAAGGGCACGGCACCCTGCAAGACCAAATGCCCGGCGCACATCTCGGTGCAGGGCTATATCCAGAAGGCCTCCGAGGGCAAGTACCGCGAGGCCCTGGAGGTGATCAAGAAGGACAATCCCTTCCCGGCCGTGTGCGGACGCATCTGCCCGCACCCCTGCGAAGAGGAGTGCACGCGCGGAAGCGTGGACGAACCCCTGGCCATCGACGCCATCAAGATGTTCATCGCGGACCAGGAGCTCGATGCCAAGGTGCGCTTCATCCCGGAAATCAAGAAGCAGTACGAACCCAGAGGCAAGGCCGGCAAGAAGGTGGCGGTCATCGGCGCCGGTCCGGCCGGTTTGTCCTGCGCCTACTACCTGGCGATCGAAGGTTATCAGGTGACCGTGTTTGAAAAGGAAAAGCTCCTGGGCGGCATGCTGACCATGGGCATCCCCGCGTTCCGTCTGGACCGCGACGTGATCAATGCCGAGATTGATATCCTCAAAGAGCTGGGCGTGGAGTTCTTCACCGGCATTGAGGTCGGCAAGGATACCACCATCCAGAAGCTGCGTGAACAGGGCTACAATGCCTTTTATCTGGCCATCGGAGCCCAGAAGGGGGCCTCGCTCGGCCTGGAAGGCGAAGAGCTGGACGATGTGATCACCGGTGTGGAGTTCCTGCGCGCCATCAATCTCGATCCGACACTCAAGCTAGAAGGTCCAGTGGTCGTGGTGGGCGGCGGCAACGTGGCCATCGACGTGGCGCGGACCGCGGTGCGGGCCGGTGCGTCTTCCGTGAACCTCTACTGCCTGGAGAGCGCCTCTGAAATGCCGGCACTGAAAGAAGAGCAGGAAGAGGCCAAAGAAGAGGGCATCGTGCTGGGGCACGGATGGGGTCCCAAACGCATCATTACCAAGAAGAGCAAGGTCACGGGCGTGGAGTTCAAGAAGTGCGTGTCCCTGTTCGAGAACGGCGCCTTCGCGCCCCAGTACGACGAGAGCGTGACCATCACGGTGGAGGCCTCCAAGGTGCTGCTGGCCATCGGCCAGGTGATCGAATGGGGCGATCTGACCAAGGACGAGAAGTTCATCTTCGATGCCCGCAAGAGAATACGGGTTAATGATGTTTCCCATCAGACCACGGTGCCGGATGTGTTCGCGGGCGGCGATGCGGTTACCGGACCCAAGTTCGCCATCGACGCCATCGCCATGGGCAAGCAGGCTGCGGAATCCATCCACCGCTATATCCAGGGACTGAATCTCACCATCTGCCGCGAGCGCGAGTTTAGGGCATTGGACAAGCAGAATCTCGACACCTCAGGATGGGACCGCATGCCCCGGCAGAAGACCGGGGCCGTGGATGCCGCGGCCGCCAAGGTCACGTTCAAGGACCTGCGCCAGGGCCTCACCGAGGAGCAGGTGCGCAAAGAGGTCGAGCGCTGTCTCAAATGCGGCCTCTCCATTGTTGACCAGCAGAAATGCGTGGGTTGTGGGGTATGCACCAAGCGCTGCGATTTCGACGCCATCCACCTTGAAAGGGTCAGGGAAGACGCGCCGGCGCCGACCTGGACGGAGTTCTATACCCGGGCCGTGGGCTATGCCATGGCGCGTGCCGCCCGGATCGTGGCCAAGGGAGTGAAGAACGTATTTATCAAAGATTAGAAGATACCAAGGGGATCAAATATGCATGAGATGGGCATCGTAGTGAGTTTCGTGAAGATGACCGAGGAGTATGCGGCCAAGAACAACGCGAAAAAGGTGCTCAAGGTCGTGCTGCAACTGGGTGAGATCAGCGGGATCGAGGCCCGCTATCTCACCGAGTTCTATCCCGTGGTGGTGGAGGGGACCATGCTCGAAGGCTCTCAGCTGGTGATCGAAACCATTGCGGCCAGCGTGTTTTGCACGGATTGCGCCACCACCTACAACCCCATGCGCTCGGATCTGAAGTGCCCGACCTGCGGGGGCGAACACTGCGACATCATCGACGGCCGGGGTCTGTTCATCAAGGAGATCGGTATCGAGGAGAAAACTCATGGATAACGTGCGCATCATTGAAATAAAAAAGAGCGTGCTGGACAACAACGACAAGGCCGCGCATGAACTGAGGGCGAAACTGAAGGCCGATAGGACATGCCTGATGAACCTGATGTCCTCGCCCGGCTCGGGCAAGACCATGACGGTGATCAGGACCATCAATGCCCTGCAAGACGAGCTGAAGATCGGGGTCATGGAAGCGGACATCGATTCGGACGTGGATGCCCTCAAGGTGGCCCAAACCGGGGTCAAGACAATCCAGCTGCATACCGGCGGCATGTGCCACCTGGACGCATACATGACCGAGCAGGGCCTGATCGAAATAGGCACCCAGGACCTGGACCTGATCATCCTGGAGAACGTGGGCAACCTGGTGTGTCCGGCCGAGTTCGACACCGGCGCCAGCTTCAACGTCATGATCCTCTCCATCTGCGAGGGGCACGACAAACCGCTCAAGTACCCGCTCATGTTTACCATCGTAGACGCCCTGCTGATCAACAAGATCGACTGCGCCAAGCACTTCGATTTTGATTTCGAGCAGGTTGAGGCCTATGCCAAGCGGCTCAATCCCGATATCGCCATCTTCCCGGTCTCGGCCAAGACCGGCCAGGGCTTCGATGTCTGGGTGGAGTGGCTGCGCAACAAGGTTACCGATGTAATCCGGTAACCGATAATCTCCGCGACTTCAATAAGATTCCCGGTCATACGCTTGAGGATTGAACCCTGGAGAAGTCAATGCCAGACAAGTGATACTCTCCCTTTTTCCCTCATCGGACCAAGAGCACCTCGATTCTAATTCCTGGTCAGACTTGCGATCACGCGCATTTTCAAGTTGACTTAGCGTCAAGACAATGTTTTGCGTCGGAGTATGCATGCCGAAGATACAACCTTTATGCTTCAGGCGCTTGAGCAGGCCCGGAAAGGTCTGGGCCGCACCGCGCCCAATCCGCCGGTCGGCGCCGTGATCGTCAAGGCCGGGCGGATAATCGGAGAAGGGTTCCACCCGGCCGCCGGTCAGCCGCACGCCGAGATCTTCGCCCTGAAGTCCTGCAAAGAGGACCCCAAGGGCGCGACCTTGTATGTCACCCTGGAGCCGTGCCGCCATTTCGGCAAGACCCCGCCCTGCACCAGGGCCATCATCGCAGCGGGCCTGAGGCGTGTGGTGATCGCCACACGCGATCCCAACCCGATCATGGCCGGCAAGGGCAGACAGGAGCTTGTGGACGCGGGCATCGAGGTCGTCAGCGGGGTGTGTGAGGACGAGGCCAGGGATCTGATCCGCTGGTACACCCACTGGATGATGCACAAGCGGCCCTTTGTCATGGTCAAGGCCGCCGTGACCCTGGACGGCAGGATCGCTGCCGCGGGCGGAGACTCGAAATGGATCAGCTCCGAGGCCTCCCGGAAAAAGGTGCATGTGTGGCGCAACGAGTTCGACGCGGTGCTGGTGGGCATCGGCACCGTGATAAAGGACGACCCGCTCCTGACCTGCCGGATCGAAGGCGGACGGGACCCTCTCAGGGTGATCATCGATCCTGAGTTGCAGATCCCGGCCCAGGCCCTCTGTCTGGGAGAACGCTGCCTGGTGTTTACCACGGTCAGGCCCGAGAAGCGTCCGGACCTGGCGGCCGGCGGCACAAAAGTCGTCCACCTGGACGCCCCGGCGCAAGGAACGCTGGACTGGAAAGCGATCCTCGCCCACCTCGGGTCGCTCGGTCTGCACAGCCTGATGGTCGAAGGGGGAGGGAGGATCTATTCCAGCATCCTGAAGACGGATCTCTTTGACCAGGTGCGCATCTTTATGGCGCCCAAGCTCTTGGGCGGTGGGATGCCCATGATCGACTGGGGCGCTCCGCAAAGGATCGATCAGGCCCTCGATCTGGTCCTGGACGAGGTCGAGATGATCGGCGGCGACGTGCTGGTCACGGCCCATAGGGAGGGATAAGATGTTTACCGGCATCATCGAGTCAGTCGGCAGTGTGCTGGCGCTGAAGTCCCAGCAGATGGGCATGGCGTTGGAAATCGAGTCCGGGCTGGACCTCACGCGCGACGCCTTGGGCGACAGCATCGCCGTTGACGGCGTCTGTCTGACCATGACCGCCAGAAACGGCGGCCGGTTCACGGCCCTGGCCTCGGCCGAGACGATTGGGCGCTCCACGTTGGGCCAGCTCAAGCCGGGCGCCAAGGTAAACCTCGAGCGGGCCCTGACGCTGTCCGCCCGCCTTGGCGGGCACCTGGTCCTGGGACATGTGGATACGGTCTCTTCCATCCGAGAAAAGGTCATGGTGGGCGAGTCATTGCGGCTGGTCATCGATCTGCCGCAGGAGTATGCGCGCTATGTGATCGAGAAAGGTTCGATCGCCGTAGACGGCGTGTCGTTGACCGTCAATGCCATGAACACGCAGTCCTTCACGCTCAACATCATCCCGCACACGCTTGCATCCACTTCCTTGACACTCAAGGGGCCAGGTGCTAGGGTGAACCTCGAATTTGACGTGATCGGCAAATATGTGGAGCGTTTGTTGATGAAAAACGCCCCGCGCGATACGGCGTGGGAAGAACTCTTGAAGAAACAGGGATACATGTAAAAATCCTTAATTTGTTCGCCAGGCTATGAGTCTGCGAGG
>JAKQBR010000387.1 GCA_029574005.1 Deltaproteobacteria bacterium | reverse complement strand
CCAGGGGCTCATCCAGCAGCAGCACCTCCGGACGCTTGATGAGCGCCCGTGCAATGGCCACGCGCTGTTTCTGACCGCCGCTGATCATGTCAGGATACTTGTGGGCCTGATCCTCCATCTGGATCAGCGCCAGCATGCGGGCCACCTCGTCGTCGATCTCCCTTTTCGGCCGCTTTTCGATCTTCAGGCCAAAGGCGATGTTTTCCCGCACGGTCAAGTGGGGGAAGAGGGCATAGCTCTGGAAGATGGTATTGACCTTGCGCTTGTTGGGGGGGATATGCGTAATGTCCTGGCCGTTCAGGTAGACACGGCCGCTGTCGGGGCGCTCAAAGCCCGCCAGGATGCGCAGCAGGGTGGTCTTGCCGCAGCCACTGGGGCCCAGCAGGGAAAAGAACTCGCCCTTGTTGATGGCCAGCGAGGCATCGGCAACGGCGCGTATGCTCCCAAAACGTTTCGAGACGTTTTCAAATTCCAAGAAAGCGCCCTGTGCCATCTGTGCCGAATGGTTACCCCCCACTTGCGAATCAATTCTGGGCCGTTTATAGGCTAAGAACGCCGGGGTGTCAAACAAAACCCGTTTGCCTAAGGGATGTTCGGTCCGGTTTGCCTGTAAAGTCGCGGGCACAAGCATCCGAGATGGTTACTGTGGAACCGGTGCCGAATCCCGAGAAAACTCGCAACCGCATCCTGGATGTGCTCTCCAGGGCACAGGACATCCTGACCCTGCCGACCATCGTGCAGGAGGTGGTCGAGATCACGCACAACAAGCGGGCCTCGGCCAAGGACCTCACCAAGATCATCGAAAACGATCCGGCCCTGACCAGCAAGATACTGTCAGTGGCCAATTCGCCCTATTACGGTTTTATCAAGAAGGTCTCGACCGTCGCCCATGCCGTGGTCGTACTGGGTTTTCGTGAGATCCAGAACATCGCCCTGGGCATGTCGGTCGTCAAGATGTTCGGCCGCCGGGGCACGGATTTCACCGAAAAGCTCTGGGGCCACAGCTTCAGCGCCGGTGTGGCCACCCGGATGCTGGCGGGCTTTTTCAAGCTCAAGCTCGACGGCAAGTACTTCGTGGCCGGACTGCTGCATGATATCGGCAAGATCTTTCTGTGCCAGTATGTGCCGGATGTCTTCGACTACATGCTCGCCACGCTCTACGATACCGACAATATCCGGACCTACCACGCGGTTGAACGCGATTTCTGCGGCATCACGCACGCCGAGATCGGCGGCAGGCTCCTTAATTCATGGATGTTTCCCCAGGAGATCACCGATGCGGTGGCCTGCCACCACGGGCACATGGCGCACGGGAATGACGATGTGATGGTGGCGCTGGTCCACCTGGCCGATATCATCTGCACCATGAAGGGCATATCGCCCACCCGCGAGTACTCCTTCCTGCCCATCGACCGCGCCATGCTGCCGGCGCTCTTCGGTCTGAAAAAGGATTTTTCCACCCAGGATATCCAGAACCTCATGGCCCAGCTCGACCTGGAGATCGAGAAGCAGAGCAGCTTTCTTCAGGCCTTCAAGTAACCCCCGCGCCTTGCCGCGGGATCATCCCATCAGGACAGGTGGTTCCAGACGAACGAGCCTGCCCAGCAGCTCATATCCGGCCTCGATGAATACCCCGGTCGCGGCGGCGTCCTTTTCGGTGAAGCGCTGTCCGGGATGCGCCTGCTTTTTCATGCTTTCATACACCAGGAACGGCACCGGATCGGCGGTATGGGTGCGCTTCGGGATGGGGGTAGGATGGTCGGGCATGAAGAGCAGCCGGTAGTCCCTGACATGAGTGTCCAGGCGCGGCAGCATGCGCCCCAGCACATGCGCGTCGATGTCCTCGATGGCCTGGATCTTTTCCGTAAGGAGCCCGCCATGCCCGGCCTCGTCCGGCGCCTCGATATGCACGTAGACCAGATCGTGGCGCTCAAGGGCCGCCAGGGCAGCCTCGGCCTTGCCGGCGTAGTCGGTGTCGATCCAGCCGGTGGCGCCGGCCACGGTGATGACCTCCATGCCCCTCAGTTTTCCCAGCCCTTTGCACAGGTCCACGGCCGAGATCATGGCGCCGGAGATCCCGAACTCCTCCTTGAGGGTCGGCATGCGCAGGCCCTTGCCTTCGCCCCACGGCCAGATGGCACTCGCCATGCGTTTGCCCTTCAGGGCCCTGGCGCGGTTGACCGGATGGTCCTTGAGCACCTGCATGGATTCGGTGATCAGCCCTTTCAGGAAGTCATCGTCCGGCAGGTACGCCTTGATGGGGGATCCGATGATATCATGCGGGGGCGTGGTCTTGAGCCCGGGGTGGTCGAAACCGCTGATCACCATGAGGTGCCGGTACTCCACCCCCCGATACAGGGATAGGCCGGCGTGTCGCATGAGTCGAGGCTTGAGCGCCTCGATCAGCTCTGAGGCCTCGGGTGTGCTGATATGGCCGGCGCAGTAATCCTCCATGACCGGTCCGTTCTCATCCTCCGTGATGGTGACGAGGTTGATCCTGAAGGCGGTATCGTTCTCGGACAGACCGACCCCGATGCTCACGGCCTCGATCGGCGCCCTTCCGGAATAGTACCGGCTGGGGTCGAGGCCCAGCACGGCCAGGTTGGCCACGTCGCTGCCCGGCGGAAAACCGGGTTTGACCGTTCTGACCATTCCCAGCGCGCCTAGCGCTGCGATCCGGTCGAGGTTGGGCGTGCGGGCCGCCTCGAGCGGGGTCAGGCCGCCCAGTTCGGGCAGCGGGACATCCGCCATGCCGTCGCCCAAGAGAATGATCGTTTTCAAGCCCATCCCCTTTCCCCGTAAGCGTTCATCTCTGAGCGTGTTTTTTGATCGCCTTGTCCTCGACCCTCAGCACCACGGGTTTCCCGTTGACCATCTTCAGCGCCGCGATCGACTTGACCGCGGACTTGATGTTCGACTCCTTGGCCTCGTGGGTGAGCATCACGATGGGCACGAACCCGCCTTCCTGGTGGCCCTTCTGGATGACGGTCAGGATGCTGATGTCCTTTTCGCCTAAGACGCCGGCGATCTGGGCAAGCACCCCCGGCCGATCCATGACATTGATGCGCAGGTAGTAGTTCGAGCTGATGTCGTCGATGGGCAGGAAGCTCCGCTTCATGCTCTGGTCCTTGCGATAGCCCAGGTGCGGGATCCTACCGGCGATGCCGGTCTGGATGTTGCGGGCGATATCGGCGATGTCGCTCAAGACCGCCGAGGCCGTCGGCAGCATGCCCGCGCCGCGGCCGTAAAAGAGGGTGGAGTCGACGATGTCGCCCTTCACGTAGAAGGCGTTGAAGACGCCGTCAACCTTGGAGAGGAGGTAGTTGAACGGGATCAGCACGGGATGTACGCGCGCCTCGACCATCTCGCCGCGGTCGATGGCCATGCCCAGGAGTTTCACCTTGTAGCCCAGCTCGCGCGCAATGGTGATGTCCAGGATGTCGAGCTTGGAGATGCCTTCCACGTACACCCCCTTCATGTCCGGGGCGGTCCCGTAGGCCAGGCTGCACAGGATGGCAAGCTTGTGGGCCGCGTCCAGACCCTCGATGTCCAGCGTGGGGTCGGCCTCGGCATATCCCAGCTCCTGCGCCTTTGCCAGGGCCTCCTGGAACGTGGAGCCGCGTTCGGTCATCTCGGTCAGGATATAGTTGCAGGTGCCGTTCATGATGCCGTAGATGAATTCGTAGTTATTGGCGATCAGGGATTCGCGCAGTGTCTTGATGATCGGGATGCCCCCTCCCACCGCGGCCTCGAAGTACAGGTCCCGGCCGCAGGACTGGGCGGTGTCGAAGATGCCCTTGCCCTTGGTGGCCAGGAGCGATTTGTTGGCGGTCACCACGTGCTTGCCGGCCTTCAGGGCGTTCAGGATGAAGGTGCGGGCCGGTTCCGTGCCGCCGACCAGTTCCACCACGATATCGATCTCCGGGTCCTTGATGATGAGATTGGCGTCGCTCACCAGCATGCCCTTGGGCAGCTTGATCCCCCGGTCGCGGGTGATGTCGATGTCCGCGATGGTCTTGAGGTTCAGGGGAAAACCCAGACGCTTCTCGAGAAGGCCGCGGTTTGAAAGGAGCGTCTTGGCCACGCCGGCGCCGATGGTGCCGAACCCGATTAAGCCGATCTTGATTGCGCGCATAATGTCACTCCACTATCTCTAAGATCAATCCGCACGAACCGCATGCCGGTGCATCCCTTCCAAGAGCTCACGCGCCAGGTATGAGCTGCGTACCAGCGGTCCGGAAGCAACATACCGTATACCGATCGATCTCGCAAGGCAAGCCCATTCTTCGAAACAAGCAGGCTCCCAGTACTTCTGTACGCCCATCCTGCCGCGGAATGGCTGCAGG